>NZ_JZRD01000002.1:0-181797 GCF_000963995.1 Pantoea sp. SM3
TTCGAGCCCCGTCCGTTCCGCCACTTAATTGATAAGCCCTGACTTGATAAGTCAGGGCTTTTTCATGTCTAAAATCCAAGCTCAATTGTTGATTTAATCGCAATATTCTTCTGCTTATAAGCGGATTTTTCAGCAATAATAATGCTGCCACAATGCTCCTCATCGAAATCATTCACAAAACGATGAGGAAAGCATGACAATCCCTGCCTTTGGTTTAGGTACCTTCCGCCTGCAAGACGATGTTGTAATTCATTCCGTAAAGACCGCACTGGAACTGGGTTATCGTGCCATCGACACCGCGCAAATCTATGAAAATGAGGCTGCTGTTGGCCAAGCCATCGCTGAAAGTGGCATAGCGCGTGATCAACTGTTTATTACCACCAAGATTTGGATCGAAAACCTCTCAGCAGAAAAACTGATACCGAGTTTGCAGCAGAGCCTGTCAAAACTACGTTCTGACTATGTCGATCTTACTCTGATTCACTGGCCATCTCCCGGTGCTGCGGTCTCAGTGAAGGAGAGCATGCAGGCATTAATGGCCGCTAAAGATATGGGCCTGACACGACAAATTGGAATTTCAAACTTCCCAATTGCGCTAATGAAAGATGCGATTGAAGCGGTGGGTATCGAAAATATCGCAACCAACCAAATTGAGCTGCATCCTTTCCTGCAGAACCGAGAGGTCGTCGAGTTTGCAAAACAGCAGGGGATACATATTACGTCTTATATGACGCTGGCTTACGGTGAAGCATTGAAGGATGGCACGATTCAGGCTATTGCACAAAAGCATCAGGCAACGCCTGCACAAGTTGTGCTGAGTTGGGCGATGCAATCAGGCTATGCCGTTATTCCTTCATCAACCAAGCGTGAAAACCTGGCCAGTAACATTGAGGCTGCTCGCGTTGAGCTTGATGCGGAAGATATGGCGCAAATCGCGGCCCTGGATCGCCAGCAGAGACTGGTGAGTCCTGAAGGCCTTGCACCAGACTGGGATTAAGTCAGATTTTTATCAGCCCTGCATTCGCCAGGGCTGATGATTAACCCATTCACTGAGAAAGTCGATAAAGGCGCGTACGCGCTGACTCACTCCTAGATCGCTGTAATAAACCGCATTAAAAGGCATTTCAACGGGTACGCGCTGTTCTGCCAATATCTCAATGAAGGTTCCATCCGCAATTTCGCTATCGACCATGTAATCGGACAGGCAAGCAATGCCCTGATCATCAAGGCACAGTTGTTTGATAGTTTCACCACTATTCGAGGACATTCCCGGCTCAATGTCATAGAGATCGCGGCCATTATCTGAAATTGGCCAGCGGTTTAAACGCAATGGTTCAACAAAGCCAAGGCATTCATGGTGAGCAAGATCGGTTGTGGAAGTAGGAACGCCATATTTCGCTAAATATGCCGGGGTCGCTACCAGTTTGCGATAACTGATAAACAATAAGCGCGCCCGTAAAGTTGAGTCTGTCAGATTGCCTGCGCGAATGGCCACGTCGACCTTACGTTCAATTAGATTGATAAAACTCTCAGATGAAATCAGCGACAGGCTAACGTCAGGATAGCGCTCTCGAAAGGGTTTAATCATGGGAAGAATCAAATGCAGGATGACCGGTGTAGCGGCATCGATGCGCAGTACCCCTTTTGGTGCTTGCTGATGCTCCGTCAACTCATTCTCGGCAGTAGACATCTCCTGCATCAGTTTTTGCACGCGTCGGAAGTAGTGCTCACCTTCGTGTGTCAGTGCGAGTTGGCGCGTTGTGCGCGTCAGCAATGCCACACCCAATTTATTCTCAAGCTTTTTTACTGTGCGGCTAACGGCTGAATTGGCCATCTGTAATTGCTCGGCGGCTCGGCTAAAACTGCCGCTTTCGACCACGGCAATAAAGACTTTTAACTCATCTGATGACGCTTTCATTATGCTCTCCACAGCAAAAGTCTATTGTTACTTTGCACCTTTTTGTCATTAAAGCATGAGTCGATAATCACGCCCATCAAAACATTTCTGGGAGTTAATCATGCCACTTGCACTCTGGGCGCTGACCATCAGCGCCTTCGCTATCGGAACCACCGAATTTGTTATCGTGGGTCTGATCCCTACAATTGCAGAACAGCTCAGCATCACACTGCCTTCAGCAGGAATGCTGGTTTCTATCTATGCGCTGGGTGTCGCGATCGGCGCACCTGTACTCACCGCGTTAACTGGAAAGCTGCCGCGTAAGCAGTTGCTCATGGGTCTCATGGTGCTCTTCACAGCAGGTAATATGGTGGCATGGTTGGCTCCCAACTATGAGACGCTGGTGATTGCGCGTTTGTTAACGGGGCTGGCACATGGCGTCTTCTTTTCTGTTGGGTCGACAATTGCTACGAGCCTGGTCAGCAAAGAAAAAGCGGCGAGTGCCATCGCCATTATGTTCGGTGGTTTAACCGTAGCACTGGTCACGGGCGTACCTCTGGGCACCTTGATTGGTCAGCACTTTGGCTGGCGTGAAAGTTTCCTTGCGGTTTCGCTGTTGGGTGTCATTGCATTGGTCAGCAGTATGATTCTGGTGCCGCTTAATATTGCACAACCCCCTGTTACCACGCTGGCACAACAAGCTCGTGTGATGGTCAATCCACGCCTGCTGCTCATTTATACCATCACGGCGCTGGGCTATGGTGGCGTCTTCACGGCATTCACTTTTCTGGCGCCGATGATGCAGTCGCTGGCTGGGTTCTCACCTTCCGCAGTGAGTGTCATTTTGCTGGGATACGGTATTTCCGTGGCTATCGGTAATATTTGGGGCGGCAAACTGGCCGACCGTCATGGCGCAGTGTCTGCATTAACGCTGATCTTTGCTGCATTGGCCGTATTGTTGCTGCTGTTTCAGTTCACCGCCAGTTCGCACTATATGGCGTTGGTGACAGTGTTGGTGATGGGAATTTTTGCGTTTGCTAACGTGCCGGGGTTACAGGTTTATGTGGTGCAAAAAGCAGAATCCTACGCGCCTGGTGCAGTGGACGTGGCTTCAGGTCTGAATATTGCGGCATTTAACATTGGTATCGCGCTGGGCTCATTAGTAGGAGGGCATATCGTTGAGCACTACGGGTTGGCTCATACGCCTTGGGTCGGTGCAGTAATCGTGTTTTTCGCGCTATTACTGGTACGTTTGAGCGGTCAACTTGACAAGTCGCGTGCAGAATTAGCGGCGGAGTAGGGCCACTAAAAATCGCCAGATGAAGTGAACCCCGAAAGTGGGATATCCAGCAAGTAGGGGAATTAGCTTCACTTTGCTGTGAAGCTAATTCCGACAATCAACAACGCCAATTGAAACCCAGCCCTAAAATCCCTATAACTGTCAGGTGAAGTTGTAGTCGTAAATCAGCCAGGCGGGAAAGTGCGAAAGAAAACTTATGCAATGCGTTATACAGCGGGTCAGCCTGCAGAGCGGATATTCCCGCCTGGGGCGATGTTGCATCTGGGGCAGGCGCTGCCGCCTGGTGCACCGTTACCTGCGGATCCTGCCTTGCGGGTTTTAGTGTGGAATATCTTCAAGCAGCAGCGGGCAGACTGGATGTCCGTGCTGCAAGGTTTCGGCAAAGATGCTCACCTGGTTTTACTCCAGGAAGCACAAACCACCCCTGAACTGGTCAAATTCGCCACCAGTAACTATCTGGCGGCCGATCAGGTACCTGCCTTCGTCTTACCTCAGCACCCTTCGGGCGTGATGACGCTGGCTTCTGCGCATCCTGTGTATTGCTGTCCATTGCGTGAACGCGAACCTTTGTTACGCCTGGCTAAGTCGGCGCTGGTGACGGCCTATCCACTGCCGACTGGCGAGATGCTGATGGTGGTCAACATCCACGCGGTGAATTTCAGCCTTGGCGTGGATGTCTACAGCAAGCAACTCGGGCCGATTGGCGAACAGATTCAACACCACCGCGGACCGGTGATCATGGCCGGCGATTTCAACGCCTGGAGCCGCCAGCGCATGAACGCGCTTTATCGCTTTGCTGAAGAGATGACATTGCAGGAAGTGAATTTCACGGATGACCATCGCCGTAAAGCGTTTGGTCGTCCTTTAGATTTTGTCTTCTACCGGGATATGAAAGTCAGCGAGGCTTCTGTGCTGGTCACGCGCGCTTCAGATCACAATCCACTGCTGGTTGAGTTCAATTCAACGTATCCCATCGGGCGTTAACATACGCATACTGTCTGACAACTGACTAAAGAATGAGTTGAAGGGTGTCGGCGAGAAGGGTTGTGGACGGCAGAAAATGAAAAAGGCTGACAAAAGTCAGCCTTTTCGACGCATTAGGTATCAGGTGTTGCGCTATTCTTCACAAACAGCGTGAGCTTATCGCCCGGCTGAATGTCTTTAGCGTCACTGTTCCAGCGCATAACATCCTGGGTGTTCACACCATGACGTTTTGCAATACTGGCAAAAGAATCACCCTTACGTACACGGTAGGTGATGCTGTTGCCGTTATCAGCCAACTGCGTTGCTTTGCCGCCAACAGTCAATTTCTGACCGATGCGAACTGAAGCACTTCGCAGGTTGTTCTGCTGTTTCAGTGCACTGACGCTAACGCCAAGCTTGTTAGCAATTGCCGACAAGGTGTCGCCTTTGCGTACCGTGTAGTTGTTTCCTGCTGCACTGACTTTCGCCATTTCAACAGGCTGCACGGATGCAATGTCACCGGATGCCAGTGAATTGCGCAGCTTAGCAACGTTGGACTTAGGCACCATAATATAGTGCGGTCCGTTTGGCGCAGTGGTGCCATTTTTATAACCGGCGTTGAAGCTCTTCAACTTGTTGAGCGACATACCGGCCATATCTGCGGCCTGCGTCAGTTCAATTTGCTGCCCCACTTCAACACGTGCTAAAGCACGGCTTTCGTTTGGAGTCGGCAACTTGATACCGTACTGCTTGTTGTTCTTGAGGATTTCACTCAAGGCCAACATCTTAGGTACATAGACCGTAGTTTCGCGTGGTAACGATAAGTGCCAGAAATCAGTCGGCTTGCCGCGCGCCTTATTCTGTTTTATCGCTTTCAGCACTCGTCCTTCACCGCTGTTATAGGCGGCCACTGTTAACAACCAGTCACCGTCAAACATACCGTTCAGACGCTGCATCATATCCAGCGCAACTTTGGTCGAGGCCACCACATCGCGGCGTCCGTCATACCATTGGTTCTGTTTCAAACCATAGTTTTTGCCCGTTTGTGCAACAATCTGCCAAATGCCAGCGGCATTCGCAGAAGATGTTGCATGTGGGTCAAAAGCGCTCTCCACTATGGGTAGCAGTACCAGTTCCATCGGCATTTTACGTTTCTGTATCTGCTCGACAATCCAGTACATGTACGGCTCTGCCCGTAATGTTACATCGTGGAGATAGCTCTTATTTTTTAAAAACTTTGTTTTTTGTTCGCGGATCCGGGGGTTTTCCGGAATCCCCATCTTCAACTCGTCACTAATGTGATTCCAGAGATCGGTATCTTCTGCGAGGCTTGTTCCATCATCCTGCCAGCGCTGCGATAATAATTGATCTCCGTACTTTCCATTTTCACCTTGACCAGCTGAAGACAGGCTCTGTGCATGCTGTACGGGGATATTGGCGTCATTCCTTGATGCCTGACATCCTACCAGCAAGACCGAGGCGAGTAAGATCGCTTTAGCCTTCATGTGTGTGTCAATAGTTCGCTTAAAAGACGAGCAACTATACGTTAGGGGTACACACAACACAACCTTAAATATCAAAAACGGTCTTTCTTCTCGCGTAGATCAGCGAAAGTTTGCCATAACGGAGAGGAAGTAACATTAGTCCCTAAAGCCTTTTGCAAATCAGCATCTTGCGTTCGGAGAAATAAATTTATTTCCCGCTCTAATGCCAATTTTGTTGGCAAAGTGATGCGGTTTTCTGCGCGTAAGTCCTTAATTTGCTGATACCTTGCCAAAATTTTGGGGTCATGAGGCAGAATAGCCGCAGCAAACTTCATATTGGATAAAGTGTACTCATGAGCGCAACATATCAGGGTGTCTGCAGGAAGTTTATTAAGCTTTTGAAATGACTCAAACATTTGTTCTGCTGTGCCTTCAAATAATCTTCCACATCCGCCAGAAAACATCGTGTCACCACAGAAAAGATAAGGTGAAGTGAAATATGAGATATGTCCTAAAGTGTGTCCGGGTGTTGCGATGACACGGAAATTTAGCCCAAGCAGGGTAAATTCATCATTCTCGGCGACGATATGTTTTGCCCCCTTATCCGCCGTTTCCTCTGGCCCGTAAACCGCCATATCGGGATAGTGTTGCAGTAACTCGGCGACGCCGTCGACGTGGTCGTGATGATGATGCGTGAGCAAAATGGCCACCGGTTGCCACTTGTTGACTCTGATTTTATCCAGCACCGGTTGAGCCTCGCCGGGATCGACAATCAGGCAGTTTTTATCATCGTCCGTCAGTGTCCAGATGTAGTTATCCTGCAACGCGGGAATACTGGTAAGATTCATAAACACCTCTCAGGTCGTAGAAAAAGGATGATGGTAGAGCATGAAGCCAGCGAAAACACGCCAAATTCTGACTGCGCCGCGCTCCTGGCGCGAAATGCCATGGGGCGATTATTTTCGCGATGCACTCACGCAGCAGTTGCAGCCTTACCTTGGAAAGCTGTATGGCTTTCATATGCTTAAACTTGGCAGCCTTAGCGCAGAAATCAATACCAGTCAGTGTGCCATATCGCATCAGGTAAATGTGGGCATTGAGGGCGATGACTTGCAGGTGATTGCCAATACCACGCAATTACCTTTTGAAGCGAAATCGATTGATGCCTGCCTGATGGCGCATACCCTGGCGTGGAGTCAGGATCCCCATCGCGTGCTACGAGAAGTGGATCGCGTCCTGATTGACGATGGTTGGATGATTATCAGCGGGTTCAACCCGTTCAGCCTGCTCGGTATCAGCAAAGGTATCCCGGGTTTGCACGCGCGCGCGCCATGGAGCGGACGCATGTTCAGCCAGGTACGCTTGCTCGACTGGCTCAGCCTGCTCAACTATGAAGTGGTTTATCGCACTCGTTTTCAAGTGGTGCCGTGGCATCGGCAGGGCGGCAAAGTGATCAGTGCGCACCTGCCCGCGCTGGGATGTCTGAACATTGTGGTGGCACGCAAACGAACATTCCCATTAACGCCCACCAAAGCGAAGAAGAGCTTAAACAAAGCGCAGGTCAGGCAAACGGTAAATGCCACGCGCCAGTTTCGTGAAGTAAAGGATCAGGACTCGACCTGATAGCCAACATCATCCTGCGTGGGATGACCGGCCGCGCTGCGCGCCAGTTCATCGCAGCGTTCATTTTCCGGGTGACCAGCGTGGCCTTTTACCCATTCCCACTTGATTTCATGGTGGCTGAGCGCAAGATCGAGTCGCTTCCAGAGATCGACATTTTTCACCGGCTTTTTATCGGCCGTTTTCCAGCCGCGCTTTTTCCAGTTATGAATCCAGCTGGTGATGCCCTGACGCACATACTGGCTATCAGTGCTGAGCACCACTTCGCAGGGCTGCGTTAACGCTTCTAACGCCACAATCGCCGCCATCATTTCCATGCGGTTGTTGGTGGTGAGTCGATAACCGGCGCTAAACTCTTTTTCATGCGGGCCATAACGTAAAATGGCGCCGTAACCGCCGGGGCCGGGATTGCCCAGGCAGGATCCATCGGTGAATATCTCTACCTGTTTGCGCATCTCTGGTAGACTTCCTTCTGACAAAACGCCAAGTCTGACATAAAACGAGCCCTATGAGCACTGCAAATAACCGCCAGATCGTTCTCGATACCGAAACCACCGGCATGAACATGATCGGTGTGCACTATGAAGGACATCGCATCATTGAAATCGGTGCGGTTGAGGTCATTAACCGCCGCCTGACCGGCAACAACTTCCATATGTATCTCAAGCCCGATCGGCTGGTGGATCCGGAAGCCTTTGGTGTACACGGTATTGCCGATGAGTTTCTTGCCGATAAGCCCATGTTTGCAGACATCGCTGATGAATTCCTGGAATACATCCGTGGTGCGGAGTTGGTGATCCACAACGCATCGTTCGATATCGGCTTTATGGACTATGAGTTTGGCATGCTGAAGCGCGACATCGGCAAAACCGACACCTTCTGTCAGGTGACGGATAGCCTGGCGATGGCGCGTAAAATGTATCCAGGCAAGCGCAACAGCCTTGATGCGCTCTGTAATCGTTACGAAATCGACAACAGCAAACGAACGCTGCACGGCGCATTGCTCGATGCCGAAATCCTGGCGGAAGTGTTCCTGATGATGACGGGCGGCCAAACTTCGCTGGCCTTCTCCGCGGATGTCGATCAGAACAGCCAAAATACCGGCGATAACATCCAGCGCATTGTGCGTCCGAGTTCAGGATTACGCGTGGTCAACGCCAGCGATGATGAGATCATCGCACATGAAAGTCGTCTGGATTTGGTGCTGAAGAAGGGCGGGAGCTGCCTGTGGCGTGCCTGAATGGGCTGAATTTGCGTGGAAAAGCAACGTTAAGTCGAAAAAATCGGCAAACGATTCATTCCCTCAGAAAAAGCATTGACGGTTCATAAGGCTGCCATTAATATTCGCCTCGTTCTCGACGGGGAACAAAGCGCGGAGCGGTAGTTCAGTTGGTTAGAATACCTGCCTGTCACGCAGGGGGTCGCGGGTTCGAGCCCCGTCCGTTCCGCCAATCATTAAAGAAGCCGATGCAGAAATGCATCGGCTTTTTGCTTTTTCAGGCTGGCATCGGCGCCAACTTGATCATCAGATCAATCCTTCTGCACCGCCACTTCCTGACGGTAAGTACCGACAGAGACTTCACGATCGGCGCGTGCCAGCCAGCGATAGCAACCTGCACCTAATGCCACACCAATAAACCAGCTGAAGTTTGCCACAGCATGCAGTGACGGAATAAAGCTGATCACCAGGCAAATACCTACCGACGGCAGCAGTGCAGCAATCGCTTTCGGGTTAAAGCCACCGCGATACCAGTAGCGTCCCTTTGGCGTGTCATCAAACAGGTCGTCCACGTAAACCTTGCTGCGCTTAATCAGATAGAAATCGGCCACCAAAATGCCAAACAGTGGGCCGATAAAGGAGCCCAGCACATCCAGCGTGTAATGAATCAACTCCGGTGACTGGAACAGATTCCATGGCGTCAGCAGTACAGAACCCACTGCGGCAATCATTCCGCCGGTACGGAAACTGATTTTCTGCGGTGAGCAGTTTGAGAAGTCGAACGCCGGGGAAACAAAGTTCGCCACGATGTTGATGCCGATAGTGGCGATAATCATGGTGAGTAAACCAATCGCGACGGCGACATCATTGCCAACCATGCTCACGGTCTCAATCGGATCGGTAATCATGCGGCCGAACAGCGACTGCGTACCCGACACGATCACCACGGTGACAATCGAGAACAGCAGGAAGTTAAACGGCAGGCCCCAGCGGTTACCCCGGCGGATTTCCCCCATGCTTTTGCCGTAGCGAGAGAAGTCACCAAAGTTGAGCAGTGGACCGGAGAAATAAGAGACCACTAATGCGGTGGCGGTGATCATCTGCCATGTTTGCTCACCAGTGCTCAACTGCTTGCTGGCCAGCGTAAAGGAGATACCGTCAAAGCCGGTTTTGTATACAATCCAGCCCGCTAGCGCCACCATCACCACGTAGACAGCCGGACCCGCCACATCGATAAAGCGTTTAATCGCGCTCATGCCGTGCCAGAACACCATGGCCTGCAGGAACCACATCACACCGAAACAGCACCAGCCCAGTTGAGATAATCCCAGCCAGCTGCTTTGCGTCATGCCACTCAGTGAAGGGAAGAACTTCAGCAGCACCAGCATTAGTGCGTTGGCGGCTAAGTAGGTTTGAATGCCATACCAGGCGAAGGCGATCAGGCCGCGAATCACCGCGGGGATATTGGCACCAAACACGCCGAATGCCTGCCGTGAAATCACTGCGTAAGGTACGCCTGCCATCTGGCTCGGTTTGGCGACGAGATTGGCACACAGCTGCACGATGCAGATACCCACCAACAGACAAAGCAGTACCTGCCAGCTCGCCAGTCCCAGGGTAAAGAAGCTGGCGGCGACCACATAGCCGCCCATGCTGTGCACATCCGACATCCAGAAAGAGAAAATGTTATACCACGACCAATTCTGGTCGCGCGTCGGCGCCAGATCCTCGTTACACAGGCGTGGACTGTAGTGGGCGTTGGCTCCAGAGGCCACCCCGGAGGTCACTTCAGAATGATTTGGCATGAAACCTGCTCCTCTCACAACATGGGAAAATTAATCACAACGTGAAACGGTATTGCAGGATCCAGGCCAGAATTGATTTCTTGTATACAAAAAATTGATTTCACGTATACGATATGACTGTGCACAGTCACTGACCGGAGCAGGTAATGAAGAGCGAAACAGGCCAGAAAACGGCGGCCGATCTGAATGATCGCGACGAACCCATCTATCAGGCGTTACTCACCGCCATTGTGGAACATCAGCTGCCACCGGGCAGTAAATTGCCAGAAGAGGCACTATCAGAAGTGTTTGGTGTGAGCCGAACGGGCATTCGCAAGGTGCTGCAGCGCCTCGCCGCGGTGCAAATGATCACCCTGTCGCCCAGGCGTGGTGCACAAGTGGCCACGCCGGGCGTTGATGAGGCGCGCGATATCTTTGCCACACGCAGCTTACTCGAGTGCGCCAATTTGCCCGCGGTGCTGGCTCACGTTCAGCCACCGCACCTTGCTGCCCTGAGCACACTCATTGAGGAAGAGCAGCAGGCACACGAACAGCACGATGGCGCAGCGGCAATTCGGCTCTCTGCGGCTTTTCATATTCAGCTACAGGCGATTTCCGGTAATCAGGTGCTGACGGATATGGTGACGCGCCTGACACAGCGCTCATCATTAGTGATTGCCGCCTATGGTGCGCCCTGGCAGCGCGGATGTCGTTGCGATCATCATGATCGGCTGGTGGATCTACTGCGACAGAAAGATCTTCCCGCGCTCACCGCAGCCTTACAGCATCATTTCGAACATATCGTGGCGAGCCTGCATTTTGAGCGCAGCGGCGAAACGTTACCCGATTTCACCCGGTTATTTTCCGGTCACAATGGAGCTGCATCATGAGCCTGATTCAGGTGATCAACCCCAATACCAGCCTGGCGATGACAGAAACCATCGGTGCAGCCGCGCGTGCGGTAGCGGCACCAGGTACTGAAATCCTGGCCGTGTGCCCGAGCGAGGGGGTGCCTTCGATTGAAGGGCATTTCGATGAAGCCATTGCGGCAATCGGCGTACTGGAACAGGTCAAGCTAGGCAAAGCACAGGGCGTGAGTGGGCACATTATTGCCTGCTTCGGCGATCCGGGGTTGCTGGCCGCGCGTGAACTGGCCAGCGGTCCGGTGATCGGTATTGCGGAAGCCGCGATGCACACGGCAACGCTGGTGGCGACACGTTTTTCAATCGTCACCACGCTACCGCGCACCCTGGTGATTGCCCGCCATCTGCTGCAGCAATATGGCTTTACCCATCATTGTGCGGCGTTGCACGCTATCGATCTTCCGGTGCTAGCGCTGGAAGATGGCAGCGGTGTGGCGCAGGAAAAAGTGCGCCAGCGTTGCATTCAGGCGAAGCGAGAAGATGGCAGCGGCGCGATAGTGCTGGGCTGTGGCGGTATGGCCTCACTGGCGCAAGAGCTGACGAAAGAGTTGGGCCTGCCGGTAATAGATGGTGTCAGCGCTGCAGTAAAAATGGTGGAATCGCTGGTAGCGCTCGGCTTTGGTACCAGCAAACACGGGGATTTAGATTACCCGATTGAAAAAGCGCTCAGCGGGGCATTTCAGCACCTAAACTAAGGGCTGGTTGGGGACTGACTAAGGAATTTACAGAATGAGTGATGTATCTGAAAAGAAAGAGTACAGCTTCAACAAAAACTACCCGCGTGACCTGATTGGCTATGCTAACCATCCGCCGCACGCACAGTGGCCGGGCAACGCGAAAGTGGCGGTGCAGTTTGTCCTCAACTATGAAGAGGGGGCAGAAAACAACGTGTTGCACGGCGATGCGGGTTCTGAGCAATTCCTGTCCGATATCATTGGCGCCGCCAGCTACGCCGACCGCCATATGTCGATGGATTCTCTCTATGAATACGGTTCGCGCGCAGGCTTTTGGCGCATTCACAACGAGTTCCAGAAGCGCGGATTGCCATTAACGGTTTTCGGCGTGGCGATGGCGCTGGCGCGTCATCCGGAGATTGTGGACGCAATCAAAACCGCGGATTACGACGTAGTCAGTCATGGCTGGCGCTGGATCCATTATCAGTCGATGGATGCCAAAACCGAACGTCAGCACATGCAGCAGGCGGTGGATGTACTGCGCGATCTGTTTGGTAAAGCGCCCACCGGTTGGTATACCGGTCGCGACAGCCCCAACACCCGCCGCTTAGTGGTGGAGAACGGTGGCTTCAGTTATGACAGCGATTACTACGGCGACGATCTTCCGTTCTGGACGCAGGTAACGTGTCAGGATGGCACGGTGAAACCCCATCTGATCATTCCTTACACGCTGGAATGTAACGATATGCGCTTCGCCTCACCGCAGGGTTTTAATACCGCCGAGCAGTTCTTTGTCTATCTGCGTGACACCTTTGATGTGTTGTATGAAGAGGGCGACACCGCGCCGAAGATGATGTCGATTGGCATGCACTGTCGACTGCTGGGCCGCCCGGGCAAATTCCGCGCCTTGCAGCGTTTCCTCGACCATATCCAGCAGCATGAGAATGTGTGGATTTGTACGCGCCAGCAAATCGCCGAACACTGGATGGAGACGCACCCGGCTCCTGCTGTTTAGCGACCTGCGATACTCCGCGCTGACACATTGGGCCGGTACGACATGAACTGTCGTACCGGCCCTGACCACGCCAGTTAAGTCATACTGACGAGCATCGGTTTATCACGCTAGCTCATTAAACTCACCTGCGCCGCGACAATCCGCCAGCCGTAAGGCATGCGCACCCATGTTTGTTGCTGGCGACCCATCTTCTCCACGCCTTCACGCGTGAACTCAGTGCTGCACACCGCGTAGTCATCTCCAAAGGTGGTGATCACCGTATTACGTAGCGTGCGATCCAATCCCTTCGATGGACGGGCAGCGCGAAATGCACGGATCTCATCAATGCCATACAGATTTTCCCCTGCGCCCAAACGCACGGTGCGATCGTCGTGCCAGAACAACTCATCCAGCACATCAACATTGTTGCTAACCAGCGCTTCTTCATAGCGATAAAACGCAGCGGTCACCTCAGCCAGCACAGCAGGACGATCAATATGTTCAGGTGTCATGGTTACGCATCCATCAGGGTGGTTTGTGGCAGGGTCAACCCTTGCTGCTGCAGTGCCCAGGCGGCGCGCAGTGCAAGATGTTCTTTAAACGGTGCAGCGATTAACTGTAAGCCAATCGGTAATCCGCTGGCAGTTTGCAAAGGCACGGTACAGACCGGCAAGCCGAGGAAGGAAATCGGCTGCGTTAGCATGCCCATACTGGCGCGCGTCGGCAAATCCTGGCCGTTAATGTGAATCGTCTCTTGCCCAATGGTGGTGGCGGTGCAAGGGGTCGCCGGTGCAATCAGGACATCGAATTGTTCAAACAGGGGTAACACCTGCTGTTGGAAATGACGGCGGAAGCGCTGCGCCTGCACATACCACGCGGAAGGCAGCATCGCACCGGCCAGCAGACGCTCGCGAGAGTTCGGTTCGAATTGCTCGGGCATATTGCGCAAAGCGGGCAGATAGTGATTGCCGCCTTCTGAGGCGGTGAGGATAAAGGCTGCTGAGCGGGCAATTTCCGCGTTGGCTAACGTGACTTCTTCGCTGGCATCCAGCGCTTGTGCCACCACTTGCAAGGCAGCGCGTGCTTCCTCGCTGCACCAGGTCGAAAAGAAACCGCCCAGCACTGCGCTACGTATGCCTTCTGCGCCTTTGACTAATCCGTCACTGGCCGGTTCCTTCGCCTGCGCTGCCTGGAAAGCATCGCTGGCATCGTGACCTTGCAGCGCATCGTACACCAGACTCAAATCTTCCACCGAGCGAGCAAACGGACCGATATGATCGAGGCTGGCAACAAAAGGATGACTGCCACTGCGCGATAAGCGACCAAAGGTCGGTTTGAGTCCATAGATACCGCACAACGAGGCCGGCACGCGGATCGAGCCATTGGTATCGGTACCCAGTGAGAAGTGCACCAAGCCCGACGCGACGGCCGCCGCCGAGCCGCCCGAGGAACCACCGGCCACGCGGCTCAAATCGCGCGGGTTATGGGTCGGGCCATAATGGGTGTTTTCGGTGGTAAAGCCGTAAGCATAGGCATCCATATTCAGCATGCCGGAGAGCAGTGCACCGGACTGACGCAGTTGACTCACCGCCCACGCATCTTCGCAGGCCGCTGCACGTTCACTGAACAAGCTGGCACCAGCAAGGGTGCTGTGACCGGCAACATCAAACAGGTTTTTAACCGCATAAGGAATACCCGCCAGCACAGGCAATACTTCATCGCGCTGGCGTTGCAAATCGACCTGATCCGCCTCGCGCAACATGCGCTGACCGGTGATTTCGGTCCACGCATTGAGCGCTGGATTGTGCTGTTCAATGGCGTTCAACGTCTGTTGCGCCACTTCACGGGCGCTAATATCACCTTGATTCAGCGCATGATTGAGCGCTTTGATGGATAACGATGCCAGTTTCATGGATGGAACACTCCTGCCACTTCCAGCCGGTCATCCAGCGGGAAAGCCATGAGCGGTTCAGCCATGGCGGCGATGCGATTGAACTGCACCAGCAATTCAGCGCGACGTGCTTCGTCCAGCTTCAGAGCCAGAATCTGTTCCATTTGAGCGATATAAGCCGCCCAGTCCGGTTGCGAATGCATGATGGTTTCCTTTAAAAGCCGGCTGCGCTGCCGTTGCTACGGGGATCGAAGGCACCTTCCAGCATGCCGTTATTGTGTCTGACGATGGCGCCAGCGTGGCCGACGACTTCGCTGAAATCAGGCAACAGCTCAACGTCATGGCCAAGTTTGCGCAACTGCTGCACCGTTTCTGCTGACATGCGCGCTTCGAGTTTGAGAGAGTCAGAGGATTGTCCCCAGGTTCGCCCCAGCAACCAGCGCGGTGCACTGACCGCCTGTTGCAGTGGCTGTCCCTGAATCACGTGGCGGGTAAAAATCGCCGCCTGCGTTTGTGGTTGGCCATCGCCCCCCATTGATCCGTAAACCATCGTGCGACCATCTTTCAGGCGCGCAGCCGCTGGATTTAAGGTATGGAACGGTTGTTTACCAGGTTCCAGCGCCAGCAGATGGCCCGGTTGCAGGCTAAAGGCGGCACCGCGGTTTTGCCAGGTAATGCCTGTGCCCGGCAGCACGACGCCGCTGCCAAATTCGTGATAGATACTTTGGATAAAGGAGACGGCTAAGCCGCTGCTGTCCATCACGCCCATCCACACGGTATCGCCAGGACCTCGTCCGGTTCCCCACGGTGCGGCTTGCTGGTGGTTAATTTGCGCCGCCAGTGTGGCAAGGTGATCGGCATCGAGCAGCTCTTGCACATTGAAGTCGATGTGACGTGGATCGGTGATGTGTTTGTCGCGTAAGGCAAAGGCTTTTTTGGTGGCCTCAACAATGCGGTGCACGGTTTGTGCCTCATCCGCCTCTGCCATGTTCAACCGGTCGGTGATGCCCAGAATTGCCAGCGATACCAAACCTTGCGTCGGTGGCGTCATATTCCAGATGTCGCCCTCGCTGTGTGCCAGATGTAACGGCGTGCAGCGGCGCGCGTGCTGTTTCTGAAGATCTTCCAGGGTGATCGGCATACCCAGCGCGGTCATTTCACGTGCCAGATGGTGGGCCAGCTCGCCACGATAGAAACTCTCCAGACCCTGTTCACTCAACACGCTAAGCGTATTGGCAAGCGCGGGCTGGGTAAAACGGCTCCCGGCGCCAGGCACGGTGCCGTCAGGCAAGAAGGTCGCAGCGAAGCCAGGCTGATCAAGCAATTCATGTTGCTTTGCGGTAGTGGCCGCAGCCTGCGATGCGGTAACAGGAATGCCATCGGCAGCATAGCGAATGGCGTCACGCAGTAAACGGGCTAACGGCAACGGCGCAGAACCTAGCTCTTCAGCCAGCGTTAACGCCTCCTGCCAGCCACTCACCGTGCCCGCTACGGTTAGCGCGGCTTTAGGACCGCGATGCGGAATGTGGCTTTCGCCGTGATAGAAGTCGAGGTGGGCCAGCGAGCCTGCTGCGCCACTGGCATCGATAGCGATAGGATCGCCATTGGGCGGCACGACCAACCAAAAGCCATCGCCACCCAAGCCGTTCATGTGCGGATAGACAACCGCGATAGTGGCTGCGGCCGCCACCATCGCTTCAATCGCGTTACCGCCTTCGCGTAAAACCGCCAGTGCGCTTTCACTGGCGAGATGATGTGGGGTGACGGCCATGCCGAGCGGGGCCATGTTGCTCTGTATCATAGTGAACTCTTCATCATTGTTTCTTTTGTAGGGGGGATTGGGTTAGTGGTCGCCGTAATGGAAGCCCCTACAAATCCGTGAGGTGATCTAAGCAAGAGCTGTTCCAGTTTTGGTCGGACATCAATGTGGATCGATTTGTGCTAGCTTGTGATGAAACGAAAGTTACAGGACCCATGATGAAACAGCTTGATGAACGCCTTCGCAGTCACTATCCGCAATTGTCGCCGCAGGAGCAGCGTATTGCTGATTTTGTGTTTGACCATTTTGATGACCTGATCAGCTACAACAGCGCAGAGCTGGCGCGGCTGAGCGGGGTATCGAAGGCGACAGTCAGCCGCCTGTTTAAACGTCTGGGCTATGAGAAATACAAGGACATGCGTGATGAGCTGCGTACGCTGCGTCAGAGCGGCATGCCCCTCACCGACAACCGCGATGCGGTGCAGGGCAATACCTTACTGTCGCGTCATTACAAGCAGGAGATGGCCAACCTGACGCAGTGGGTGAACAGCATCGACCCGCAGCAGTTTGGCGAAGTGATTCAGGCACTGGGTGCCGCAAAGCGGGTGTTTATTATCGGCATGCGTAACGCCTATCCGGTGGCATTGCACCTGCGTCAGCAGCTGATGCAGGCGCGTCCGCAGGTACATGTGCTACCGCAACCCGGCCAGACGCTGGGCGAGGAGCTGGTGGATATCACATCCGAAGATATCGTAGTGGTGATGGCCTTCCGTCGCCGTCCACGCATCATCCGCCCCCTGATGCAGCAGCTACAGCAGAGCAACATCCCGGTGCTGGCGCTGTGCGAGCCGCAGGCGCAGGGCATTATCACCCTGGCACACTGGCAGCTGTGCGCGCCGCTTGACAGCGTTTCGGCCTTTGATAGCTATGCCTCGGCGATGAGTCTGATCAACCTGCTGGCGAATGCACTGCTGCATGAAATGCTGTCACAAGGTCGTCAGCGTATTCATCAAATTGCCGATCTTTATCAGCACCTGGATGAACTGGAACACCGATAGAGGGCACCACTTTGGTGCCTTGCACCTTTTTGGAACGGGTTTTTATGCGGGCTTAAAGCCCGTTTTTATCGCCCCAAACTCCGTGTTTATTCGTTTTTCTTCCCTTTACTCCTCGCACCCTGTGGTTGGCACATTAGTTGCAAATCGTTTTATCAAGAATCTTTTGTTTCACGATAAACTCACCGGGGTGCATAATGAAAAAAGTTTTACTGGCAGTCGCAGGCGCAGCATTGCTGATGGCTCAGGTCGGCAGTGCGATGGCCGATCAGCTACAAGACATTCAGAAGCGTGGCGTCATCCGCGTTGCGGTGCCGCAGGACTTCCCGCCGTTTGGTTCCGTCGGTACCGATTTGCAGCCGCAGGGCTATGACATCGACATGGCCAAGTACCTGGCAAAGGAGATGAAACTGAAGTTGCAGCTGGTCCCTGTTTCCAGTGCCAACCGCGTGCCGTATCTGCAAACCGATAAAGTGGATCTGGTGATCTCCAGCATGGGCAAAAACGCCGAACGCGAGAAAGTGATCGATTTCAGCCGTGCCTATGCGCCGTTCTTCCTCGGCGTATTTGGTCCAAAAGGCGAGCCGCTGAAAGATGCGGCGGCATTGAGCGGCAAATCAATTGGTGTGACGCGTGGTGCAGTGGAAGACATGGTGTTGAGCGATGTGGCGCCAAAAGATGCGCAGGTGAAGCGTTATGAAGATAACAACACCACGCTGTCTGCTTACCTGTCAGGCCAGGTGCAGTATGTTGCAACCGGTAACCTCGTAGTAGCGGCCATTGCGCGCCAGAACGCAGAAAAAGCACCGGTGCCGCAGTTCATGCTGAAAGATTCACCGTGCTTTATCGGTCTGAAGAAAGATGAACCGGCGCTGAAAGACAAAGTGAATGCGTTGATTGAGCAGGGCATCAAAGACGGTACGCTGAACAAGCTGTCAGAAGAGTGGCTGAAAGCCCCACTGCCAGCCAACCTCGGCGCATAACGCAATGATTGGGCAACTCAATTTTGCAGATCTCTGGCCGCACTGGCCAGAGTTACTGGCAGGGCTGTGGGTCACGATTCAGATAACGGTTCTCGCCACGGTGGGCGGGGTGAGTCTGGGGATTCTCGGCGCGGCACTGCGCAGTGAAAAAACGAGCTGGGCGAGTCGAATCTGGGGCGTTTATGTCGAACTGATCCGTAATACGCCATTTGTGGTACAGCTGTTTTTTATCGTCTTTGGTTTGCCCAATCTTGGTCTGAAACTGACGGCGGGCGAAGCGGCGCTGCTGGCGATGTTAATTAACCTCGGCGCTTACAGCACCGAAATTATTCGTGCCGGCATTCAGGTGACGCCGAAAGGGCAATGGGAAGCGGGCCGTGTGCTGGGGTTGACCCGCACGCAGACCTTTATCCGCGTGGTACTGCCGCCGTCGCTGCAACGTATTTATCCGGCGCTGGTCAGCCAGTGCATCATTGTGATGCTGGGTTCATCGGTGGTGTCGCAGGTGTCGTACGAAGAGCTGACCTTCGCCGCCAACCTGATTCAGTCGCGTACTTTCTTGAGTTTTGAAGTCTATCTGGTGACCACGCTGATCTATCTGGCGTTGTCGATTGCCATGCGACAGCTGCTGCTGGCGCTGGGGCGTAAATGGTTTGGAGCGCAGCCCGCATGACAACCTTTACTGACTGGGACATCCTGCGCAACCTGCTGCTGGCGGCGCGCTGGACGATTTTACTGTCGCTGGTGGCCTTCTTTGGCGGCACGCTGGTGACCTTGCCATTGCTGTTTTTGCGTCTGCTAAAACGCCCTTGGCTGACGCGCTTGATTCGCTGCTACACCGAACTGTTTCAAGGCACGCCTTTGTTGATGCAGTTGTTCCTCGCCTTCTTTGGCGTCGGGCTGTTTGGCATTGATGTGGCGCCCTGGACCGCCGCTTCGCTGGCATTAACTTTCTACACCAGCGCATTTTTGGTGGATATCTGGCACGGCAGTATTCGTGCGCTGCCGAAAGGCCAGTGGGAAGCATCGCGCTGCCTCGGCCTGAGTTTTGGTCAAACGCTGTTTCGCGTGGTAGCACCACAGGCGATTCGCATCGCCATCGCGCCGACCGTGGGCTTTGCCGTTCAGGTGATCAAAGGTACCGCGCTGGCATCGATTATCGGTTTCGTCGAGCTGACTAAAGCCGGCACTATTTTGAACAATGTGACGTATCAGCCCTTTAAGGTATTTGGCCTGGTGGCGCTGGGTTACTTCCTGATGTGTTATCCGCTGTCGCGTTACAGCCAGTACCTGGAGAAAAAATTCAATGCCGCTCATCACCATTAATCAGGTCCAGAAGTACTACGGCGACAACCACGTTCTGAAAGGTGTCGATCTGGATATCGACAACGGCGAGGTGATTTCGATCATCGGCCGCAGCGGCTCGGGCAAAAGTACCTTGCTGCGCTGCATGAACGGACTGGAAGGCTACCAGGAAGGCAGCATCAAACTCGGCGGTATGACGATCACCGACCGTGAATCACAGGCGCGTGAAATCAGCCGCTCGGTGGGCATGGTGTTCCAGAACTTCAACCTGTTCCCGCACATGACCGCGCTGGAAAACGTGATGCTGGCGCCGCGCCGGGTACTGAAGAAAAGCGAAACTGAATGCCGCGAGCTGGCGACGCAGATGCTGGAAAAGGTCGGCCTTGGCGAACGCATTAACTACTACCCGGCCAATTTATCCGGTGGTCAACAGCAACGTGTGGCGATTGCCCGTGCGCTGGCGATGCAGCCGAAAGTATTACTCTGTGACGAGATCACCTCAGCGCTCGATCCTGAACTGGTGGGCGAAGTGCTGAAGGTGCTGGAACAGCTGGCTGCCGAAGGCATGACCTTGATCCTCGTTACCCATGAAATGAACTTCGCCCGTGATGTGGGCGATCGCGTGGTGTTTATGCATCAGGGCCGCGTCTGGGAGCAGGGCGACAGCAAAACGCTGTTTGCCAATCCGCAGACCGCCGAGCTTAAACAGTTTATCTCCACCGTCCGTCTTTAAGTCTTCAAAAGGAATAGCACATGGATATCAGTCAGTTTTCGCAAATTAATCCACCACAACGCCTGCTGATGGGGCCGGGTCCTATCAACGCCGATCCGCGTGTCCTGCGCGCCATGTCGAGCCAGTTGCTGGGTCAGTACGATCCGGCGATGACGCACTACATGAATGAAGTGATGGCGCTGTATCGTGGTGTATTTCGTACCGAAAACCGCTGGACCATGTTGATTGACGGCACCTCGCGCGCCGGTATCGAAGCGATTCTGCTCTCGGCTATCCGTCCGGGCGACAAAGTGCTGGTGCCGGTGTTTGGCCGCTTTGGTCATCTGCTGTGTGAGATTGCCCGCCGCTGCCGCGCCGAAGTGCACACTATTGAAGTGCCGTGGGGCGAAGTGTTCACCCCCGATCAAATTGAAGACGCGATCAAAAAAGTGCAGCCACGCCTGCTGCTGACGGTGCAGGGCGATACCTCCACCACCATGCTGCAACCGCTGGAACAACTCGGTGCCATCTGCCAGAAATATGGCGTGCTGTTCTACACCGATGCCACCGCTTCACTGGGCGGTAACGCGCTGGAAACCGATGCCTGGGGGCTGGATGCGGTATCTGCCGGTATGCAGAAGTGCCTTGGCGGCCCGTCGGGCACTTCGCCGATTACCCTCAGCCCGCAGATGGAAGCGGTGATCCGCAAACGTAAGTGTGTGGAAGAGGGCATCCGTACCGCGGATCATCAGGATGGCGATGAGGAGATGATCTACTCCAACTATTTCGATCTCGGCATGATCATGGATTACTGGGGGCCGGAGCGTCTGAACCACCATACCGAAGCCACCACCGCGCTGTTTGGTGCACGTGAGTGCGCGCGTTTGATGATGCAGGAAGGGCTGGATAAAGGCATTGCACGTCATAAGTTGCATGGCGAGGCGATGCTGAAAGGAATTCAGGGCATGGGCCTCGAAACCTTTGGTGACCTGAAACACAAGATGAACAACGTCCTCGGTGTGGTGATCCCGCAGGGCGTGAATGGCGATCAGGTGCGCAAATTGGTGCTGGAAGATTTTGGTATTGAGATCGGCACCTCGTTTGGCCCGCTGCACGGCAAAGTGTGGCGCATCGGCACTATGGGCTACAACGCGCGCAAAGATTGCGTGATGCAAACCCTGAGCGCGCTGGAAGCGGTATTGAACCATGTGGGTTACCGTTCGACACAAGGCGCGGCCATGCAGGCGGCGTGGGATCATTACGGGAGCCACGCATGAGCAACAGCCTGATGACCGCCAGCGAGGCGCAGTCCGCTGCTGCCCGCGTCATGGCACGCTGCGATGCCCTGGCTGAAATCAGTGAAAGTGAGGATGGCCTGACGCGTGTCTATCTCTCGCCTGAACAGGTCCGCGCCAACGCCCGCGTGGCAGAATGGATGCAGGCGGCCGGCATGACCACCTGGCAAGATGCGGTGGGCAATATCTGCGGTCGTTATGAGTCTGCTGAACCCGGCGCACAGGCGCTGCTGCTGGGCTCTCATCTGGACACGGTGCGCAATGCCGGGCGCTATGACGGCATGCTGGGTGTGCTGAGTGCCATTGAAACCGTACAGTGGCTGCACGATCGGCAGCTGCGCTTACCGCTGGCGATTGAGATTGTCGGGTTCGGCGATGAAGAGGGCACACGCTTTGGCATAACGCTGTTGGGCAGCCGGGGTATTACCGGCACATGGCCCGAGAGTTGGGTAACGCATCCGGATGGAAACGGTATAACTGTGGCGGAAGCGATGCAGGATCTCGGTCTGGACGCTGCCAACATTTTGCAGGCGGCACGCGACGTCAACGACATTGCGGCTTACCTCGAGCTGCACATTGAACAAGGGCCGTGTCTGGAACAGGAAGATCTGGCGCTTGGCGTGGTGACCGCGATTAACGGCGCGCGTCGTTTGAATTGCAGCTTTATCGGTGAAGCGGGCCACGCTGGCACGGTGCCGATGACCCATCGTAAAGACGCACTGGCCGCCGCCGCCGAGTGGATGGTGTTTGTTGAGCACACCACCGCCGAGCAAGATCCACAACTGGTGGCCACGGTCGGCACCCTGAGCTGTTTGCCGGGCGCAGTGAATGTTATCCCCGGTGAAGTGCAGTTTTCACTGGATGTGCGTGGGCCGCAGGATGAGCCGCTGGAGCGCCTGTTGTCCGCGCTGCTGACACAAGCCGAAGCGATTGCCTTGCGGCGTGGACTGACTTTTACCGCCAGCGAGTATTACCGTATTGCGGCAACCACCTGTGATGCACGTTTGCAACAGGCGCTGAGCCACGCGGTGGAAACGGTGCAGGGCCGCAGCGTTTCTTTGCCAAGCGGCGCAGGGCACGACGCGATTGCGATCGCCGATCGCTGGCCTGTGGGTATGCTGTTCGTGCGCAACCATCGCGGTATTAGCCATCATCCAGCCGAGTCCGTGCAGGTAGCGGATGTGGCGCTGGGCGTGCAGGCTTATCTGCAAGCGGTCAACGATCTGGCACAGGCTTAAGGAGCCGTTGCATGGAGTTAGCGGTGTTTAACGATGCCACGCCCAATGAGGCACACACAGCGATAGCCCACTGCGTGGCGATTCCTGACTGGCAGCAGGCGCTGGTAGCCGCACGGCCTTTCGCCGATGTTTCAGCGCTCTATAAGACCGCTGAAACGCTGGCAAAGCGCTGGCAAGGTGCCGAACTGGAACAGGCATTACGCGCGCACCCACGTATTGGTGAAAAAGCCGCGGGCGCGGGCAAAGAGGCAGTATTGTCACGCAATGAGCAGTCGGCGATGCAGCAGGCCGATGGCGCGCTGCAATTTGCCATGCTGGCGGGCAATCAATCCTATGAACAGCGCTTCAGCCGGGTGTTTTTGATTCGCGCCAAAGGACGCAGTGGCGAGGAGATGCTGGCGGAATTGCAGCGCAGGCTCAACAATGATGCAGAGACAGAGCAGCAGGAAGCGCTGACGCAACTGCGTGAAATCACCCTGTTACGGCTTAAGGAGAGCATTATATGAGCACCATTACCACTCACATTCTGGATACCGCGCTGGGTAAACCCGCCATCGGCGTGGCCATATCCCTGGAGCAGAACAGCCCGGAAGGCTGGTTGCCGATCGCGGAGGGTGAAACCGATAGCGATGGCCGTATCAAGGATTTAACGCCTGAGCCGTTGGCGCCAGGCCATTATCGATTGACCGCAGAGATCGGTGACTATTTCGCTGCTGACGGACGCGATGCGCTATACGTCAGTGCACAGATTGATTTTGTGATTAGTTCAGCGGGCAGCCATTATCATCTGCCGTTCCTGATCTCACCGTGGTCGTGGTCAACCTATCGCGGCAGCTAATTTTGTCACGGCCACCCTAAATGGCGGCCCTGCAACACTCCAATGACTGCAGGGCGCGCATTTTGGTACACCTGCTGTAAACGATACCGGTTTAATGACGCATTTATGCTCACCCGGCTGTAAACGACACCTGTTTTAATGACGCATTCATGCACACCCGGCTGTAAACGACACCCGTTTTAATGACGCATTTATGCGTAGCTGGCCGCGAATGACACCTGTCTTAGTGACTAAATTATGCGCAATTGGCTATAAGCCCCTACTTTCTGTGCGCCATGTCACACGCTGCGCTTGAAAGACAGTAACTATCAAAACCTTCGGTTCATCCAAATATATTCTTTCACGATGTGCGGTTATCTTTACCGGACAATGTGAAGCAAACGGAGCCGAAAAATGAGCACGCACGACAATAACGATAATCCAGCAGCGTCAGGTAAGTGCCCCTTTCATCACGGGGCGTCTGAAGAAAAAAGCGTACTGGCACGTGGCGCGGGGAGCGGAACAACCAACCGCGACTGGTGGCCAAATATGTTACGTGTCGACCTGTTAAACCAGCACTCCAGCCGTTCCAATCCCCTCAGTGAAAACTTCAACTACCGCGACGAGTTCAGCAAGCTGGATTACCCGGCGTTAAAAGCGGATATCCGCGCTATTCTGACCGACTCTCAATCCTGGTGGCCAGCCGACTGGGGCAGCTATATTGGGCTGTTCATTCGCATGGCGTGGCACAGTGCCGGTACTTACCGCACCGTGGATGGTCGTGGCGGTTCCGGCCGTGGTCAGCAGCGTTTCGCACCGCTGAACTCCTGGCCGGATAACGTCAGCCTCGATAAAGCGCGTCGCCTGCTGTGGCCGGTGAAGCAGAAGTACGGGCAGAAAATTTCCTGGGCCGATCTCTACATTCTGGCGGGCAACGTATCGCTGGAGAACGCCGGTTTCCGCACCTTCGGCTTTGGTGCCGGACGTGAAGATGTGTGGGAACCGGATATGGATGTGGATTGGGGTAACGAAACTGAATGGCTGGCGCATCGCCACCCAGAAAGTCTTGCCAATGCGCCGGTGGGTGCCACCGAAATGGGTCTGATTTACGTCAACCCGGAAGGCCCGGAAGCCAGCGGCGATCCAAAATCAGCTGCGCCAGCCATTCGTGCCACCTTTGGCAATATGGGCATGAACGATGAAGAGATCGTCGCGCTGATTGCCGGTGGTCATACATTGGGTAAAACGCACGGTGCGGCTGCCGCCAGCCATGTAGGTGTTGATCCAGAAGCCTCGCCTCTGGAAGCGCAGGGCCTCGGCTGGAGCAGCAGCTACGGCAGTGGCGCAGGTGCGGATGCCATTACTTCCGGCCTGGAAGTGGTATGGACACAGACACCTACCCAGTGGAGCAACTACTTCTTCGAGAACCTGTTCAAATACGAATGGGTGCAGACACACAGCCCAGCGGGTGCGATCCAGTTTGAAGCGGTGGATGCAGAAGCGATCATTCCAGACCCGTTCGATCCGGAGAAAAAGCGTAAGCCCACCATGCTGGTGACCGATCTGACGCTGCGTTTTGACGAAGAGTTCGGCAAGATCTCTCGCCGTTTCCTCAACGATCCGCAGGCGTTCAATGAAGCTTTTGCCCGTGCCTGGTTCAAACTGACCCATCGTGATATGGGGCCAAAAGCGCGTTACATCGGCCCTGAAGTGCCGAAGGAAGATCTGATTTGGCAGGATCCGTTGCCAGCGGCAACACATCAGCCAGGCGCTGATGACATCACTGATCTGAAAGCAAAAATTGCGGCTTCAGGTTTAAGTGCCAGCCAACTGGTCTCTGCTGCCTGGGCATCTGCTTCCACTTTCCGTGGCGGTGACAAACGTGGCGGCGCCAACGGTGCACGTCTGGCACTGGCACCGCAAAACGGTTGGGCGGTCAATGCCAGCGTGATTCATGATGTGCTGCCAACTCTGCAGAAAATTCAGCAGGAGTCAGGTAAAGCGTCATTGGCGGATGTGATTGTGCTGGCCGGCAGCGTCGGCATCGAACTGGCTGCCGCAGCGGCAGGTGTCGCGGTACAAGTGCCGTTTATTCCGGGCCGCGTCGATGCACGTCAGGACCAGACTGAGGTTGAGTCGTTCGATGTGCTGCAACCGCTGGCGGATGGTTTCCGTAACTATCGTCGTATCGCAGGTGGCTCATCCACCGAAACCTTGTTGCTGGATAAAGCACAACAACTGACCCTGAGCGCACCGGAATTAACCGTGCTGCTGGGTGGTCTGCGCGTGCTGGGCACCAACTTCGATGGTAGTCAGCACGGTGTGTTCACCGATCGTGTCGGCGTACTGAGCAATGACTTCTTCGTCAATCTGCTGGATATGCGCACCGCATGGCGCGCTACCGATGAGAGCGCCGAACTGTTCGAAGGCCGCGATCGTGCCAGTGGTGAAGTGAAATACAGCGCCACGCGCGCCGACCTGGTGTTTGGTTCCAACGCCATCCTGCGTGCACTGGCCGAAGTCTATGCCAGCAGCGATGCCAAACAGAAGTTCGTCAATGACTTCGTGGCAGCCTGGACCAAGGTGATGAATCTGGATCGCTTCGAGCTGTAATTTTAGGGAAAACGAAAAGGCAGCCTTACAAGGCTGCCTTTTTTTACGCGTATTCAAATGCCTATGCGCGATAAAACGCGCTTTACTTCAACGTATACCCATCGGCATCGCGCCATGCCGGGAAGCGATCGCGGTAGGCTTGCAGATCGTCCAGTGACAGCTCCGCATCCAGCCGGGCGCGGGCAAAAGGTTCGCCAGCGGCGAGTATCTCACCGAGCGGCGAAATAATCCGGCTGTCTCCGCTGTATTGATGGCTATTGCCGTCGCTGCCGACACGGTTACAACCGGCGACATACGCCTGATTTTCAATCGCACGGGCCATCAGCAAAGACTGCCAGTGCAGTGCACGTGGTGCTGGCCAGTTGGCAACATAGAGCGCCAGATCGTAATCATTGTGATTGCGTGAGAACACCGGGAAACGCAGGTCGTAACAAATCTGCGGCAGAATACGCCAGCCGCGCCAGGTAAACACTTCTCGCGTATCGCCTGCAACATAGTGTTCATGCTCATTCGCCATGCGGAACAGATGGCGTTTGTCATACTGATGAACAGTGCCATTCGGCTCAACCAGCAGAAAACGGTTCACGGCACCTTTTTCGGTCTGGATGGCTGCGCTGCCACCGACCAGCGCATTACTGGTTTTCGCATGGCCGTGCAGCCATTCAATGACCTGTTGCTGCGGCAGCGAACTCTCCGCTGCTTCCATGGCAAAACCCGTGGTGAACATTTCAGGCAGCAGAATCAGATCGCGACCTTCAATGCCTTTCAATACGCCATCGAAGTGATGCAGGTTGGCTTCGCCATCCATCCAACTCAGGGTTTCCTGCAGAACGGTAATTTTTAAAGCTGACATAAGCGCTCCGCAGCGGCGATAAGTGTCGCGGGTTGTTTGGCAAAACACAGGCGAATCAGCTTGTGCGGGAACGGATCGGCGCAGAATACCGACAGCGGAATGGCTGCCACGCCAATTTCTTTGGTCAGCCACTGGCAGAAACTGACGTCATCCAGATCGGAAATGGCGCTGTAATCCAGCAGCACAAAGTAAGTGCCTTCACACGGCAACACCCTGAAGCGGCTACCCGACAATGCATCAACCAGGCAATCGCGGCGTGCGCGATAGAAGGCGGGCAGGTCACGATAATGTTCTGGCTCCTGACGCAGCATATCGGCAATTGCCAGCTGCGCCGGGGTATTGACCGAAAACGTCAGATACTGATGTACTTTACGGATTTCGGCGCTGATCGCTGCTGGTGCAACACAGTAGCCCACTTTCCATCCGGTCATATGGAAGGTTTTGCCAAACGAAGAGACGGCAATGGCACGCTGGCGTAACTCGGCATGCGCTAACACGCTGGCGTGGCCCTCTGCATCAAAACAGATGTGCTCGTAGACTTCATCGCTTAGCACATAGATTTCCTGCTCAGCGATCGCCTGCCATAACTCGGCATAATCGCTTTTACGCCACACGGTCGCAGAAGGGTTGTGCGGCGTATTCAGAATCACTAAACGGGTTTTCGCGCTCAGCAGGCTGCGGAATTCGCTCCAGTCCACGCGGAATCCCGGTGGCTGCAATGCAATGCGTTTCAGCACGCCGCCGGCCAGTTGAACAGCAGGCGCGTAACTGTCGTAGCTGGGATCGAAGCAGATCACTTCATCGCCCGGACGCACCAGCGCCGTAATGGCGGCATACAGCGCTTCGGTCGCGCCCGCGGTCACGGTAATATCGTTGTTAACATCGGGCGTGTGACCGTAAAGCTCAGCGGTTTTATCGGCAATCGCTTCACGCAGGGGTAACACACCGATCATCGGCGCATATTGGTTTGCGCCCTGGCTCACATGATAGGCCAGACGATCCTGTAAATATTGCGGGCCGTCAAAATCCGGAAAACCCTGTGATAAATTGATGGCGTTGAACTGCGCGGCAAGGGCGCTCATTTGCGTGAAAATCGTGGTGCCGAGTGCCGGTAATTTGCTCTCGGGAGTCAGGTTGAGCTGCGTCATTATTTAGTGGCCTTAAGCGCGAATGTCGATGCGGAGAAACCCTGTGTTGCTGCCACTCTACACAGGATGCTAATATTTGGCAATCGAGACGCTTAGACGTCTAAACCTATCAGCGGAGCCTCACCTTCACTATGACGGATTTTCTCCCACTGGAACATTTAGTGGCCGCCTGCCACTGGATTGGCGCAAAAGGCTGGGCACCCGCTACCGGCGGAAACATGTCGGTGCGTCAGAACGCGGAATACTGCCTGCTGAGCGCATCGGGTAAAGATAAAGGTAGCCTGACACGTGATGACTTCATTCAGGTTG
The DNA here is from genome assembly GCF_000963995.1 of Pantoea sp. SM3. Lineage (NCBI taxonomy): Bacteria > Pseudomonadati > Pseudomonadota > Gammaproteobacteria > Enterobacterales > Erwiniaceae > Pantoea > Pantoea sp. SM3. The sequence continues at coordinate 28,837 of NZ_JZRD01000002.1, forward strand.
AGATCGCCACCAACAGCGTGCCTTCCGGGCGCAAACCGTCGGCGGAAACCGGGCTGCATACCTTAATTTATCGTCTGTTTCCGCAAGCGGGTGCCGTGCTGCATACTCATACGGTGAACTCCACTGTGTTGTCGCGCGTGGAGCGTGGAAGCGCATTACTGCTGAGCGGTTATGAGATGCAGAAAACCCTCGCGGGTCAGGAGACGCATCTCAATACCGTTGCGATTCCCCTGTTTGATAACGACCAGGATATTGATGCACTGGCGCAGCGCATTGAAGCGTTTGCTGCCGAGACGCCGTTGCAGTATGGCTTCCTGCTACGTGGTCATGGCTTAACCTGCTGGGGCAAAGACGTCAACGAAGCGCGCCGCCACCTGGAAGGGCTGGAATTCCTGTTTGAATGTGAACTGCAACGTCGACTGCTGGAGACCCAATGATTCGCGCGATAGTTACTGATATTGAAGGCACCACCAGTGATATTCAGTTTGTGCACAATGTCCTGTTTCCTTATGCACGTCAGCATCTGGCAGCCTTCGTGCGGGATAACCAAACGGATGAGAAGGTGGTTGCGGCGCTAAACGCAGTGCGTGAAGAGTCAGCGGCGCCACAAGCATCGTTGGATGACCTCATCGCCACGCTGATTGGTTTTATCGATGAAGATCGCAAATCGCCCGGTTTAAAAGCGCTGCAGGGGATGATCTGGCGTGCGGGTTACGTTGAAGGTCAGTTCACCGGCCATCTTTATCCCGATGTGCTGCCTGCTTTTGAACGCTGGAAGCAACAGGGGATTGCCCTGTATGTTTATTCCTCGGGATCGGTGCCTGCGCAGAAACTGTTATTTGGCTACAGCGATGAAGGTGATTTAACCTCGCTGTTTAGCGGCTATTTTGATACCGCGGTGGGCGCCAAGCGTGAAACTCAGTCGTATCACAACATCGCCGAACACATTGGCCTGGCACCGTCTTCGTTGCTGTTCCTGTCAGATATCCATCAGGAACTGGATGCCGCGGCACAAGCAGGCTGGCACACATTGCAGTTAATTCGTGGCGAGGCCGATAACGCCAGTCGCCATCACCAGGTAAACGATTTTTCGCAGATTAATCCGGAGTCGATTTAACATGAGTGCACTGACAATTTTTAGCGATACCGAATCCAGCCAGCCACTGTGGCACAGTACCGATGCCGAGGCGATTCGCGAGCGCCTGAACGCCAAAAACGTTCGGTTTGAGCGTTGGGAAGCGGATCGCGATCTGGGGAACGACCCTGATGCTGAAACGGTGATCAAGGCCTATCAGCACGCGATCGATCGTCTGGTGGCAGAGAAAGGCTATCAGAGTTGGGATGTGCTGAGCATGCGAGCTGACAATCCTAACAAGCAGGTGTTGCGCGAGAAGTTCCTGAATGAACACACGCACAGCGAAGATGAAGTGCGTTTCTTCGTTGAAGGATCTGGTCTGTTTTGCCTGCATATTGGCAATGAGGTTTACCAGATTCTGTGCGAGAAGAATGATCTGATTTCAGTACCTGAAGGCACGGCGCACTGGTTTGATATGGGCTCTGAACCGCACTTTACCGCGATTCGTATTTTCGATAATCAGGAAGGCTGGATCGCCAACTTTACCGGCGACAAGATTGCGGATGCTTATCCCCGTCTGGCATAACGCGCTGTGCGCGTAAACCTGCACACGACAAAATGGATTAAGGCATTGAAAGGTCACTCTTCAGGGTGCATCTGACAACATAGGGCTCGTCCTCATAAGGTCGCCATTGATGGCGACCTTTTCATTTCTGGCGCACCGTAAACACAGGATACGCCATCTGGCGCACCCTTAAGGCTGAAAAATCCCTTCCTTAACCTGCTCTGGCGTCACGACGCCGGTATCCAACACCCAACCGCTGATCAGTGCAGCTGGGGTGACATCAAATGCCGGATTGAAGACCACCGCGTTATCCGGTGCCCACTGCACACTACCAAAACTGCCGGATACGCCGGTGACTTCACTGGCGGCACGCTGCTCAATCGGGATGGCATCGCCGTTCGGGCATTGACGATCCAGCGTGGTGTGCGGCGCCGCCACATAGAACGGAATGCCGTGATAGTGCGCCAGTACCGCCAGGCTGTAGGTGCCGATTTTGTTCGCCACATCGCCGTTAGCGGCAATGCGGTCTGCGCCGACCCAAATCGCATCGACCACGCCGCGCGCCATTAAACTTGCAGCCATCGAATCGGTGATCAGCTGGTGGGGAATGTGCAGCTCGCCCAATTCCCACGCGGTTAAACGGCCGCCCTGCAGCAGTGGTCGCGTCTCATCCACCCAGACGCTTTTCACTAATCCTTGCTGATGGGCATGCGCAATCACGCCCAGTGCTGTACCCACGCCTGCGGTGGCGAGACCGCCGGTATTACAGTGCGTCAGCAGCTGGCTGCCTGGCTTGACCAGAGCGCTGCCAGCGCGGGCAATGTTGTCACACAGCTGCTTATCTTCTGCCACCAGGCGCAGCGCTTCGGCGCTCAGGGCGTTGACGTGATCGCTCTCCGCCAGCGCAATCTTCATACGATCCAGATTGTTCATCAGGTTGACGGCAGTCGGGCGCGACGCACGCAACACCTCCAGCGCTTCCGCCAATGCCGCGCGGGTGACACCTTGCTCGCCCAGCAGCGCCAGCAGCAAGCTGGCTGAAAGGCCAATCAGCGGGGCACCGCGCACGCGCAGCGCATGGATGTGATCAACCAACTGCGTCACAGTGTGCGCAGGCAGCCAGTTTTGTTGTTGTGGCAGCGCTTGCTGGTCGAGGATCCACAGTTGATTATCGCGGACCTCAAGACTGGTGGTACGAAGTGTTTGCATGGTGTGAAATCCCTGTTGCGTTAATAGCGGCTATTGTGCCAACATGCGTGACGGATGTATAGACGTCCAAACGGCTTATTACTATCGAATGTCGAGGAACAGGCAATGTCGCAATACCGTACCTTCACCGCTGCTGATGCGGTGGAATATGCTAAAAAATTTGGCGGTGTGGACGATCCGTCAGCGCTGGTCAGCGCAGAAGAGATCGGCGATGGCAATCTCAACCTGGTGTTCAAGATTTTCGATAACCAAGGACAGAGCCGCGTGGTGGTGAAACAGGCACTGCCCTATGTGCGTTGCGTGGGTGAGTCCTGGCCGTTAACGCTGGATCGCGCGCGCCTCGAAGCGCAGACGCTGGTTGAGCACTATAAACATTGCCCAGAGCACACGGTTAACGTCACCCATTACGATGCCGAACTGGCGGTGATGGTGATGGAAGATCTCTCCAGCCATCGCATCTGGCGCGGCGAGCTGGTGAAAGGGGCTTACTACCCTGAAGCGGGGCGTCAGCTGGGCGAATATCTGGCGCAGACGCTGTTTCATACTTCTGATTTTTTCCTGCATCCGCACAAGAAAAAGGCCGAAGTCGCGCGTTTCATCAACCCGGAAATGTGCGAAATCACCGAAGACCTGTTCTTCAACGATCCCTTTATCGATCACGAGCGTAATAAATATCCGGCGCCACTGGAGCCGCTGGTGGTCAGCCTGCGCACTGACGATGCGCTGAAAATCGCGGTGGCCAGGCTGAAGCACCGCTTCTTTGCGGATGCCGAAGCGCTGCTGCACGGCGATGTGCACAGCGGCTCAATCTTCGTGGCCGATGGTAGCCTGAAGGTGATCGATGCGGAGTTTGGCTATTTCGGTCCGATTGGCTTTGATGTCGGCAGCGCGATCGGCAATCTGCTGATTAACTACTGCTGCCTGCCGGGCCTGCTGGCCCCGCGTGAAGCGGCAGAAGGGCGTGAACGTCGTCTGAGCGATGCGCATGAAGTCTGGACGCAGTTCTCCAGCCGCTTCCTTGAACTGGCTCACGCCAAAACCTCTGATGTGGCGCTGGCGTATCCGGGCTATGCGGAAGCCTTCCTGCGCAAAGTATGGAGCGACACCATTGGTTATTGCGGCACGGAACTGATTCGTCGCACCGTGGGCATGTCTCATGTGGCCGACTTCAAACAGATCGCCGATGAGACCATGCGGACAGAATGCATTCGCAGTTGCATCACGCTGGGCCGTACGTTGATTCTCGCGGCAGATCATATTGCGGATGTCGATGCGCTGATTGCGCGCATTCGTCAGGCGGGGTAAGTCAGGCTCCAATCTTATAACCGCGCCATTCACTGCGCGCTTTGGCCGCGAAACCGCTATGTGTATGCGGGATAAGTTATGCCTGGCCCATCAAAAAAGCCTCCGTCAGGAGGCTTTTTCGTGTTACGCGGCTTCACTGGCGCGCGTGGCGCCTTTATCCTGCGGCTTTGGTGAGGCCAGTGCCTCCGGCACAAACTCATCGACGTTGATGGCTTTGAGACGGCTGGCTTCAGCGCGCGTCAGTACTTTGGCTTCGCTCTCATCAATCCAGCCCTCTTTCAACGCACGCTGTGCCAGCGCATCCAGACGGGTAAACGACAGATGTTTTTTCTGCTGCTGGCAAAGACGTTCATGAATCACTTCTGCGGCCATCACATCCTGCAGCGCCTGCTCCAGTTGGCCGGCTGGATTGTGTTCGCTTGGCGTCAGGTACATGCCACGGCCCAGACGTGTACGGGTGGCTGACGGCAGTTGCAACAGCTTCGCCAGTTTATGATCCAGTTTGTCAGACGGTGCCGGGCAGTGTTTGCCACCGGCGAAGATCACCATGCGCAGCGCGCCTGCCACCAGACGATTAGGGAAATTACGTAGCAGGTCATCCATCGCCACCTCAGCCTGATGCAGCGCATCCTGCACGCCCCAGTGCACCAGCGGCAGATCGGCTTCATTGCGGCCTTCATCGTCAAAGCGTTTCAGGGTAGCAGAGGCGAGGTACATCTGGCTCAGCACATCCCCCAGACGTGCTGAGATACGTTCACGACGTTTCAGGCTGCCGCCTAACACCGCCATCGACACATCTGACAGCAGCGCCAGGTTGGCGCTCAGACGGTTGAGCTGCTGATAGTAGCGGCGGGTCACGTCGCGGGTTGGCGACGCGCTGGTGCGGCCGCCGGTTAAACCGAGCCACAGACTGCGCACTTTGTTGCTACCGACATGGCCAATATGGCTGAACAAGGCACGGTCAAAAGCCACCAGATCGTTTTTAGCCGCCGCGTTCATCTCTTCCAGCACCCATGGATGGCAGCGAATCGCGCCCTGGCCAAAGATGATCATGCTGCGCGTCAGGATATTGGCGCCTTCCACGGTAATCGCAATCGGTGCGCCCTGATAAGCTCGCGCCAGGAAGTTGTTGTCGCCCAGCATAATGCCTTTACCGCCGGCGATATCCATCGCATCGATAATGGCGCGCTGGCCGCGGTGGGTGCAGTGATACTTCACGATAGCGGATAGCACCGCGGGTTTTTCACCCAGCATAATGCCGCTGGTGATAAGCGTAGCCGCCGCATCCATCACGTAGGCGTTACCGGCAATGCGTGCCAGCGGTTCTTCGATCCCTTCCATTTTACCGATAGAGACTTTGAACTGACGACGGATATGCGCATAAGCACCGGTTGCCAGCGCAATGCTTTTCAGACTACCGGTCGAGTTGGAAGGCAAGGTGATGCCGCGACCGACTGACAGGCATTCAACCAGCATCCGCCAGCCCTGACCGGCCATCGACGGGCCACCGATGATGAAATCGATCGGCACGAAAATATCTTTACCGCGTGTTGGACCGTTCTGGAACGGCACGTTAAGTGGGAAGTGGCGATGGCCAATCTCTACGCCCGGCGTTTGCGTCGGGATCAGGGCGCAGGTAATACCCAGCTCTTCAGTCTCACCCAGCAGATGATCGGGATCGGAGAGTTTAAAGGCCAGGCCGAGCACGGTAGCAATCGGTGCCAGCGTAATGTAACGCTTGTTCCATGTCAGGCGCATGCCCAGCACTTGCTGACCTTGCCATTCGCCCATGCACACCACGCCAGTATCCGGAATGGCACCCGCATCCGAACCCGCTTCCGGGCTGGTCAGCGCGAAACACGGAATTTCATCGCCGCGTGCCAGACGCGGTAAATAGTGATCTTTCTGCTCATCGGTGCCGTAATGCTGCAACAGCTCGCCTGGGCCGAGTGAATTAGGTACACCCACGGTGATCGCCAGGATACCGGAAACGCCCGCCAGTTTTTGCAAGACGCGCGCCTGAGCATAGGCAGAGAATTCGAGGCCGCCATACTCTTTCTTAATGATCATGGCGAAGAAGCGATGCTGCTTGAGATACGCCCACAGTTCCGGCGGAAGATCGGCCAGTTCGTGAGTGATCTGGAAATCATTCGCCATACGACAGGCTTCTTCGACCGGCCCCTCGAGGAAGGCTTGTTCCTCTTCCGTCAGACGTGGCTGCGGATAGTTGTGCAGTTTCTGCCAGTCTGGCTTGCCACGAAACAGATCGCCTTCCCACCAGGTCGTACCGGCATCAATCGCTTCCTTTTCCGTACGCGACATCGGCGGCATCACTTTCTGGAAGCTGTGCAGCGCAGGTTTGGAGAACATACTGCGACGCATGGCAGGCAGGTTGAAGGGCAGCAGGATAATCGCCAGTGGCAGCAGCAGCCACGGCGTCCACAGGCCTGCAGCAGCCAGCCCGGCAGTCCATAGCAACAGGACAACACTGCTGAGCCGCAGCGAAACTTGATGGTAGAAGAGGGCGCTAATGACAATCAGCGTCGCGACAATCGAGGCAAGCAACATAATGAACCGCTCCGTAAGTTGTAAGAGGTCTGACCTGTTATAAGGTAAGGTTTAGAGCAGTGGCTGCTTTTTAGCAATCTGTTTACATCGCAATTACAACGGAACTCACAAAATCGCACTCTCTGGAGACCAACAGAGCAGGAACGGCAAAGCCTGAGCATTTTTCCCCGATGCAGGCGCTTTGCGGCTTTGTCCCATTCCGTTAAACTTGCAGGGTAAATCTTTCCTCTAAAGGACATCCCTATGTATCAGGACATTATTCGCTCAGAACTTAATGAAGCAGCCGATACGCTTAATAAGTTCCTGAGTGACGAAGCGAACATTCACGCGATTCAGCGCGCGGCAGTCTTGCTGGCAGACAGCTTCAAAGCAGGGGGCAAAGTGCTTTCCTGTGGCAACGGTGGTTCTCACTGTGATGCGATGCACTTTGCTGAAGAGCTGACGGGGCGCTACCGTGAAAATCGTCCTGGCTACCCGGCGATTGCCATCTCTGATGTAAGCCACCTTTCCTGCGTCAGCAACGATTTTGGTTATGACCATGTGTTCTCGCGCTATATCGAAGCTGTAGGCCGTGAAGGTGATGTGCTGCTGGGCCTGTCCACTTCAGGCAACTCGGCGAACATCATCAAAGCGGTCGAAGCGGCACGCGCCAAAGGGATGAAAGTGATTACCCTGACCGGTAAAGATGGCGGCAAAATGGCAGGCACAGCGGATATCGAAATTCGCGTACCGCATTTTGGCTACGCTGACCGCATTCAGGAGATTCACATTAAAGTGATTCATATCCTGATGCTGCTGATCGAAAAAGAGATGGTTAAGTAATGACGCGTCACTCCTGCTCACGCGGGAGTGCTGACTTAAGGCGGTTGCTATGTGCGAATTGCTCGGGATGAGCGCCAATGTCCCCACGGACATCTGTTTCAGTTTTACCGGTCTGGTGCAGCGTGGCGGCGGAACCGGGCCACATAAAGATGGCTGGGGCATCACTTTCTATGAAGGAAAAGGGTGCCGCACATTTAAAGATCCTCAGCCCAGCTTTAACTCACCGATCGCCCGCCTGGTGCAGGATTACCCGATCAAATCACATTCCGTGGTCGCTCATATCCGCCAGGCGAATCGTGGTGAAGTGTCGCTGGAAAACACCCATCCGTTTACCCGTGAGCTTTGGGGACGTAACTGGACCTACGCGCACAACGGGCAGCTGAAAGGCTACAAACAGCTGGAGACCGGGACTTTCCGACCCGTTGGCGAAACGGACAGTGAGAAAGCGTTTTGCTGGATCCTGCATAAGCTGTCTGAGCGTTATCCGCGCACTCCGGGCAACTGGCCGGCGGTATTTCGCTACATTGCTGAGCTGGCGGCTGACATGCGTGAGAAGGGCGTGTTTAACATGCTGCTGTCGGACGGTCGTTATCTGATGGCGTTCTGCTCGACCAATCTGTATTGGATCACTCGGCGTGCGCCATTTGGCAAAGCCAAGTTGCTCGATCAGGATGTAGAAATTGATTTTATGCAGCAAACAACGCCGAAGGACGTTGTGACGGTGATTGCGACACAGCCGCTGACAGGAAATGAAACCTGGCACCGGATAGTGCCAGGCGAGTGGGCATTATTTTGCCTGGGTGAGCGCCAGGAATGACTTCGAGGCAGCATCCGGTGTAGCAATCACCGGCGTGCTGTTCACCGCATATTGACCCGTCGTCGTCACGTTAACCGTTGGCGGTATGTGGTACTTCTCAAAGTACGCATAACCCGGCTGCAGTTCACGCCAGAAGTTGATGTACGTTGAGTAGCGATGACGCTGCATGTTGCTATCGGTCATATGGAACGGATAGATATTGATCTGTACATCCTGCTGACCGTTGCGCAGCGCAGCGTTGACGTAGGTAAAGATCTCATCCATTGATGCGTTGGTCATGGCGTAGCAGCCAATTGAGACGCAATCACCGTGAATCATCAAATAGTTACCGTCATAGCCTTTATCACGATCGTATTGATTCGGGAAGCCGGTATTAATCGCGCGGTAGAAACGGCTGTCCGGTTTTAACTGGTTCAGCTTAACGTTATAAAACCCTTCCGGACTTTTAAAATCGCCCTGACGACGCTTAGGCCCTAAACCGCCAGAGAAATTACAAATGCGATAGCTGTCCAGCAGACGATATTCATTACCGATTTTGCCGTACAGTTCCAGCGTACGCTCTTCCTTGAAGATCTGAATAAAAACAGGGGTGCCAAGTAATTGTTTCTTTAACTCTTTGCTCACCGGTGCCGACAGTTGCGTTGGCTCTGGCGAAATGGCCCAGCTAAGGACTGGCATAAGAATCATCGCAAGCCACAATGCGATTCTGCCCATTCTGTGTGTACCTTGAAGTGAAGAGAGACGATGACGCTGAGCGTCTTGGTATTGCATTATCGGAAATATCCGCTACCGCAGCGCAACATTAACATTGTCTGAGGTTTAATCAAGACAGTCTCCGAGAAAATGGTGCAATCCTGAAGGGATTACGACCAGAATTTTGTAAACTTTAATTCGTCGCTCAACAAATATTGCCGAAGTTTCTTACTGCTGTATACTTATCCAGTATTCGGAGGGCGTATGCGCAAAATCATTCATGTCGATATGGACTGCTTTTTCGCGGCCGTTGAAATGCGCGACGATCCTTCATTAACGGATATCCCTATCGCCATTGGCGGCAGCCGGGTGCAGCGTGGCGTTATCAGCACCGCCAACTATCCCGCGCGCAAATATGGCGTGCGCAGCGCAATGCCGACGGCAATGGCGCTCAAGCTCTGCCCGCATCTGAAATTACTGCCTGGACGCTTCGATGCCTACAAAGAGGCGTCACGCCAGATCCGCGATATTTTCGCACGCTACACTCCATTGATTGAGCCCTTATCACTGGATGAAGCGTATCTTGATGTTACCGATAGCGAGCATTGTCAGGGCTCAGCGACGCTAATGGCGCAGGCGATACGTGCCGATATCCTGCGCGAAACCGGTTTAACCGCCTCGGCGGGCATTGCGCCGATCAAATTCCTCGCCAAGATCGCCTCCGATTTGAATAAGCCCAACGGGCAATACGTCATTACACCGCAAGTGATGCCGGACTTTTTACTGACGCTGCCGTTGAGCAAAATTCCAGGCGTAGGAAAAGTGGCGACCAAAAAACTGGAAGAGATGGGACTGCGCACCTGCGCCGATGTGCAGAGAGCCGATCTCGCCTTGCTGCTGAAGAGATTTGGTAAATTCGGCCGCGTGCTCTGGGAGCGCAGCAACGGCATTGATGAGCGTGATGTGGTGGTGGAGCGCGAACGCAAATCGCTCGGTGTCGAACGCACGCTGATGGAAGACATCCACAGCTGGGAGCAGTGTCTGGCCATCATTGACTATCTCTATGCTGAGCTGGATCGACGTCTGACAAATATCCGGCCCGACAAGCAAATTGCGCGTCAGGGGGTGAAGCTCAAATTTAATGATTTCCAGCAGACCACGCAGGAGCATGTTTGGCCGGTACTGAACAAGGATGACATGATCGCGGTGGCGCGGCAGGCATGGGATGAACGGCGAGCCGGACGCGGCGTGCGGTTGGTGGGATTGCATGTGACGCTGGTGGATCCGCAATTGGAGCGGCAGTTGGTGTTGGGTTGGTAAAAACGGCGATTTCATCAGCGTGATGCTGGTTAGCAGCGATAGGTCAGCCCGACCGCCGCACAGGCCATTTCTGATACGCATAAAAAAAGCTGCCATTTAAAACGGCAGCTCTCCTTGAGTATGGTCTTAGCTAACCAGCATGCCGGCTTAAGCGCCGCCATATTCGGCCACTAAATCACTTCTTAGCGTACTTCGCTTCCAGCGTGGCAAACCACGGCGCAACAAAATCGTTGTTCACACCCCAGCCTGGAATGATCTTGTTCAGGGTTGCCACGTTAATCGCCCCTTGTTGGCTGTTCAGCAACTGCTGCGAAATGGAAGACGCCTTAAACTCGTAGCTTGCCGGAGTGGCTTCACCCGCGATTTTATTGGCCACTAAGCGCATATTGACCGCACCGATGGTTTTTGGATCGACCGCGACCGTCTGCACCCATGGGCTGTTCTTCTCATGCATCAACTGCAAGTCCTGGTTGGATACGTCAATACTGTAGATTTTGATTTCAGTACGACCATTCTCCTGCAGCGCTTTGTAAGCACCCTGACTGAATGCGTCCCACGATGCCCAAATCGCATCTATTTTGCCTTTTGGATATTTTGCCAGGATCGCACCCACTTTGTTGGCGGTGTCGCCCTGTACATCGGTAGAAACTGCGCCAATGGATTCCAGCTGATGAATGCCTGGATTCTCTTTCAGCAATTTCTCATACACCACCTGGCGACGTTCCTGCGGCGGGAAGCCTGCGACCCACAGTTTGATGATGTTGGCTTTACCATGGAAATCACTGATCAGCTGACCCAGTGACGCCTGCGCCAGCGAGGCATCATCTTGCGCAGTGACGGTCACGCCTTTGATCGGCGTATTCACCGGGGTATCAAAGACGGACAGTTTGATCCCTGCATCGACAATGTGTTGCACCAGCGCGGTGGAGTAGGGTTCTTTGCCGTGAGAGAGAATGATGCCATCGTATTTCTGGCTGATCGCCTGATTAACGAAGTCCTGGAAACGCGCATCATCGCCATTACTCAAGAAAGTACTGACTTTAAAGCCCAGTTGACGACCTTGCTGAATGGCACCGGCAATAAACTGTGTGGTGTTATCGTCTGAGCCCAGGTTACGGATGATGGCGATGCGCACCGGGCCTTCGTGATTCGCAATCGCAGCAGGGACCGGGGTAACCGTATCGGCAAAGGCAGCGTTGGCGTTCAGCAGGCTTAATGCCAGCAGCGAAAGGGTCATTTTTTTCATTAGAATCTCTTTCTCAGTAAACGCGCCTTAGCGGCGCTGAATGTAGGTAATTGCCAGTGCCAGAGCCAGCACCAGGCCTTTGATAATGTCCATGGCGTAATAAGGCACGGACAACATCACCAGCCCGTTCTGCAACACACCAAGAATCACCGCGCCCACCAGCGTACCGAGCGCGTTAGGTTTGCCGGAACCGGCCAGCGAGAAGCCAATCCATGCCGCGGCAACGGCATCCATTAAATAACCGCTGCCGGCATTCACCTGGGAAGAACCAATACGTGATGCCAGCAAGATACCGCCCAGCCCGGCCAGCAGGGATGCGAGTACATAGGCCAGAACGCGATAGCGCGTGGTACGAATACCGGAAAGTCGTGCGGCTTCTGGATTGCCCCCCAGCGCGTACATGCGACGGCCATGTTTGGTTAACGACAGTGCCAATTGCGCCACAATCGTCACCACCAGCATGATGATGACAATGGTCGGCACCTGACCCAGCAAGCCAAACGCCGCCGGAATGGTGCCTTCCGCCATATCGCCGCTCGGCATCACCATATTCTCGGTAATCGAACCGCCGAAGCTGTAAGTCATCGCCACGCCCTGAATGACAAACAGGGTTGCCAGCGTAGCCAGCATGTCGGGAATGCGCAGAATCACGATCAGGAAGCTGTTGAGCAGCCCCACCAGGGTGCACAGCAGGAGCGTAATGATGATCGCTTCGGTGGTGCCAAAGCCATGCCAGACAAACAGCGAAATCACCAGCGCATTGGCCAGTGAGGCCGTTGAGCCCACCGACAAATCGAAGCCGCCGATGGTCAGCGAAATCGACACGCCAATCGCAATCACCGTGACGATAGCAATCGAACGCAGGATGTTGATGATGTTGGTGGGCTCGAGGAAGCTGTCCGATGCCAGGCCAAACCCGGCGATCAGGATCACCACGGTCAGCAACATGCCCCATTTATAGAGAAAATCGAATAATTTATGACGCAGAGAAGGCTGCGGGTTCAGGGATAGTTCTTTGCTGCTCACGCAGGGGTTCCTCCGGTGGAATAAAGCAATAGCATCTCTTCAGTGGCCTCACGACCTTCCATCTCTGCCACAATGCGCCCATCCCAGAGCACACAAATACGATCACATAAGCCGACCAGTTCGGAAAACTCGCCCGAAGCGTAAATGATGCCTTTGCCTTCGCGCGCCAGGCCATCAATCAGACTAAACAGGTCGGTCTTGGCTTTGATGTCGACGCCTTTGGTCGGCTCATCAAAAATCAGCACATCGGCGTTATTGCGCAGCCATTTACCAATTGCCACTTTTTGCTGGTTACCGCCCGATAGGCGACGCAGAATCTGCGCCGGGCCAGTGGTGCGCACGTTGAGGCGCTGAATCACCTCTTCAGCCCAGCGCCAGGCCTGACGATGGCCGAACAGGCTCCAGCGGGAAAAGCTGTTGTCGGCGCTGACGCTCAGATTCATGCTCACCGGTTCATCGATAAAAATACCTTCCTTGCGACGCTCTTCTGGCACCAGCGCCATGCGGTTTTCCACCGAATCATGCGGAGAACGCGGCCGCCACGGTTTGCCGTGCAGCTCGCCTTTTTCGACGCGGCTTTTGCTGGCGCCAAACAGCGCCTTGCACAGCTCGGTTTTCCCCGCGCCCGCCAGGCCTGCGATACCGAGAATTTCACCTTTGCGCAGATGCAGTGAAATATCTGCCAGCAACTGGTCATCGTGCAAACCCTCCACCGACAGCAGCAGCGGCTGTTCGCTACGTTCGCGTCGTGGTGGATAGACATCAGTCAACTGGTGTCCCAGCATCTTCTCAACGATCTGCTCCCCGCTCAGGGCCGCCATTGGGCTGCTCTCAATCAAGCGGCCATCACGCAGCACGGTTAAGCGGTCGCAAATCGCTTTGAGTTCGTGAATGCGGTGGGAGATAAACACCACGCCAATGCCGTTATTTTGTAAACGACGCACCACGGTAAACAGACGCTCGCTTTCATGCTGATCCAGCGGCGCAGTCGGCTCATCCAGAATCAGAAAACGGCAATGGTGGGAGAGGGCGCGCGCCAGCAATATTTGCTGCTTCTCAGCCAGCGAGCAGCGTTCCACCAGACGATTAACATCGATGTTCACTTCCAACTGATTGAGCAGGGCACGCGCCTGGCGACGGATTTCACGCCAGCTATAGACATGGCCGGGTTCTGCCAGCCGATCGAGCAGAATGTTTTCCGCCACGCTGAGCTGCGGCACCAGCGCCACATCCACTTCCTGCTGCACCAGATGAATACCGAGTTTTTTAGCATCGCGCGGTGAACGAATGGAGACTGGCACATCGTCTAGCAGGATCTCGCCACTGTAATCACGGTGCGCGCCTGATAGCACCGCCATCAATGTGGACTTTCCCGCGCCATTGGCCCCGGTCAACGCATGCACCGACCCGCCTTCGGTAAGGAAGTCGACCTGGGTCAGCGCGGCAAAACCGCCAAAAACGATGGAGATATTACGCATCTCCAGGCGGTTAATCGCACTCATGGGGTCAGGCCTTTCATTAAAAGAGTGGGTGGCATTTTTTCTGAACCCATAACGCTGGGCAACAAATGAAAGCGCATAAGCTAGCACGAAATCTTATTAGCCATCCAGACATCTGGGTGTAACGGCGTCTAAAACTGGTGAGGCAGTGTGGAGTGGTAGAATGCTGGGGTGATAAGCAGGATTTATAGTGAAATATGCTGCACTTTGCAGTCGGTCTGAAAAGGGGATCCGGCAAATATTGCGACTTTAATAGCTAGAGGATCCTTAACTTCAGAATGGCAGGCATAAAAAAACCAGGCCTTAGCCTGGTTCCTTGAGCATCGCAAAGACTTACGCTTTCTCTGGCACCACGTTCAGCAGCGCAGTCAGCAGTTTCCAGTACAGACCGACGCTTTCAATGTGCACCTGCTCATCCGGTGAGTGTGGACCGGTAATGGTCGGCCCAATCGACACCATATCCATGTTCGGATACGGCTTCTTGAACAGACCACACTCCAGACCTGCGTGAATCACCTGAATGTTTGGCGTTTTGCCAAACAGCGCTTCGTAGGTTTTACGCGTCAGCGCCATCACTGGCGAATCGGCATCAGGCTGCCAGCCAGGATAACCGCCTTTCGGTGCCGTTTTCGCGCCAGCCAACTGGCCCAGTGAAGTCAGGGTTTCAACCACCCAATCTTTGCCGGTGTCGATCAGTGAACGAATCAGGCAGATGATTTCGGCATTGTCCTGATCCATGGTCACCACGCCGACGTTCAGCGAGGTTTCCACCACGCCTTTGGCCACGTCAGAGTTGCGGATCACGCCGTTCGGGGTGCTGTTCAGCAGGTTGATGAAGCGATCGCGGCTGTCGGTGGTCAGCGCCTGGCCTTGATGTGCCAGCGGCTCGGTGGTTAACGCAATGTTCTTCTCTTTAATGCCCAGCTCGTTCAGCAGCGTAGCCTGGAAATGGGCCGCAGCCGATTTCAGTGCATCCACTTTATGGCTGTCGATCGCCAGCGTGGCAAAAGCTTCGCGCGGAATCGCATTACGCAGCGTGCCGCCAGTGAACTCAATCAGACGCACATCCAGTTCCTGCGCGTAGACCGCAAAGAAACGCGCCAGCAGCTTGTTGGCGTTGCCCAGACCATGATGAATATCGGCACCGGAGTGGCCGCCTTTCAGGCCTTTCAGCGTGAGCTTCAGGGTTTCAAAGCCCGCAGGTACGGCTTCACGGTTTAATGGCAGGGTGGTGATGAAATCAATACCGCCTGCGCAACCCATGTAGATCTCACCCTCTTCTTCGGAGTCGGTGTTGATCAGGATATCGGCCTGCAGCCAGTTTGGCTGGAGACCAAATGCGCCATCCATGCCCGATTCTTCGGTCATGGTCAGCAGCACTTCCAGTG
The DNA here is from genome assembly GCF_000963995.1 of Pantoea sp. SM3. Lineage (NCBI taxonomy): Bacteria > Pseudomonadati > Pseudomonadota > Gammaproteobacteria > Enterobacterales > Erwiniaceae > Pantoea > Pantoea sp. SM3. Next base: position 44,370 of record NZ_JZRD01000002.1, read on the forward strand.
GGCCGTGGGTCAGGCTGTTATCAGCCAGCACCGCCAGCGCAGAAGCCATGCCAATACCGTTGTCAGCGCCCAACGTGGTGCCACGTGCTTTAACCCACTCGCCATCAACGTAAGGTTGAATCGGATCTTTAGTGAAGTCGTGCACCGTATCGTTGTTCTTCTGCGGCACCATATCGAGGTGCGCCTGAAGTGCAACAGGGGTACGTTTTTCCATGCCCGCAGTGGCTGGTTTACGAATCAGGATATTGCCGACCTGATCGCGCTCAACCCAAAAGCCCTGCTCTTTGGCCCAGCTCACCACGTGTTCGGCCAGCGCTTCTTCATGGTAAGAAGGGTGGGGAATGGAGCAGATTTTAGCGAAAATATCCCACAGCGGTTGGGGGGAAAGTTGCGACAATTCAGACACAATGCATCTCCTGTGTCAGCGCGGCGGACATACCGCTCGCACGCCGGGTTCCAGTGAAAGATCGCCGTCAGCACATCTGACGTGATGTGGCTGAGAATATCACTGTTTTTCACCGGGTGCGTACTCAGGCGCGCTAAAATCCTGCATCCAATGCGACAGATGCTGGTTTTTAACGCGTCAGATCCTTATAATCTCGCGCAACCTTTTCCCCCTTGCCTATTTTTAAACCAACATTGTTGGTCGGGATTTCTTTTATGAGCGAAAAATACGTCGTCACCTGGGACATGTTGCAGATCCATGCCCGTAAACTGGCCCAGCGCCTGCTTCCTGTGGAACAGTGGAAAGGTATCATTGCGGTAAGCCGCGGTGGTCTGGTTCCGGCATCGCTGCTGGCGCGTGAATTGGGTATTCGCTATGTCGATACCGTCTGCATCTCAAGCTATGACCACGATCATCAGCGCGAAATGAAAGTGCTGAAGCGTGCGGAAGGCGACGGTGAAGGTTTCATCGTGATTGATGACCTGGTGGATACCGGTGGCACCGCGCAAGCGATCCGCGATATGTATCCAAAAGCGCGTTTTTGCACCATCTTCGCTAAGCCAGCTGGCCGTGCGCTGGTGGACGACTACATTGTCGATATTCCGCAGAACACCTGGATCGAACAGCCATGGGACATGGGCGTGGTTTATATCCCGCCAATCGTCAAAAGCTGATTGATGCAACGCAAACAACGCCCGGTTATGCCGGGCGTTGTGCATTCTACGCCTCGCACCCAACATGTGGGTGCAGTACACTCTTAGGCATCTATGCGACTATCGCGGGAGAACGTCTAAGATGTCGGATAAAAACCTCAGCGAAGAGCTTTTTAAGCCCCGCTTTAAACACCCGGAAACCTCCTCTCTGGTGCATCGCCAGCATCACCACCCGGTACAGGTGCACAACACCCTGGAAGGGGATACCCAACCTTGCTGGTATCGCATGCTCAACAAACTGCTGTGGACGTGGCGCGGCCTGTCTCCGCAGGAGATCAGCGAAGTGCTGGCGCGCATCGCCATCAGTGAATACGAGCATACTGATGACACTCAACTCGATACGGTGATTGGCTATCGCGGGGGTAACTGGAACTATGAGTGGTCGAAGCAGGCCGCCTTGTGGCAACAGCGGGCGATGCAGAATGAAGATCACGAAGAAGCCGGGCATCAATGGATGCGGGCATCGAACCTCTACAGTATTGCTGCCTATCCGTATATAAAAGGCGATGATTTGGCCGATCAGGCTCAGGTACTGGCGAATCGGGCGTATGAAGAAGCGACGCAGCGATTACCGGGTGAGCTGAAAGCGCTGACTTTTCAAATCAGCGGTGGCAGCCCGGTTACCGGTTTCCTGCATATGCCTGCCGGGGCCAAAGCCCCATACCCGACCGTGCTGCTGTGCGGTGGCCTGGATTCGCTGCAAAGCGATCATTATCGCCTGTTCCACGATTATCTGGCGCCGCGTGGTATCGCCATGTTGACGCTGGATATGCCTTCAGTGGGCTTTAGTAGCAAATGGACGTTGAATCAGGACACCAGCCAGCTTCACCAGCAGGTTTTGCGTGAGCTGAGTAATGTGCCGTGGATTGATCACACGCGCGTTGCGCTGTTTGGCTATCGCTTTGGCGCCAATGTCGCCACGCGACTGGCTTATCTGGAAGTGCCGCGCCTGCGTGCGGTCGCGACATTGGGCGCGATGGTGCATAACGTGTTTGTCGATGAGCAACGCCAGCAACAACTGCCAGACATGTACATGGATATGCTGGCCAGTCGTCTGGGAATGCCTTCCGCGTCTGACAGCAACCTGCGCATTGAGCTTAATCGCTATTCATTGAAAGTGCAGGGCCTGCTGGGGCGTCGCACGCCGACGCCGATGCTGGCGGCTTACTGGCCGGGCGATTTGTTCAGCCCAGAAGAGGAGGCACAATTGATTGCCAACTCTTCCGCACAGGGCAAAGTATTGGCGATACCCGCCACGCCGGTGTTCTCCAGTTTTGAGAAAGCGTTAAATCAAATCTGTGACTGGCTAGCAAAAAAATTGGGTGTATGACTGGCAAAAATTCGACGCTCTGCTATTACTTATATCCGGGATATTTTGCGTTGCGCGCGTGATTCGCGTAACGAGAAACAATTTTACGGTTATTTGAGGGAGAATTAGCATGACGTTACCGAGTGGTCATCCCCGTAGTCGCCTGCTGAAGCGCTTCACCGAATTGGGGCCGTACATCCGTGAAGGAAAATGTGAAGAGCAGCGTTTCTTCTTTGATTGCCTGGCGGCGTGTGTCAACGTTAAACCCGCACCCGAACTCCGTGAGTTTTGGGGCTGGTGGATGACGCTGGAAGCGCACGAAGACCATTTTACCTATGAATACCACTTTGGTTTGTTTGATAAAGACGGTGACTGGGGTGTGGCGACGATCAAAGGCAAAGAGAACAACGAGAAAGTGGAGAGTACCTTGCGTAATTTCCACGAGCGTTTGAAAGCCGTGCTGCATGACCTCAAGCTGGATCTCAAACCAGCATCGGGATTTAAAGAGGAGCCGGTGAAGCTCAGTGCTTAGCCCTGCATTCCCAGAGCGTGGCTTTTAAGCCAGTCTGGTAGAGATAAAGAAGAAAGAGCCGGTGATGAGCCGGCTCTTTTTTTATAGACACATTGAGGGTAAAGCTAACTGCTTAGAACTGGTAAGTCAGACCAACAGCAACCACGTCGTCGTTGTTCAGTGACAGACGGTTGTCGTCGTTCAGCTGGTTGATTTTGTAATCAACAAAGGTAGACATGTTTTTGTTGAAGTAGTAAGTCGCGCCAACGTCGATGTATTTAACCAGGTCAGCATCGCCGATACCTTCGATATCTTTACCTTTAGTCTGTACATAACCAATGGACGGACGCAGGCCGAAGTCGAACTGGTACTGTGCAACCAATTCAATGTTCTGTGCTTTGTTAGCCGCACCCGATACAGAAGCACCTGTCACTGAGTTGGTGCCGCTGATTGGTGTCATGTTACGGGTTTCGGTGTAGATCGCTGCCAGGTAAACGCTGTTAGCGTCATACTTGATACCTGCGCCCCATGAATCCGCTTTATCACCAGAACCGTAAGCACGAGCTTGCTGCTGGTTAGTACGGTCAGAAGAGGTGATTGCAGACATCAGGCTGATGCCGGTATCGCCAATGGTGTAACCCAGTGATGCACCGTAACCGTCGCCATTCTGGCGAGAAGTATCGGTGGCGCTACCACGTGCGTTGGCGCTGGTAGAGTCGTTTTTACCCTGGTATTGCAGCGCGAAGCGCAGGCCATCAACCAGACCGAAGAAGTTGCTGTTGCGGTAAGTCGCAACACCGGTAGCACGAGCGGTCATGAAGTTATCAGTACGCGCAGTACCGTCACCACCGAATTCAGGGAATACGTCAGTCCATGCCTCAACGTCGTACAGTACGCCGTAGTTACGACCGTAGTCGAATGAACCGTACTGACCGAATTTCAGACCCGCAAAGCCCAGACGGGTTTTATTGCCTGCGTTAGCGTCAGAACCTTCAGAGTTGTTGACGTTGTACTGGTATTCCCACTGGCCGTAGCCGGTCATCAGATCGTTGATCTGGGTCTGACCTTTGAAGCCGATACGAACGTAAGATTTGTCACCGTCGTTTGAAGCGGCATCACTAAAGTAATGCTCAGCTTTAACGCGGCCGTAGAAGTCCAGTTTGTTGCCGTCTTTGTTATAAACTTCTGCGGCTTGGGCGGTGGAAGCCAGTGCCAGCGCTGATACGACTAATGCCAGTGTGCTCTTCTTCATTTGCTATCAATCCCAATGAGTAAAATTTGTTGTACCCTTGAAAGGGTTTGTAAAACAGGGGACTTTTTACCGACTGGTGATGAAAGTTTTATGACAGTTTTTCTGATTTCTTGTTAATCGCGAACTTTTGGTCTACCGCATTGTCAGGGGTTTTTTGTGCTTTTCCCCTTGCTGTTATTGGCTTCCTCGCTCACTCCTGATAAAACGTCCCTTCGCAGAATTTTTTTCTTATATGGCAGGAAAAACATGAGTGGCAGTCAGACCCTTGTGGTCAAGTTGGGTACCAGCGTCCTCACCGGCGGTTCACGTCGGCTGAATCGTGCGCACATGGTGGAGTTGGTTCGTCAGTGTGCACAACTGCATGCGGCGGGTCATCGTATCGTTATCGTCACTTCCGGCGCGATTGCCGCTGGACGCGAACACCTGGGTTACCCCGAACTGCCGCCTACCATCGCCTCAAAGCAGCTGCTGGCTGCGGTGGGGCAGAGCCGTCTGATTCAGCTGTGGGAGCAACTGTTCTCGATTTACGGCATTCATATCGGGCAGATGTTGCTGACTCGTGCGGATATGGAAGATCGTGAACGCTTCCTCTACGCACGTGACATGCTGCGTGCGTTGCTCGACAACCATATCGTGCCGGTGATTAACGAGAACGATGCTGTTGCTACCGCTGAAATTAAAGTGGGCGATAACGATAACCTGTCTGCGCTGGCGGCGATGCTCGGCGGTGCGGATAAACTGCTGCTGCTGACCGATCAACAAGGCCTGTTCACCGCCGATCCGCGCACCAATCCCGAAGCCAAGCTGATCAGCGATGTGCACCAGATTGATGACGCATTGCGCACGTTAGCCGGAGGCAGTGTTTCTGGCCTCGGCACCGGCGGCATGGCGACTAAACTGCAGGCGGCTGATGTGGCCTGCCGTGCCGGTATCGACGTGATCATCGCGGCAGGCAGCCGCCCGGATGTGATCAGCGATGTACTGTATGGCAAGCCGGTTGGCACCCGCTTCCACGCACAGCAATCACCGCTGGAAAACCGCAAGCGCTGGATCTTCGGTGCCCCACCTGCCGGTGAAATCACCATTGATGATGGTGCACTGGCTGCGGTATTAGAGCGCGGCAGTTCACTGCTGCCGAAAGGCGTACGTGAAGTGCAGGGCAACTTCTCTCGGGGTGAAGTGATCCGCATTCGTAACCTGCAAGGTCGTGATATCGCCCACGGCGTGACGCGCTACAACAGCGATGCCATGCGCATGATTGCCGGTCATCACAGTCAGGAAATTGGCGATATCCTCGGTTACGAATATGGCCCGGTTGCGGTGCATCGTGACGACATGATCGTCAGTTAAGGAGCAGATGATGTTAGAAGAAATGGGTAAAGCGGCGCGTGCAGCCTCGTACAAACTGGCAGAACTCTCCACCGAACAAAAAAATCAGGTGCTGCTGACGATTGCCGATCGTCTGGAAGCGGAAAGCGCCGACATTCTGGCGGCGAACGAGCAGGATTTGGCCGATGCGCGACAGAATGGCATGAGCGCGGCATTGCTGGATCGCCTGACACTCAATCCGCAGCGTCTGAAAGGTATCGCTGACGATGTGCGTCAGGTGTGCCGTTTGGCCGATCCGGTCGGTCAGTTGATCGATGGCGGCGTGCTGGACAGCGGTTTACGTATTGAACGTCGCCGCGTGCCATTGGGCGTGATTGGGGTGATTTATGAAGCGCGTCCTAACGTCACCGTGGATGTGGCTTCTCTGTGCCTGAAAACCGGCAATGCGGCGATTCTGCGCGGCGGTAAAGAGACCTATCGCACCAACGCGGCCACCGTTCGCGTGATCCAAAACGCGCTGAGCGAGCATGGCCTGCCCAAAGGGGCTGTGCAGGCGATTGAAAACCCGGATCGCGAGTTGGTTAACCAACTGCTGAAACTCGATCGCTATGTCGATATGTTGATTCCACGTGGCGGCGCAGGGTTGCACAAGCTGTGTCGTGAAAACTCGACCATTCCGGTGATCACTGGCGGTATTGGCGTGTGTCATCTCTATCTCGATGAAACCATGGATATTGAGCCCGCGCTGGAGGTGATTGTTAATGCGAAGAAACAGCGTCCGAGCGCCTGTAATTCATTGGAAACCTTGCTGATTCACCGCGATCAAGCTGAACGCTTTATTCCTGCATTTTTACAGCGGATGGCGCAGGAAAATATCCCGCTGCACGGCGATGCAAATGTCCTGCCGCTGCTGCAAAACGGTCCGGCCAGCGTCGTGGCAGTGCAAGCCGAACAGTATGATGATGAGTGGTTATCCAACGATCTCAACGTCAAGCTGGTGGCGGATCTCGACGATGCGGTTGCCCATATTCGCGAGCACGGTACCCAACACTCGGATGGCATCCTGACGCGCAGCATTGGCAATGCCAATCGCTTTGTGAATCAGGTTGATTCCTCCGCCGTCTATGTGAATGCCAGCACGCGCTTCACCGATGGGGGGCAGTTCGGTCTGGGCGCGGAAGTGGCGGTCAGTACGCAGAAGCTGCATGCGCGCGGTCCAATGGGGCTGGAAGCACTCACCACTTACAAGTGGATTGGCTGGGGCGACGATACGCTGCGCGGCTAATTTTCACTTCTGCAACACAATGGGCACCGCAAGGGTGCCCATTTTTTTTGCTTCCGATCCAATTATTCCCAGAGCTTTTTGATTTATTTCTGTCATCTATGGCGCCGCCGCGCCTTTTCGCCCATTTTTGGTTTTAACGGCTGGTATCAGCGTCACAGAACAATCCTGAAAACCCCTGTCAGAACAAGCTGTCGGGCATTCATTACTGGTTTCCACCTCGCCGAAGGGGATAATGATCATCCAGCTTCATTGATAAAAGCTGTTGGGTAGTAAACTGACGGTAATATAAAATGAACTGGTAGCAAAAATGAAAATAACATTCAGTCTTTAACTGATGGCAGATTATTAACTGATGGTTAAAAAAGAGAGTAACAGACAAGCTTTTACTGCCAGGCTGATTGCCGCGTGTGACAGCGCGGGAATTGTCGGACATGGACGGAACAAACAGGTTGCACAGGCACTGCAGGAAAGGGGATGCAGGATCTCAACACCGGGGGTCTGGAAATGGTTCAACGCGCAATCGATTCCAGATGACAGCAATTTACTGGCGCTCAGCCAGTTACTGGACGTGCGCGTAGAATGGCTGCAGTTTGGCATGGAAAAACCCGCTGCCACGATCGGCCAGCAGACGTTAATGGATCCACAACATCTGTTCCGCGTTGAAAGTCTGGATATTGGGCAGCGTAGCGCTCAGGGCATTGCTGCGCGTGATGATCTGGTCGAAACCATTCAGGCGATCGAGTATGGGCTGGATGAGGCGCGCGTGCTGTTTAGCGGTCGTCCGGCAGAGAACATCCGACTCATCGCGCTGAACAATGATTCCATGGCTGGTACCTTTGCGCCGCGCGATCAGCTGTTTGTGGATATCAGCGTGCACCGCTTTGACGGCGACGGGATTTACCTGTTCACGCTTGACGATCAACTTTATCTCAAACGTCTGCAGCTGCAGCACAGAAAGGTCGCGGTGATCTCTGACAACAAGCGCTATGAGACCTGGTACCTGACGCTGGATGAGGCGGCCTCATTGCAGGTGGTAGCGCGTGTCATCATGAGCCAGGCCCGCGATTACCAGATTTTAGGTTGATCACAAAACGTATTGAGTGGGTAAAAAAATAATCTGGCTGAAATCATAAATTTAACTGACGGTAAATAAAAAATTAACTGTTGGTGTTTGCCAATGCATTAGAACCTGTTAATAATTTGACCATGGAAGGACGACATCACTGCTCCCGGATGAGCCCGCTCTTAAACAATTGAGGCGCTGCACAAGCGCGATACCCACCACCCAAAGTCAGTGAATTTTGGGATGGGGTGGATGCGCATTATGCAGCGTCGTCAGCTCTCTTCTGACTTCACTCTCCTCTGCTTTTCCCTGGCCGCGAACGCAGCCGGGCGGGTCGATGTCGAGTGTTTGCAGTGGAATAGCGGACGCTTCGGCTTCAGCCGACACGCCGCGCCTGCCACCCCATCGCCAAAAACTCATTCACAGGAGGAGTTATGGCGATTATCCAGTATGGCAAGTCAGTCTTCACCGGGAACGCGCGCACCCGTCGTCACCGACGCCGCCAGCCACTTAGCCGCCTGAAGCGCAGTATCGACTGCGCCTTAGGTCTTGAGCCCGATAACCCAACCCTGCGTAGCGCAGAACGCATCTGCCAGCGCCAGACGCAATCGCGAGTCGACTGTGCGGTAATGGCACCTACACGAAGTCAGGCCGAAAGTGCCAGCTTCGATAACTGCTGTCTTCCCCACGTCCATTTGTACGCCGTGCGCTAAATCCTTGTCATATTTCCCAGCTTTAAGCGGAACGTTTCGTTACTGCTCACTGTTTAGCCTCGCTTGAGCGTAGCGCGGATAACGCGCGGCATATCAACAGGGAATAGATCAGTGAGATTTATGTTTTGGAGTCTTTGCGCAGTCATTTTTACATCGTTGCGCCCGTCAAAGAGGAATTGCTATGAGCCAGATTATTGCCATTTTGAATTTTGAAGAGGGCTACCGCGAGGCGCCCTACCTTGATACGCAAGGGTTTCCTACCGTGGCCGGCGGTATCCGCATCGGACCAAAAGGAGCCTCACTCAGCAACTACATCTTCCAGGTCCCGCGACGAGTGGGGGATGTATGGAAGCAGTGCATTGTGGAAAACAAAGTGCTGGAGATGAACCAGCGTGCTCTGGTGCAGCAAGCGCTAAGCAAGTGCAGTGAGGCGCGCTGTGATGTGCTGATCAGCATGGCATATCAATTGGGCGTCGATGGATTGTCCCTGTTTCGCGGCATGCTGAGCGCCATCACGCAGGGGGACTTTAACGGCGCCGCCAATGCCATGCTCGACAGCTTGTGGGCACGGCAAACGCCCGGGCGAGCACGGCGTCACGCAGAGGTGATGCGCAGTGGCAGCTACGACATTTATCGGGGGCTGTTATGAACATGAGATGGACGGTGTTTGTCATCGCGGTGCTGACAGCAGTGATTGTGCTGTTGTTGCTCCAGCGTTTTACCACGCTGGAGTTCGTCAAGCACGCACGATTATTGTTCAAAACCTGGTCAGTGTGGCTGGCCTCATTGGGATCGATGCTCAGTGCCTGGGCGCAATCCTTTCCTTCATCCGCGCTGGATGCCTGGAATGCACTGCCTCAGGACATCAAAGACATTCTTCCTCACAACTACCTCGGGTTGATTGGTGCCTTCATGGTGGCGATGGGGGTTCTGGCGCAGTTTGTTCGGCAGAAAAACCTGATTGAACAGCGCAAAACGCTGGAGGAGAAACCATGACGCTTATCACTTCACTGCTTGGCGGCAGCTGGCACTGGCTGGCTGCGTTGACGGGCATTGTTGCGGCACTGGTGGCCAGCTACTTCGGTGGCAGAAAGATTGGCAAGGTGCAGCAACAAGCCAAATCAGAGGTGGAATCCGCAAACAAAGCGGCCGTGCAGGCTGTCGCGGTTAACCAGCAGCAACAACAGTTGCGCGAGGAGGCTAAACGTGTGGAAGCCAGCAATCTTAACCTTGATGACGCTGCTGCTCGCGACAAGCTGCAGCACTCGAAATACAACCAGCCCTGAATCCCCCGTCGTTATCGACTCTGCGTGTACGCTTTTTTCCCCGATTTACACCCACGGCCATGACGCCGAGCGCATGGATGTACGCACCGTGCGCGCCATCAACAACCACAACGATCTCTGGGATCAGCACTGCGGCCGATTGGCGCAGTAACGCCGTTCCCACACTTGCATTGCAAACCTGAAAAGGCCGAGGAGGCTATGATGATCGAAGTTAATTCATTTGCAGAACTGCGCACCACCACGCCGACTAAAAATGGCGATCTGGCGTTTTTGCGCCGCTACAACGCGGACTCCACCTTCCATGGAGGCGGTGACTTCACCGGTTTTATTGGCACCACCACCGCGACAGACGATGGCGGTACCTTAGCCATTGGTAATGGCTTCTACTGGAAACGCGTGATTAACGATCCTTCTGACGTGAACGTCTATCACTTTGGTGCCAAAGGAGACGGTTATGCCAATGACACGGACGCGGTTAATCGCATGCTAACCTGGACGCAGAATTACAGCGGTAATATTAAGGACCTGCCGATTCGTTTTCCCGGCGGGAAGTTTTTGATCAGTCCAATTGATATCAGCGGCACCGATAACGCCTTCTTTGGCCTGCAGGGTGATGATGTTGAGCTGGGGTCACTGCCGCGTACCACGATTATCTCGGATAAGAGTGCAAACCCGGTATTCAAGGTGAAGGCGCGCCGCACCTCGATTCGCGGCATTGCCTGGAATGGTCAGGCCTCGGCCGACATCACCACCAACAAAGGCACCATCACTGCCGATATGTGCAGCAACGTCCAGCCGTTCTTCGAAAATACCTGTATCGAAGGCACCACGGTAAACATCTACTGTTTCCGCGCACAGAATAACGGCGGCACGGTGATTAAAGTGCTGGACACGCTGGACAGCAAATTTGACCAGATTTATACCCTCTACACCTATGCGCGCGTCTTCGATGTGGGCTGGTCAAATTCACCCAACGGTGTATGGGATCACTCTACCGCGATTGAGATTTGTAACTGTAACTTCCAGACGGGTTATGGTGACGCCACGTTGTATATGCCGCGTTGTACACAGGGGATTTTGCGCAATGTGTGGATCGAGCACACGCGTAATCCAGGGGACTTGTCGGATGGTGGCTGGACCATTGACACGCTCAATATCGAGGATTGCGGCAATCCTTTCAATCTCAATAATGCGCGCGTGGTGATGCGTCAAATCAACCTGCAATCCGGCGCGAAAGTGTCGAACGATCTGGTTGCCGGCAGATGGCTCTCCACCTTCGAATATGGCTATCGCCGTGACGAGAGTTACGGCAGTTTCCTGACCGGATCGTTACGTGCCGGCTATTATAGCGGCTACAAAATCACCAATAACACTTCAACCGACAACTGGTATCGCCTGGGGCAGTTGTTCTTCCCCAATGCGAACCAGCAGTGGGTGATGGAGTTTATTGGTAAAGCCGATGCCACCCAGCCCACCGGTACCGCCGGCACCCCGGTTAACGTGGCCAGTAGCGGCAAAACCTGGATCAATTTGCAACGGCTGGATACGGTGTGGGCGGATGCCTTTCATATGGGGCAGCCCGCCATCCTGGATATGCGTTACGGCCGTGTCGGCACCACTTATGCCGTGGTGTGGGTGAAGCTGAAAGCCAACAGTGGCGACACGATGCTGAACCTGAAAAATACCGGCCCGACGCGATTCGATAGCGGTTCCTGCTCGCTGTTCCAGTCCGATCTGTCGGTCGTTACCGATACCACCACCATGGGCACATTGAAGCCAGCCGCTCGCTTTGGCATGCACAATGGGCTGGCGGGGATTGGTGCCAATGAGAAGGGCGTGCTGACGGTAGCCACCGCAGCCGGAACGCCAACCAATAAAACCACGCCAACCGGCTTTGTGCTGGTGAATATCAACGGCGTTGACCGTAAATTGCCTTACTACGACTGAAATCCAACCTATCTGGCGAGGCTGCGGCCTCGCCTTTTTTTTTGATCAAAATGCACACTGTGCAGTTCAGTTGCGTCGTCTCTTTAAAAAAACGAGCCTGTCAGCCGCACAGGATAGCGATTTGCTCATATGGAAGGTGTTAACTCTCTTTTTATTTTCGTTAATGCGCACAAAAAACGTGAATTTGACAGGTGTGTGGTTTTTAGTACGGCACAAGGTAAAAGATGGCTCAATTTATCAGATCCGTTCTTATCTCAAGATTCATTACAGTTTAATTTACTCAGTTAATTAGCAGGTTAACTTATAGAACAAGGTGTTAGCGAAGTATGGCCTTGTCAGTCCATTTCTATCTTATTATTCCTGACAGTATTTGACTGCCGCCTTAATCAGTTTTCTGAAAACCGATTCATCCGCGCTAATCTTTTCCCTTCTACGATATCTCATTTCCAGCTAAGTAAATTCCGTATTGGCCTCCAGGCCATTGACCTCATCGCCTTGTCTGGTGAGAATGCGATTAAAAGTTTGAATCAGATCGCAAAATTAGGGCCCTGAGCCCATTGCAACACGGCTGCGAAAGCCATGTTGAATTAACGCCACTTGCCATTATCGAACGGCGAAAGACGCATCGAGATAATAAAATGGCAGGGCATACAGCAAAATCGTTAATGTCGTCACGTTCGTTGAGAAGGCCGTCTTTAGATGCACCTTTTCAATCCCGGTCGGCATTTCTTGTGGTGCAAAAAAATTCAGTAGGCTGCACCCGTTTTAATCATATGAATGGCATGTTGATAATTGGCGTTTCTTATTGATGTCACGGTGATTGCACTAAGCGTCATCTTGCTTTCAAAATAAGATTTCATATAACTGCATGATATTTAACTGAACTCGTCTGAGTGCAGTGCGGTTTCTTTGCGCCAAAAATAGCCCGTAGCAGGTAGTCAGTACACTGGTAGCTGTAAGCCAGGGGCGGTAGCCTGCGCTTTTCGTTAAATGAATGAATAATAAAATTGCACGATTTGGTTAGCGATAATCTTATTTAGCCCACCGTTTTATGAGCGTTTAAAGGCCGGTAATTCCTGCCTGAGGAAACTCCTAAATATATCAAAGTTAATGTTAAGCCGGACGAAAGGGACGTGAAGTTTGGCTTAGCCATGAATCTCACTGAGGTTGATCTGTGAAAGATAAATTAAAAAATTCGATGTGGATGATTGCTGAAAAACTCATCGCGGTGTTTGGTCTGATTTTTGTGACGTCCTATGTCGCGAAATATGTTGGACCGACCACCTTCGGCATTATCTCACTCTCCATGCTGGTGTTTCAGTTTATTCAGTCGATCGCCGTTATGGGCAGCGATGTGATTTTGCTGAAGCGTATTTCGCAAAATCGTCATTCAGGTATTCGCCTGATGATGGCGACTTTTCTGCTGGTGATGCTGATTTACTGCGGTTTAGCGCTCAGCGGCATGGTGATCATGGGAGAGGCGTGGAGCCGTGAAGCGCTGGTATTTATCTGCGCAGCGGCGATTGCCTGTCTGTTCTCGTCGATTGATCTGGTCAATATCTACAACGAGGCCATGCTCAACGCCCGACTCAATGTGATCGCCAATGTGATTGGCCTCGCAATCAGTCTGTCAGTGCGCTTCATTATTTCATATCTGCAGCTGGATCCTCAGTTTCTGGCGATCCCCATTGTGCTGGCCACATTGCTGCCGTTCAGCATCAAGCTGGCGATCTTCTGGCGCTATCATCGCCAGGGGCCGATCCCGGCGCTGCGCCACATCAAAAAGTATTCGCGCTACATGGTGGCATCCGGCATTTCGCTGGTGTTCTCGGTGATCGCCATCGCGATTTATACCCGCGTCAATCAACTCAGCGTTTCGTATTTCCTCGGCGTAAAAGAGGCGGGGATATTTGCTGTCGCCATGACGCTGGCAACCTCATGGGTGTTTTTACCTAATGCCTTGTTGGCCTCATTTTTTCCGGCGTTCTTTGCCGAGCGTGATGATGAGCAGTCAATTATCAAAGCGCAAAAACTGCATCTGCTGGTGCTGGGAGTATCCGCCATCGTGATCATGGCGATATGGCAACTCTCGGGCTGGTTTATCCGTGATTTTTACGGCGAGGCGTATCTCGATGCCATCGCGCCGACGCTGTTGCTCAGTGTGGGTGCGATGTGTGGTGTGCTCAGCAGCTTAATGGACCGTTTTATTATTAAGTACAACGGTTATCGCTTTTTAGTGAAAAAGACCTTTGCGGTATTAATTATCTGCCTGGCATCGTCCATTTTATTGGTGCCACTTTTGGGTTTAACCGGCGCTGCCCTCAGCGTGGTATTAACCGAATTCCTCTCTTTCTCGCTGCTTAATTATTTCTTCACTGCGCAACCGGTGATGCGTATTCATCAGATTTTTTTCAACCCCAGGAAACTATGGCAGTTATTTGTCAATTACAAAACCTCAGACAGTAAAGAGAGTTTATCATGAATGAAAAACCACTTTTCAGTATTATTATTCCCGTCTATAACTCACAAAAAACCATCAAGCGGACATTGCTGAGTGTGCTTAATCAGACATTCAGTAATTATGAAATTGTGGTGGTCAATGATGGTAGCACTGATTCAACCCTAAACGTACTGGAGGAGTTTTCACGTTATTCTCAGGTCACGGTGATCAACCAAAGGAACGCCGGTGTCAGCGCGGCTCGCAATAGCGGGTTGCAGCAGGCCAGTGGGGAATATGTTCTGTTCCTCGATGCAGATGATTGGGTGGATGATGATTTCCTGATGATCTTCAAACAGAATCTGGAGGCATGGCCAACGGAGTCGATAGATCTGATGGTAGGCAACCTCAACGACGGTCGCGTGGGCAAGGTCTCTCGGGCTGGCTTCTTCAGCAATGAGGATATTCCTTATGTGCTCGGTGAGCTGGAGATGAGCGATAACATCGGTTATTTGCATAACAAGTGTTATCGCCGCCAGATACTGAGTGAGCTGAATCTGCGCTTTATTGAGGGGATCTCGATGAGTGAGGACCTGTTATTTAACCTCAAATTCTTCAGCTGTATTAGCAATTTTCTGGTCACTCAGGGAACGCCCTACCATTATGAAGATGTTGCCGGTTCATTATCCAAGCAAAAGGTTCATTACAGCGAGCTTAAAGTCAGGAAACAGTTTCTGACCACGCTGTATGATTCTATCGTTGAGAAATATCAGGGAAGCAATCTCGATTACCTGTTAAAAGGCATTTCAAAACGCGTGCTGGCGTTAGACATGCAAATTGTCACAGCGATGTATCATTCGTCGTTTTCACCTGCGGATATCGCGCAGGAAATTAATGAAATAAAGCGGGGGAAATACTCGAAAGGGATTTTCATTCTGCTAAATAAAAATGAAAAACTGAAGTACATGATTATGAATTTGAATACTATCACAGCGTACTATTTCCTTTATGCACTCTACAGAATGCGCGCATTCTGATTTGAAATTCCCCCGGGATTATTCTCTGTCATTGTCTGCTGCGGATATTTCTCAGAATACCGAGTGGAACGATGGCTTCGCCAGAGAGCAGTTGCCGGGGGAGTTTCACCTTTCTCTACTGCAGTCCCTGTGGCAACGGTTCGCCGTTGCCACATTTTCCCTGCCAGCACGACCCGCCTTTCACTCCTCGCTGTCTCGCACATGATTCTCCTGTTAATACCCTGGGCAGTCGGCCATTCGAGCCCGACAAATCCTTGCACTCCAGCATGCTCTCAGGTCAAATAGCGCCCATGCAAACGTTTGCGTGCGTGAGTCATGCATTTCTGTTGATTTAATGACCTATTCACGCATTTATGACGGCTTTGTGATGCATGTCTTGCGTTCAGGCAACCTTAAGTCGTTAAAAACGCGTAGCATGTGCCCCGTCGCACCAATGGCATGTTTAGCCGCCGTGATTTCGGCTGCATTGTTTAAAAAGCTTTAAATTCTGGAGAGACAGATGGACAACTCACAAACCGTTGCGCAGGGCACGGTTGAGGCCCGTTCAACAGGCTGGCGTAAGAGTGATACCGTGTGGATGCTGGGCCTCTACGGTACAGCGATAGGCGCAGGCGTTTTGTTCCTGCCTATCAATGCAGGTGCAGGTGGTCTAATCCCCCTGATTATTATGACAATCCTCGCGTTCCCCATGACCTACTATGCACACCGTGCTCTGACACGCTTTGTGCTGTCGGGTAAAAATCCCGGTGAAGATATTACTGAAGTGGTGGAAGAGCATTTCGGGGTGGGCGCCGGCAAAATCATCACCTTGCTCTATTTCTTCGCTATTTTCCCGATCCTGCTGATGTACAGCGTGGCGATCACCAACACCGTCGACAGTTTCATCGTGCACCAACTCGGTATGGTGTCGCCGCCGCGCGTGGTGCTGTCATTGGTCCTGATCATTGGCATGATGACCGTGGTGCGCTTTGGCGAGCAGATGATCGTGAAAGCGATGAGCGTGCTGGTGTTCCCGTTTGTTGCGGTGCTGATGTTGCTGGCGGCTTATCTGGTACCACACTGGCACGGCGCAGCTCTGGAAACGCTGTCGTTCAGCCAGGGGTCGGGCGATAGCAGCATCTGGATGACGCTGTGGCTGGCGATTCCGGTGATGGTGTTCTCCTTCAACCACTCGCCGATTATCTCGTCGTTTGCGGTGGCGAAGCGCAATGAATATGGCGCAGGCGCGGAAAAGAAATGCTCACGCATTCTCGCCAGCGCACATCTGATGATGGTGGTGACGGTGATGTTCTTCGTCTTCAGCTGCGTGCTGAGCCTGTCACCCGCGGATTTGCAGGCGGCGAAAGATCAAAACATCACCATTCTTTCCTATCTGGCGAACCACTTTAATGTGCCGATGATTGCCTGGATGGGACCGATTGTGGCGATGGTCGCCATCACCAAATCGTTCCTTGGCCACTATCTGGGCGCGCGTGAAGGCTTCAATGGAATTGTGGTGAAATCGCTGCGCAGCCGGGGGAAAAACGTATCGCCTCAGCGTCTGAACCGCGTGACAACCGGCTTTATGCTGCTGACCACCTGGCTGGTTGCCACCTGGAATCCGAGCATTCTCGGGATGATTGAAACTCTGGGCGGACCGATCATTGCGATGATTCTGTTCCTGATGCCGATGTACGCGATTCAGAAAGTCCCGGCGATGCGTCAGTACAGTGGCAAAATCAGCAATGTGTTTGTGGTCATTGTTGGCCTGTTAGCGATTTCGTCGATTGCGTATTCGCTGATGAATTAATGCAAAAGGGCGGCGCGAGGAATCGCGCCGCTCTGTCTTACACTGCCGCTGTCTTGAAGACGCTCATTGACTGCGCCAGTCGATCGGCCTGCTCCTGCAACGCTTGTGAAGCGGCAGAGGCTTCCTGCACCAACGCGGCATTCTGCTGAGTGACCGCTTCCATCTGGGTAATGGCCAGATTGATCTCACTGATACCGCTGCTTTGTTCGCTGCTGGCAATGGTGATTTCACTCATGATATCCGCCACGCTCTTCACGCTGTTCACCACTTCACCAATGGTGGTTCCCGCATGTGTCACCAGACGGCTGCCTTCATCCACTTTCGAGACTGAATCTTCAATCAGGACTTTAATCTCTTTCGCGGCAGAGGCGGAGCGCTGTGCCAGATTGCGCACTTCTGTCGCCACCACGGCAAATCCACGGCCTTGTTCACCCGCGCGAGCGGCTTCAACCGCAGCGTTGAGTGAGAGAATGTTGGTCTGGAAGGCAATGGAATCGATCACGCTGATGATATCGACGATCTTCTTAGAAGAGAGGGTGATCGCTTCCATCTTCTCGATGACCTGTTCCATCACCACGCCACCCTCTTTGGCGACGGTTGAGGTGGTGGCCACCAGCTGATTAGCTTCACGCGCGTTATCCGCATTGTGCTTCACGGTCGCGGTCATCTGCTCCATGGCGGAGGCGGTCTCTTCCAGCGAGCTGGCCTGCTGCTCGGTACGGGATGAGAGATCGATGTTACCGCTGGAGATCTGATTCGACGCGACGGCAATGGTGTCAGAACCGGCGCGTACGTTCGACACAATCGTCAGCAGGTTATCGTTCATCGCCTGCAGTGCCTGCATCAGCACGGCGGTTTCGTCTTTACCGCTGACTTCAATGTTTGAACTGAGATCGCCCGCCGCGACTTTCTCGGCAATGCCCACCGCTTCATTCAGCGGACGCACAATTGAGCGCGTCAGCATAAAGCCAAGCAGCACGGAGGCGGCAATCGCGATCGCCGAGAAGATCAGCGTGATTTCGATGGCGGTAGAGCCGTCATCAATAATGCCAGAGCCCTCTTTGCGCAGTTGATCTGACTGAGAGTTGGCAAAAGCCACCGCGCTATCAAGGTAGGCGTTCTGGGTGCTGGTGATTTTCTTCAGCACATAAGTGCTGGCTTCCTCGAGCTTGCCTGCACGTACCAGATCCAGCACTTCATTCTTTTGCTGCTCAAACAGTTGACTGGCGGCCAGCAGGCCGGCGATTTTCTTTTTACCGATTTCGGTAACCTGAATGGCTTCAATCTTTTTCATGGCGCTGTTGGTGCGCTCGGTTGCCTCATCCAACTGCTTGTAACGTTGCACGTTAGATTCCGGGCGCAGCGTATCAATCACCATACCGCGCAGGTATTTGATCTGATCGTTCACGCCATCGCGCACGTCAAAACCCAAACGGACTTTGACATAGCGGTCTTCCACAATTGAGGTGATGCCGTTTTTGATGTTGTTAATTTTCATAATCGACGTCACACCGACTACGCCCAGTAGGGCCACGACAAGCGCGAAGGCTATCCCTAAACGGGCGCCCACTTTCATATTCTTTAAGCTCAACATTGGTTCTCCCCGTAATGCTAAATAGTGTTGTTTTCAAGACGGAAAAGCAGGCAGTTGGCCTGCATCAGGCTGATGTTTTATAAGGTAAAGATACTTACCGGGCGTAATTAATCTGGTATGGCAGCACCGGTTCAAGCGCTATCAGTTATCGGTTGTTAATGTTTTAACTTTAATTTTTTAGAGGTGCGTCACAAAATCGTTAACATGATTAATGAGTGGATCGATGTGTGTGGGTGCAGGCAGGGCGTAAAAAAGGCGCGAAAATCGCGCCTGATTGGAAAAGGGAGAAGATAAAAAGGATTAGCGTTTCTTCTGCAGTACGCGATGAATGACGCTGGACAGTTCGTTAATCTCAAATTTCGCCACATAGCCATCGGCGCCGACTTTACGCACATGGTCTTCGTTGGCACTGCCGGAGAGCGAGGAGTGGATCACCACCGGAATCTGGCGTAATGCGTCGTCGCGTTTGATATTGCGCGTGAGCGTAAAGCCATCCATCTCTGGCATTTCGAGATCGGTTAGCACCAGCGCGATTTTGTCGTGGATCGACTCGCCTGCCGCTGCGGCTTCTTTCTGCATCTCGTTAATTTTGATCCAGGCTTCCAGACCGGTGTTATGCATGATGGCTGGAATGCCCATGCTTTTCAGACCCTGCTCCAGTAGCTGGCGCGCGACTTTGGAGTCTTCCGCGACAATCGCCACCTGGCCGGGCTTGAGGTTGAAGTCTTTCGCCGTCTCGGCGCTCGGCTCAACGCCGCGCACGGAAGGGATGATGTCATACAGAATTTGCTCAACGTCCAGCACCATCGCCAGATTGTTACTCTGACCGTCGGTGTCGAGGCAGGCAATACTGGTGATATTGCGGCTACCAATGCCGGCTTCAGCGGTGTGCACCTGATTCCAGTCCAGGCGCACAATATTTTCCACCGACTCCACAGCAAAGGCCTGCGTGCTGCGCGCATATTCGGTGACCAGCAGCAGATTGAGGCCGGTTTCCGGTTTGCAACCGGTCACCGCGGGCAGGTCGATGACCGGGATAAACTGACCGCGAATACTGGCCATACCGAGCAGCGGTGACTGCATACCCGCCGCACGGGTAATGGTCGGCATTGGCACGATTTCACGCAGTTTGAAAACGTTGATGCCGTAGAGCTCAGATTTGCCTTTCAGCTGATCGGAACCCAGGCGG
Organism: Pantoea sp. SM3; assembly: GCF_000963995.1. NCBI lineage: Bacteria > Pseudomonadati > Pseudomonadota > Gammaproteobacteria > Enterobacterales > Erwiniaceae > Pantoea > Pantoea sp. SM3. The sequence continues at coordinate 64,269 of NZ_JZRD01000002.1, forward strand.
AACAGCAGCAGTTCGAATTTATTGGAAAGCGCAAGGTTAGCGCGTTCATCGATCTCTTTCTGAAAATTATCCATCATGGCCTCAAGCGGAATCTGGGCAGGTAAAGGGGCAATGATTAACTTATCGGCAGCGCGGGAAAAAAATGAAGGGGCGGGCAGAAATTTTAGCGCGAGAGCGGATGCCCTCGCGCAAAAGGGGATTACTTCAGCAGGATGGCGCGGACGCTTTTGCCTTTGATCTTGCCTTCTTTCAGCTTGATCAGCGCTTTCTTCGCCTGTGCCGCATCAATCGCGACATAAGCATGCGTCTGCGTCAGGTCGATCTTGCCGATCTGATCGCCGCTAAATCCGGCTTCACCGGTGAGAGCACCGAGAATATCGCCCGGGCGGATTTTGGCTTTGCGCCCACCATCAATGCACAGCGTCATTTTAGTGGCAGGCAGCGCTTGCGCCGCTTTGCCTTTCAAGGTGGCGGAGGAAACCCAGTTGAGTTTCTGGCTCAGATACTCTTCCAGTGCATTAGCACGCACCATTTCATCGGGCGCGACAAAGCTCACGGCTAACCCTTTCTCACCCGCGCGACCGGTGCGGCCGATGCGGTGGATATGTACCTCAGGATCCCAGGCCAGTTGGAAGTTCACCACTAACGCCAGCGATTTGATATCCAGCCCGCGCGCGGCCACATCGGTGGCAATCAACACGCGGATACTGCCATTGGCGAATCGGATCAGGACGCGCTCACGGTCGCGCTGTTCCAGATCGCCATGCAGCGCCAACGCGCTGATCTGACGATCGTTCAACGCGGCGGCGATATCATCACATTCACGTTTGGTATTACAGAACACCACGCAAGAGGCAGGCTGCTGCTGGCTGAGCAGAGCACTGAGCAGATTGCCACGCTCACTGGCGCTGGCTTCGATAAATTGCTGGTCAATCGCGGGTAATTCGGCTTTATCTTCTGTGGCAACGGCCAGAGCATCGCGCTGGAAACGCTGGCTGAGGCTGGCAATGGTGTCTGGCCAGGTGGCAGAAAACAGCAGTGTCTGACGTGCTTCCGGCGTGAACCCGATGATGGCTTCCATGTCGTCGCGGAACCCCATCTCCAGCATGCGATCGGCTTCATCTAGCACCAGCGTCTGCAGTGCGTTGAGGTCGAGGTTGTCACGCTTGAGATGATCAAGGATACGGCCCGGCGTGCCGACCACAATATGTGGCGCATGCACCAGCGAATCGCGCTGCGCGCTCATCGGCTGGCCGCCACACAACGTCAAAATTTTAATGTTGCGCGTGAAGCGCGCGAGTTGGCGCAGCACGTTACTCACCTGATCCGCCAATTCGCGGGTAGGGCATAACACCAAAGCCTGGGTCTGGAAGCGGCTGATATCGATGCGTTGCAGCAAGCCAATACCAAAGGCTGCCGTTTTACCGCTGCCGGTTTTCGCCTGCGCACGCACATCGCGCCCTTCAAGAATGGCGGGCAATGAAGCCGCCTGAATAGGTGTCATGGCGTCGAAGCCCATCTCGCGCAGGTTGTCGAGTTGGCTGGCAGGGAGTTGCGTCAGGGTAGAAAAAGCGGTCACGGGAATGTCTCAAATAGCGGTCAGGATTGCGGCGGTCAGTCTCGCAGAAAGGGCTGCTATCGGCAATGCAAATCGCGTCATTGATAACATAGTGAAATCGATTAGCGCGGCGATCATTTGGCTAATTATTCACCTTTTATAGATGTGAAATTCTAATCATTTTTGTCAGTATGGCCGGTTGTTTTAAACGGTGTGAAACGTCTTTTTTGAATGAAAAGGTGCAATTAGCGTTGATAAAGGGACTGTATAGCGTCTTTTTGACCTGTTTTTGTCTATGTTACGCTTATGTGTCACTTAAGATGGGTAAAATTCCGATTAAAATAACCTGCCGTTTTGCTTTATATTTGGCGCGCCATTTGGCAAACAATAATATATTCAGAGGTCCACTTTGAGTCTTTACGTCCAGGGACAAAACGAAGACATTCTGAAAATCGTCGGCCGCGCCGTGTTAACCCTGCATCTGCACGGAGAGACCTTATCTTCGGATAAAGTCAGCTCCATGATTGCCTGTTACGCGGAAGAAGAGCCAGTTAGCGACGATGAAAACCAGCGTTTGTATGCGCTGGCGATTCAGATGTTATCGTAAATCCAGCCATCTGCAGTGGGCGCATGCCGCCCCTGCATTTACCGTTCATCAAGCCTCCTCACGGAGGCTTTTTTAATCTCAGGCACTGAACACCGCGGTACCACGCTGAAAGGTGGCACGCAGCGGGGAAATTCGTGCCACCGCTTCGGCGGAGCAGCTCGCCTCAACCAGCATCATGCTGGCATCATCCTGCACTTTCGGCCACTGGCGCTCGCCCTGATTCGACAGCGGCAGGATGCCGCCGGTGGCAATGTGCAGTGCCCGGCTCAAACCAAACTCATCCGAACCGCGATAGAGTTGCGCATACAGGTTGGCTTTCTCCAGCATGCTGCCGGTGCCAAACGGTGACCAGTGATCGATCACGCTGTCGGTGCCGGTCATCACCGTGATGCCCGCGGCCTGCAATTGCGGTAACGGCATGGTGAGTTTGCCGATGGGGATAGTAGACGCCACGCTCATCTGTTGTTCAGCCATGCCTGCAATCATCTTATCGAGCGTTTTGCCTTCCAGCGTGGCCAGCGCAAAGCCATGGCTCAGCGTCACTCTGCCTTTGAGCGGCGGGTTCTTCGCGATGGTGTCCACCATATATTGAATGGCCGCCACGCCAGACGGCGCGGTTTCGTGCAGATGGATATCGACACCACGATCAAAATCCAGCGCAATCTGGAACATGGCATCCAGCGAGGCCTGCATAGCGCCATCCACATTGGTGGGATCCAGTCCACCAACGTACTGCACGCCCATCTGCATCGCTTCGCGCATCAGGCCATCCACTTTTGAATGCAGTAAACCGTGCTGCGGGAAGGCGACAATTTCACAGGGAAATTCGGGGTGGTTCGCCAGCGCCAGCTTCAGATGCTCCAGGCTTTTCAGGCCACTCACCGGATCGATGTTGCAATGGCTGCGTGCTTCTGTGGTGCCTTTACTGTGCAATAAGCCGATCAACGCTTCAGCACGCGCCTGCGATGTGGGGAGCAGCTGCGGGATCAGTACCTGCTCACGGGCAATCATATCCATGATGGTTTTGCCCTGGCGCGGACGCGGGGCTTGCCAGGGGCCGCTGTAAAATGTTTTGTCCAGGTGGATGTGCATGTCACGGGTGCGCGGCAACAGCAGCGAGCCTTGGGCATCCCACTGCGGAATGTCGGCGTTGCGCGCTGTACCGGCGGCTTCGATGGCGGCAAATTTGCCGTCTTTGACGGTGATATCGTAAAGCGCTGTCCGCGTCGCGATGATGTCGTTGCCGTCACGCTCAAAGCCCTCTTCGAGGCGTACGTTGAGCAATTGGTAATGGTCCACGCGCGGTGGCGGCGCAGAGATTGGCGATACGGCGGAAGAGGGCGAGGGAGCGGCGGCGCTCATACCGGCTGCCAGCAGGCTTCCGGCGGCGGTGAGGCGGACGCCCTGGCTAATGAAATCGCGACGGCTAGGTGAAGTGAGGTGCATCAGAGGCTCCAGTCAACAAGGAAAACGTTAATCTGGCAAAACCCGGGGCGCGGCGCTGCGATATTTCCCACTGCTGAGCAGTGGAAAAATCACTGCCACTTCAACTGGCAAAATTCGACTAACGCCTCGGCCAGCGCCTGCTGCAAATCGTCCTGTGGGGAACGGCAAAAGAGTGCCAGTTCGAAGTGGTTGATCGGCGGTAAACCCTGAGTTTCATCCAGCACGCGATGCCCCGGCAAGCGACAGCTGGCAGGCAGCAAGGTCAGGCCTAAACCCGCCGCGCTGGCACTGGCGAGCGCCACCAGACTGGCACTGCTATAACTGATGCGCCAGCTGCGGCCCAGCGCATCCAGCGTCTGACACATCTCCTCGCGATACAGTCCCTGCTGGGGAAATACCACCAGCGGCACTGGCGTCTGCTCAAAGCAGGGGTGTTCGGCGCTGTCCAGCCACAGCAGGGGTTCCGGTCGCGCTGCCAATGGGCGTTCACCGCCGGGTTGCTTGATCAGCATGATATCCAGCTCTTCTCGCTGCCACGCACGATGCAAGTCGACATACATACCGCTCATCACGTCGAGGCGCAACTGAGGATGTTCGCGACTAAACTGTGCCAGCAGTGCTGCGGTGGGGGCTGCAAAATCCTCTGGCACGCCAAGGCGCAGGACGCCATCGCGCCACTTGTCGCTCAGTACATCGTGAGCCTCGCCGTTGAGCGCAATGATCCGGCGGGCATAGCCAAGTAATTTCTCTCCCTCCTCAGTTAACACCACCTGATGCGAGGTGCGTTCCAGCAGCGCTTTACCAATCATCTCTTCCAGGCGGCGAACCTGCTGGCTGACGGTGGATTGCGAGAGGTGCACGCGCTCAGCGGCGCGTGTGAAGCTGGCGGTTTCACATACCGCGACAAAACTGAGTAACTGCTGCGGCGTAAACATCGGCTGACGATTCATTTATCCACTGATCGCTATGGCGTTATTTCATTTCCAAATAGTAACCATTGCTGCGACCCTGACAACCTTTCTACTGCAGGATTGTGTATGAACCGACATTCCAACGGATTGACGCTCGCCGCTTTGGTGCTGGCCGGGCTCAATATGCGTCCGTTACTGACCTCTGTTAGCCCCTTGCTGGGCGAACTTCGCCAGGCCATGAGCCTCTCTTCGATTGCCGCTTCGTTGTTACCCGCCGTGCCGATGGTGATGATGGGCGCGGTGGCGCTACTCAGTGCCTCCCTGATGCAACGTGTTCCGCTGCAACGTTTGTTGATCGCTGGGCTGATCCTGCTGCTGCTGGCGCTGGCCGCACGCGGTGTGATTCACGACGGGCAATGGCTGGTGGTCAGCGCGCTTTTTGCCGGGCTGGGGGTTGGCGTGGTGCAGATGGCGATGCCGGGGTTGATTCGCCAGCGTTTTGCCCAGCGCAGCGCCCCCGTTACCGGGTTGTGGGCGGGGGCGTTAATGGGCGGCGGCGGATTGGGGGCAGCACTCTCGCCGTGGCTCAGCGCGCATTTCGGCTGGTCACTGGCGCTCACCGGTTGGGCACTGCCCGTATTACTGGCGATTGTGTTGTGGTGGATCGTGCGTGTGCCGGTGATGCAAAGCGCAGAGTCGGTCTCTATGCCCTCGCTTTGGCGCAAACCGCGCGCCTGGTCGCTGGCACTCAGTTTTGGCCTGGTCAATGGCGGCTATGCGACCTGCGTCGCCTGGCTTCCGGATGCTTATCACCATCTTGGCTGGTCAGCACAGGCGGGCGGCTCATTGCTGGGCGTGATGATCCTTTGCCAGGTGGCAGGCGCGTTGTTGATGCCCTTGCTGGCGCGCAAGGCGGATCGTCGTCCACAGCTGATCATCAGTCTGGTTTGCCAGCTGGTCGGTATGTGCGGTTTCCTGTTTGCCCCCCTGTTGGCGCCATGGTTGTGGGCGGCGATTGCCGGATTTGGTTTAGGGGCTGCGTTCCCGCTGGCGATGGTGCTGGCGCTCGATCACCTGCCACATCCGCAGGCGGGTGCACGCCTGGTGGCGTTTATGCAGGGCGCAGGTTTCATCATCGCCGGGTGTATGCCGTTTATCGCCGGTCAGTTGCAGGCGCTGACGCACAGTTTTACCAACGTATGGATGATGCAGGGCGCCGTGACGGTGGGATTGATCGTGCTGAATCTTCGCTTTCATCCCCACAGTTATCGTCGGGCCTTTGGTCAGACAGAGTGAGTATTGGTCCTACCAAAACGATTTAAATGTTGCCACATCGTCACATAACACGAAAAATCACCCCAGCGTCGTTGCTTTAGGTTAACAATGCATTAACTATCTGGAGCCAGAAAGCCCCGCACTGCATTTTGGTCCTACCAATTTCAGTGAGCAGAAGGGCAAGACCTGCGGCGCAAACCTGCATTGCCGTTGCGCTGCACTCATCTGGTAACCTCTGGAGATAACGGCATGCCGGTGTGGCAACAAAACTACGATCCTCTCAACAATCTGTGGCTCTCCAGCCTGGTGGCGGTGATTCCGATTGTGTTCTTCTTCTTCGCGCTGCTGAAGCTCAAGCTGAAAGGCTATCAGGCGGGCACCGCCACGGTGGTGATTGCACTGCTGGTGGCGCTGTTCCTGTATGGTATGCCGTTGGGCCAGGCGCTGGCTTCCGTGATATATGGCTTCCTGTACGGCCTGTGGCCAATCGCCTGGATCATCGTCGCGGCGGTATTTGTGTATAAAATCTCGGTGAAAACCGGGCAATTCGACATTATCCGCGCTTCGATCCTCTCGATTACTCCCGATCAGCGCTTGCAGATGCTGATCGTCGGTTTCTCCTTCGGCGCGTTTCTCGAAGGGGCGGCGGGTTTTGGCGCACCGGTGGCGATCACCGCAGCCCTGCTGGTGGGATTAGGCTTTAATCCGCTGTACGCGGCTGGCTTATGCTTGATCGTCAACACCGCGCCAGTGGCCTTTGGTGCGATGGGGATTCCGATTATTGTCGCCGGGCAAGTCACCGGACTCGACAGCTTCCAGATCGGGCAGATGGCCGGGCGTCAATTGCCGTTCCTGACCATCATTGTACTGTTCTGGATCATGGCGATTATGGATGGCTGGCGCGGTATCAAGGAAACATGGCCAGCGGTGATCGTGGCGGGCGGATCGTTCGCCATTGCCCAGTTCCTCAGCTCCAACTTCCTCGGCCCTGAACTGCCGGACATCATTTCCTCGCTGGCCTCACTCATCTGCCTCACGCTGTTCCTGCGCCGCTGGAAGCCGGTGCGTATTTTCCGCTTCGATGAGAAAACCGCTGTCGATCCCACACAAACGAACAAGCGCTATACGTTGGGCCAGATTGTGCGCGCGTGGATGCCATTCCTGTTCCTCACTGCCACCGTCACCCTGTGGAGCATTCCGCCGTTCAAAGCGCTGTTTGCTAAAGGTGGCGTGATGTACGACTGGGTGTTTAGCGTTCCGGTGCCGCTGCTGCATGAGCTGGTGGCACGTATGCCACCGGTGGTGAGTGCGGCAACGCCTTATGCGGCCATCTTCAAGTTTGATGTGCTGTCAGCCACCGGCACAGCGATTATCGTGGCGGCGGTGCTGTCAGTGATTTGGCTGCGTATGAAGCCCGCAGCGGCGATCCAGACCTTCGGTGAGACGCTGAAAGAGTTGGCATTGCCCATCTACTCAATCGGTATGGTGCTGGCCTTCGCCTTTATCTCCAACTACTCCGGATTGTCTGCCACACTGGCCTTAGCGCTGGCGCACACCGGCAATGCCTTTACTTTCTTCTCGCCGTTCCTTGGCTGGCTTGGTGTGTTTCTGACAGGATCCGATACCTCTTCTAATGCGCTGTTCGCGGCGTTGCAGGCCACCACCGCGCAGCAGATTGGTGTGTCGGATGTGCTGCTGGTGGCCGCCAACACCACGGGGGGCGTGACGGGTAAGATGATTTCACCTCAGTCGATAGCCATCGCCTGCGCCGCCGTGGGGCTGGTGGGTAAAGAGTCGGATCTGTTCCGCTTTACCGTTAAACACAGTCTGATCTTCACCTGTATGGTGGGGGTGATCACGACGCTGCAAGCTTATGTCTTAACCTGGATGATTCCATGACAGAAAACACGCCGCGATTAGCGGAAACGCTACGGGCGCGATTGCTCGCCTGGATTGAGAAACATCAGCTGGAGCCGGGTATGCGCTTACCGGCCGAGCGCCAGCTGGCCGCTGAGTTCGGTGTGTCACGCTCATCATTGCGTGAGGCGATTCAGCAGCTGATCAGTAGCGGCGTGTTAATCAGTAAACGCGGCGGCGGTACCTGGCTATGTGAGCCGCAGGAACCCTGGTCGGAACAGCGGATTGTCGAGCCGATTCGCCAACTGCTGGCGGACGACCCGGATTATCGCTGGGATATCCTGGAAGCGCGCCACGCCATCGAAGCCAGTACCGCCTGGCACGCCGCCTTGCGTGCCACGGAAGCGGATAAAGAGAAGCTGCGTCTTGCCTTTGATGCGCTGCTGAAGATGCACGACTGTGACGATCCCGATATCGCGGCGCAGGCCGATCTGCGCTTCCATCTCGCCATTGCTGAGGCCTCGCACAATGTGGTGCTACTGCAAACCATGCGCGGTTTCTTCGATTTGCTGCAGTCTTCGGTACTGCACAGCCGCCAGCGCATGTACACCCAGCCGGTGATTTTTAATCGCCTGAATGAACAGCACCAGGCGATGTTCGATGCGGTGATGGCCGGTGATGCCGAGTCGGCACGCCAGGCGGCGATGGATCACCCCGGCTTTGTGCATACCACCTTGAAATCGCTCCATGAAGATGAAGCCCGGCAGGCGCGGATTACCCGCTTGCCAGGCGAGTCTCTGGATAATCGTAAGGAAAAAAACTGATGATCATCTCTGCAGCCAGTGACTATCGCGCCGCGGCGCAACGCATCCTGCCCCCGTTCCTGTTCCACTACCTTGACGGCGGCGCGTATGCCGAACACACCCTGAAGCGCAATGTGTCCGATCTGTCGGACGTGGCACTGCGTCAGCGTGTGTTGAAGAACATGTCCGATCTCAGTCTGGAAACCAAACTGTTCAACGAAACGCTGTCGATGCCGGTCGCGTTAGCGCCTGTGGGTTTGTGCGGCATGTACGCGCGACGCGGGGAAGTGCAGGCCGCGCGTGCAGCGGCACTAAAAGGCATTCCGTTCACGCTCTCCACCGTATCGCTGTGTCCGATTGAAGAGGTGGCGCCTGCCATTAATCGTCCGATGTGGTTCCAGCTGTATGTGCTGCGCGATCGTGGCTTTATGCGTAACGCACTGGAACGCGCGAAAGCGGCGGGCTGTTCAACGCTGGTCTTCACCGTGGATATGCCGACGCCGGGCGCGCGTTACCGCGACGCGCATTCGGGCATGAGCGGGCCAAACGCGGCGATGCGTCGCTACTGGCAAGCGGTGACGCATCCGCAGTGGGCGTGGGATGTGGGGCTGAATGGCCGTCCGCACGATCTCGGTAATATCTCTGCTTATCTAGGTAAGCCCACCGGACTGGAAGATTACATTGGCTGGCTGGCCAATAACTTCGACCCGTCGATCTCATGGAAAGACCTGGAGTGGATTCGCGAGTTCTGGGATGGCCCTATGGTGATCAAAGGCATTCTGGATCCCGAAGATGCGCGTGATGCGGTGCGCTTTGGCGCGGACGGCATTGTGGTCTCTAACCATGGCGGACGCCAGCTGGATGGCGTGCTGTCATCGGCACGTGCACTGCCCGCGATTGCAGACGCCGTGAAAGGCGATATTGCCATTCTGGCTGACAGTGGTATCCGCAATGGTCTGGATGTGGTGCGCATGATCGCGCTCGGTGCAGACACCGTGCTGCTAGGCCGTGCCTTTATCTATGCGCTGGCGACTCATGGCCAGCGTGGCGTTGAGAATTTGCTGAATTTGATCGAAAAAGAGATGAAAGTGGCGATGACGCTGACCGGGGCAAAAACCATTGCCGAGATCACCCAAGACTCGCTGGTGCAGGCGAATGCGCTGCTGAGCGAAGCGGGTTTACATCCGGCTCGTCCACGTGCCGTGAGCTGAGGCGCGGAAAGCAAAATGAGTGGCGTTGTCTATACTGACTGCTGTCTGACTAACAGGAGGAATGACATGACCATTCATAAGAAAGGATCGGCCCATTGGGAAGGCGACATCAAAGGCAAAGGTACTGTGAGCACCGAAAGCGGCGTGCTGAACAACCAGCCTTACGGTTTTAATACCCGTTTTGAGGGTGAGAAGGGCACCAATCCGGAAGAGCTGATTGGTGCTGCACATGCGGCGTGCTTCTCCATGGCGTTGTCGCTGATGCTGGGTCAGGCTGGCCATCCGCCAAAAAGCATCGACACCACGGCGGATGTGTCACTGGACAAAAAAGGTGAAGGTTTTGCCATTACCAAAATCGCACTGACCAGCACCATTGCGTTGCCAGGCATCGACAGTGCCAAATTTGATGAGATTATTCAGAAAGCCAAAGCGGGCTGCCCGGTCTCTCAGGTGCTGAATGCCGAGATCAGCCTGGACTACACGCTGAATAATTAATCGCCCTTACGGTTTACCAGCGGTAGAATAGCGATGCGCCTTTGGGCGCATCGTTGCTTTCTGCCGTCTGGAGGATGCGTGGGGAAAAAACTGGCTGCAACTAAACACTGGAAAATGATTGTGGTGCTGCTGTGCATTTGCGGCGCGCTGATGCTGATTCGTTGGGCTGCCATGATATGGGGCTGAAAGATTGGATCTGCCGCCATAAGCTCGGCGTGCTAGTGATGGTGATTCTGGTGCTGGAAGGGGTGCACTATCTGCTGACCGCCTCCTGGTTACCGTGGTAACTCGGTTGATTCAGGCGTATTCGCTGTCTGGCTGACGAACGTTACGCACACTGCTGCGCGCAATGCGATAGGCCTTGCGTGGGTCGCCCGCCACAAACTCAAAGGTGGGTGAGTAGTAGAATGGCAACCAGCCTTCAAAGCTGCTCTCCCACTCCCAACGTACCGGGCAGGGCCAGAGAATGCCATCATACAAAATGTAATAAACCCAGCGTCCGTTTGGACGACGGGGGCGATGATTCTTCATGGGATTCACAACGGTAATAGTGTAAAGCAGCTTATATTTTGGACGCTGCGCGCCGATCTTGCAATGCCGTCTGGCTTATTTTTTGTACAATGAATATAAAATGGCACCGAATTAACGGTGCACTTCCCCGCACAGCAGGACCACATTCGGCCGGACTTTATGGATGCGGTCGGCCATTTGCTCACAGGCCACTTTGGTCGGGTAGATACGTTCTGACACGGGTAAGGCGTCACAGGCATCATGTCCACACGCGCTCACTAACAACACAAAACCAATCAGCATGATTGGACTCCTTTAACACGTTCCTGATGATACGGAAGCAGTGGCTATTTGTTCCTTTTTTTAATCCAGTATAGCCAAACGGCACGAGAGTCAATGATCACCCTGAGCGGCCTGGTGGTGCGAACGGTGAGATTATAACCAGCCGGACGCACATCAGCAGTACAATCTGGGCTAAACTGTGCGGCCCTGACAAGAATGATGAGTGAGTGACCAATGTTGAACGAAATTGCCCATCCGGCCAGCAGCCCAAAACAAGCCGCGCTGCAACTGGTGATTGAACTGGTGCGTGCAGGCAAACTCAGCCCAATGCAAGGCGATGCTTCAAACATGATTTCTATCTACGAGCAGTTCAAAGCCCATTTTGAGGCGGACAAACACAAAGACTCGGCCATTTCCTGATGCTTTTATCCTAAAAACAGCGCAAGAGATTGCGCTGTTTTTTTTATGCGTAGAACCAGGCGGGCAGAATCGCGATCAAGTTATTCAACGTATGCAGGAAGATGGGCAGCGCGAGGCTATTGCTGCGCAGACGGGCGTAACACAGCAACAGTGAAAACAGCGTCAGGGCCACTATGGTTTCCCAATGCACGTACTGCGTGTGCATCGCGGCGAACAGCAGTGAGGTGAGCAGCATGCAGGCGAAGCGACTCTTCGGCGCCCACAACAGAAACCCCTGTAACAGAAAACCGCGGAACAACACCTCTTCAAACACTGGCGCCAGCAGCACGGCGGTTAGCAGCAGGATCAACATCGAACTGCGACCCTGTTGGCTCTGGGCAATCAACCAGCCTTCCGGTTGCAGGAATTGCGTTTGCGCCACCATCAGTGCCACCAGCGCACCCACAAACAGTAACGCCTGACCAGGGCGGAGATATCCCAGCGGAATGTCAGTGCGGCGTTGGCAGTAAAAACGATACAGCGGATAAATGACCGCGAATTCGAACAAGCAGAGCACAGGCACCAGTAAACCGTTATTACGCAGCGCCCCGTAGTTGGGAAACAGCGTAATCAGCATGGTCACGACGTAATACACCACAAAGCTCGCGGCATAGAACAGCGTCAGCGTCACTTTGTCGGATTGGGTGTCCATAGTCAGCTCAATGGGCAGAGGAAAACGCATAGTAGCAATGGCGATCATCGCTGTCGAGATGGCCCCACACAGAATCGCACTGCTCAAAAATTCCGCCGCGAGGACTAAATCTGCGGCGGCCTGCGCCGATAACCGAAAAAACCATTACAGGACAGAGGCGTCTTGAACGCGCACCCTGTCTTCTCTTTTGCTGCCTCTGTTTTGCGAGCATATTGCATGAATTCTGAGTATCACCGGCACGCGACCTTGCCTGCCAGGGCTAATATGGAAGCGCACACCGTTCGGGTGACGCGACGCAGTTTGCGCACCTTGACGTCGCTGCTGTTTGGCGTGCTGCTGCTTTCAGTCGTGATGGTGCTGGTGATAGCCCACCGACAAAACAGCGACTCGATCCAGCAGGATGTCAACCTGATGCGCCAGGCCTGGCAGCAGCAGCAGCAAAATATGATTATTGATGTGCGTGATTACGCGAACTGGGGCGAAGGCTGGAAAAACCTGCATCTGACGGTGAATAAAGTCTGGGCGTGGGACGAGGAGAACTTAGGGCCGGGTCTGTACAAGGAGTATCACTACGACGGCGTGTTTGTGATCGATGGTGCAGGCAAAACGCGCTATGCGGTGGTGGATGGCAAATTGTCAGAGGCTTCGCTGGAGAGTTGGTTAGGCGGGCAAAGTGCATTGTTACTGGCCGCCGCACGTCACCAGGCTGAGGAGGGCATCACGCGCAATGCGATGATTAATCAGCAGCCGGCATTGGTGGTGGCTGCGCCGATCACCCCAGGAAAGGTGCCCAATCTCCCCAATATCCCTGGCCCGCCTTCGGTGATGGTTTTCGTGAAAATCATGACACCGGAAAAAATGCAGGCACTTGGCAAGTCGCTTAACGTGATTGCCCCACGAATTGCCAATGGCTTAAACGATGCGTTGTATGAACCGCGGCTGGTTGAGCCGGTGATCCAGGGGGAACCGTTGGTGTTGCGCTGGAAGGCCAAAAATCCCGGTTTTGGCGTGATCTGGCTGATGATGCCGCTTTTGCTGTTTACGGCGCTGGCGGTTGCGCTGGTGACACGCCGGGTGGTGCGCCATGCACTGCATAATGCGGTCATTTCCGATCGTCGCTTTGAAATGCTAGCCATCAGCCAGCGTGAGCTGGCCAACAGTGAAGAGCGTTTTCGCGATCTGGCAGAAGCCGCCTCGGACTGGATTTGGGAAGTCGACGATCAGGGCCGTCTTTGCTATCTCTCCTCGCGCTTTGCGGCAGTCACCGGTCACGATATCAAAAGCTGGATTGGACGCCCGCTGGATCAGCTCCTTAGCCATCCTAGCCATTCGCTGGTGGCCTGGCTGCTGCGTCAGGGCGATGAAATGCAGCATGTGCCGCTGCGCTGTCAGTTTATGGCCGCCAATGGTGAGCGTCGTATCGGTGAGTTGATGGCAAAGACCATTCGCCGCAACGGCTTGCGTACCGGCTTTCGCGGTGCAGTGTCTGATATCACCCATGAAGTGGATGCGGAAGCACGCATCCAGTTCCTGTCACGCCACGATCTGCTCACTGGCCTCGCCAACCGCATGCAACTGCAGGAATTTCTGACCACGCATCTGGAACACGCCACGCAAGCGACACCGCTGTTTGTCATCAGCTTCGATCTGGATCAGTTCAAACCGATCAACGATTCGTGGGGCCACGCGGTGGGCGATGTGGTGCTGAATGAGATCTCTCAGCGGCTGAAAAATCTGATTGGTCCTGATGAGCTGGCGGCACGGTTGGGCGGGGATGAGTTTATTCTGCTGCTGCGCGAAAGCTCGCGTGCCGGTCTGGAGTATCGTTGCCGAGCGCTGCAACGCGCCGTCCATCAGCCCATTATCACCGGCTCGCACCAACTGAGCCTGACCGCCAGCATGGGTATTGTCAGCGCACCGCAGGATGCCAGCCAACCGGAAGCCTTGCTGCGACTGGCGGACATTGCACTCGGTCAGGCACGCACGGCTGGACGCGATCGCTGGGTGTGGTACTCCAACGATATGGCCAACCATATTCAATCGAAACGCGATATGGTGCAGGCGATTGAAGAGGCGCTGCGCAACAACACGTTTTCACTGCACTATCAGCCGCGTTACCAGCTGCAAAGTGGACAGCTGGCTGGCGCGGAAGCGCTGATTCGCTGGCAAGTGGCTGAGGAACAATGGATTACCCCTGACCGCTTTATTCCGCTGGCGGAAGAGAATGGGCTGATCGCTGCCATCAGTGACTGGGTACTCATGCGCGCCTGCCATGATGCCAGCGATTGGGGCGACCAGCGCTACGTATCCGTGAACATCTCTCCGGTGGAATTTCGTAACAGCGATCTGGTGGATCGTGTCGCACACGCGCTGGCGGTTAGCGGTTTACCGGCCACACGGCTGGAACTGGAGATCACTGAAAACGTGACCTTCGAGCATCCCGATCGTGCGCTGGAAATCATGCAGGGGTTGCGTGCGCTGGGTGTGCGGCTGACGGTGGATGATTTTGGTACCGGCTATGCTGCCTTAGGCTATCTCAAAACCTTCCCGTTCAATGGCTTGAAAATCGATCGATCGTGGATGAAAGAGTTCCCGGAATCCAGACAGGCACAATCAGTGGTGGCGGGGATTGTCGGATTGGCGCGGGCATTTGCACTCACCATCACGGCAGAAGGGATTGAAACCGAAGCGCAGCTCAATGAGCTTAAGGCGCTTTCTTGTGAAGAGGGGCAGGGCTATTTTCTCGGCAAGCCAATGCCACTTGCGGCGTTTAAAGTGCGCTTGCAGAATGAAAAAGAAGCCGCTCAATAAGTGCGGCTTCTCGGTTATGGCGGCGGTTTAGCCGCCCATCTCATCAGGGCTTAACGCACCCGCACCGCAACCACGGTCATCAGGATGGCAAAGCCGATAAAAATGGCAAGTTCCATCATCGTCTCCTCAGATAATTCTTAGTTAATTATAGTGACTGAGTGCGTAATTTTTAGACTGGGCGTGCGATTAATCCTGGAAATTGAGAGGAAGATCGCGCGTTAGAGCACAATTATTCGACTCATCCTCTGTCATTGTTTTCACAATAAGGGCTTGCTTTGTTACTCTCGGGAACGGTTCGTTTACTATCCAGGAGGAGAAACTTGTGACCCATTATGGAAAAGCGTTACTGGCTACGGCCTTTTTTGCCTTAACCGCCTGTCAGTCCGCCAGCAAACCGGACAGCACCGCTGCCGTCAGCCACGATCCCGAAACCGATCAGTGTGGCGCATCGCAATATCAGAATTATATCGGCCAGCCACTGAGTAGCCTTGATACCCAACGCTTTGCGATGCCAGTGCGCGCCATTCCGTGGAACGGTGCCGTCACCATGGACTTCAATCTGCGCCGCCTGAACTTTACCGCCGACCAAAGCGGTAAAATTTCGCGGGTTTATTGCGGGTAAATTCAAACGGACATCGCATTGTCATCGGGCTGTCATGGCGCCGGGCGAGAATAGCTGCGCATTACGGAGATTTCCTCGTCACTCTCGAATATGCAATGCTCGTCTTGTTTCTTCCCGCCTCGGCGGGAATTTTTTTATCTATTAATCCGTACTGGATTAATTGAGGAGCGACGATGAGACACACCGGTAAAATCCTGCTAATCACCCTGTTATTAAGCCCACTGGCGCACGCCTCGAGCGAAGCCGCCTGGCAGCAAAACACGCAAAGCCGGCAGCAAGCTTGTCTGAAAGCCAGCGGCCTGAAAGGAGTGAAGGTGGTGGGGAAACCGATTCAGTATGACGATAGCGTCGGTTACGATGCGGTACTGCTGGAAGGGCGTTATCCACAGAAGCACATGAAAAACCAGCTCGGGCATGAGCTGTGTATGTATCAACGTGCGAGCGGTAAGGCTGTGGTCAGCGAAGCCGATCATCTGCGTGTCGTGAAGTAAAACGCGATGAGGCGCGCCTGCAAACGGCGCGCCTGCAAGCCGCTGAACGCTGCAGATGTTTTTAGAGCCCGCCTGCAAGCGGCAGGTCTGGAAGCCGTTGAGCGCTGCAGATGTCTTTAAGATCCACCGCAAACGGTGCGTCTGGAAGTCACTGAACGCTGATGTCTTAGGAGGATCCGCCTGCACACAAGGTGATTTGGCAGGCGGCTGAATGACGGCACATTACGGCTTTTGTTGTCTGTCTTCCAGCAGCTGCGCCAGCAAATTACGGTAGCTTTGTAGCTGCTGCTCATCTCCTTCAAATTCCAGTTTCGCAATCACCCGCGCAATGATCGCTTTGCTGGTCGCGGGCTGACCATCATCCATCAATTCGCGCATGATCGCTGCCAGCAGATCGCTCTCGTGCGGCGCATGCCAGGCAGGACTGTTGAAGTAGTCGGTAATCGCCCGACTGGCGCTGTTAGGATGTGTTCTCATGGCTGACCTCCGCAGAGACAACGATGCCCACCGCCGTTTATTGGCAGCATTGGGAAATATGGGTTAAGCATGGGAACTGTCCAGAATGGGCAGCGCCTCGCCAGCGATGGCCGGTGATTTTTTAAACATAGATGCGGCGTCTAATATTGTCAGTAATAAATAGACATATTTTTTCACGTTTGCTCTCTGTCGCGATGCGCTTATCTTGCTGAGTTGTTTGTTTCAGCACATAAAGACACTACAAATCGTGCCCCTTACACTATTTGCTGTGAGCAGAATCACGCACGGCAGCGGAAAACTGCGTTTTTTACCCGATGCCATGTTTTGCCGTCCAGCGATGTTATGAGGTTGTTAGACTGAACCCTCATTTCATTTTTTCTGATGTACACGCCCATGCTACGCTCCATCGAGTCCTGGAAGGTCAATCTGATATCGGTCTGGTTTGGCTGCTTTTTCACTGGATTAGCCATCAGCCAGATTATTCCCTTCCTGCCGCTTTACGTTGAGGAACTCGGTATCCATGGCGCCAATGCACTGAGCGTCTGGTCGGGTCTCACCTTCAGTATCACCTTCATCGTCTCTGCTGCGGTGGCGCCGCTGTGGGGCAGTCTGGCTGACCGTAAAGGGCGCAAGCTGATGCTGTTACGCGCATCCTTTGGTATGGGCGCGGTGATTCTGCTGCAGGCTTTTGTGACCGAAGCATGGCAGCTGCTGCTGCTGCGTGCGCTCATGGGCCTGACATCCGGTTATATTCCTAATGCGATGGCGCTGGTGGCCGCTCAGGTTCCGCGTGAGCGCAGCGGCTGGGCATTGAGCTGTGTCTCCACCGGGCAAATTGGCGGCGTGATTCTGGGGCCGATGATCGGCGGGCTGCTGGCTGACTGGCTGGGACTGCGCATGGTGTTTATTGTCACAGCGGTGCTGTTGATGGTGAGCTTCCTTGTCACGTTGTTCCTGATCAAAGAGACCGGCTACACGCCTGTGAGCAAGCAGGACAAAATGAGCGGACGTGACGTGTTCCGCAGCCTCGACAATCCTCGTCTGATGATGTGTCTGTTCGTCACCACCATGGTGATCCAGATGTGTAACGGCTCGGTAAACCCGATCCTGACGCTGTTCGTGCGCGAGCTGGCACCCGATGCGCAGAATCTGGCCTTCCTCAGTGGTGTGATTGCTGCACTGCCGGGCGTTTCGGCGCTGATCTCCGCCCCTCGTTTGGGTAAGCTGGGCGATCGCATCGGCACGCAGCGCATTCTGATGGGCACCATGCTGTTTTCTCTGGTGTTGCTGATGGCGATGTCATTCGTTACCAGCGCCACCCAGTTAGGCGTGCTGCGTTTCCTGCTGGGCTTTGCCGATGGCGCGATGATGCCCGCAGTACAAACGCTGCTGGTACGCCACTCGCGCGATAATGTCACCGGACGCATCTTTGGCTACAACCAATCCTTTATGTATCTCGGCAATGTGGCCGGCCCGCTATTGGGTGCGGCGGTGTCTGCTGCGACCGGCTATCGCTGGGTCTTCTTCGCGACCGCTGTGGTGGTGCTGTTGAATGTCCTGCTTCTGCGCCGCTTCTATCGCCGCCCGAAAACCGAGCTGACTCCTCCGCTGAGCCAGCAAGGTGAGGCCGCGAAGAATATTACTGGCGCAGCGTCATCGCGTAGTGCCACTGCTGCTGAGAAAGCAAAAACTCCGGGCTGACGCTGGGGCTCCATGAGTCGTCACCGCCCACGCCCATATGGAAGCCATCAAGGTGCAGCCAACAGCCTTCCTCTTCCCGCAACAGATGGCGATGCGAAGTATCCCGCAACTGCTCCAGGCTGTAGCGGCTGAGCGAGAAAGCAAAATCGCCGCTCGCCTGCCAGCTGCCGGTATCAAGCTGGCGCGTGCCGCAGCGCAATCCGTTCTCACCCGGGAACACATAGGCGGTACTCAGCGCAGCCAGCGGCTGCTGCCAGTGCGAAAACTGCGCCGCCAGTTGACGATCCGGATAGTTTTCGTGCGGACCCAGACCGAGCCAGCACACGTTCTGCGGTGCGTTCCTCAACTGGCAACGTAACCCGATGCGCGCGGGAGCAGGCAATCCCGGCGCCTGTTGCACCTCGACACTGATGCTCAACTCACCGTTGCCACCGATCTGATAACGCTTGTGGCTGGTAAAGATCACCTGCCCATTGGCCTGCCACTGATGGCAGGTTTCAATCAGCACGCTGTGTTTCAGACTATCGACCTGCATATCCAGCAGCACCGCTTCCAGCTGGTTATAGCCCGCGTGTTTCCAGCGCTCCACCCAGGCATTGGGATCGACATTGGCGGCTTCACTGGTGCCGATATCGTTATCAATTGGCGCGCGTACGAAGCACTCCTGCAATGACGTCAGCATCGTCTCTTCATCGTTAACAAACCACTGCACCAATTCCCCACTGCGGCGCGAGAAGTGCCAACGCTGTTGTGGCAATTGCACGGCAACCAGATCGTGATTGGCAATCAGTTCTGGCGCGGTTGGCGTGGCATCAATCACCCGTGGCATTAACGCAGCGGGCAGCGGCCATTGATCCCAGGCCACGCAGGCATCGGCTTCCGACCATGCGGTGGCCGCGATCTGATGCACCGCCAGATTCAGCCATGCATTTCCCTGTAAATGTTCAGCGGCAGGGATATCAATCACCTGGCTGCCCTGTGCGGCAAGATGCAGCGGCAGTTCGCCCCGCGCGAGTGATACGCCTTCCTGTTCGATCGACCAGCGCAGCACTTCATTATCGCTGCTGCGGAACAGATACTCGCTGGAGAGGGTGAAACGCCAGGCGTTATTGGCATCGCGCTGGAACTGGAAGAACTGCTGTGCACGCTGTGCTTCAAACAGAGCAGGATGCGGCGTGCGATCGGCAAACACCAGGCCGTTCATGCAAAACTGGCGGTCGTTAGGCGTATCACCAAAATCGCCGCCGTAGGCTTGCCATGGCTGGCCTTGCTCGTCATAACGCGTCAGGCTTTGATCGACCCAATCCCAGACGAAGCCGCCCTGCAGGCGCGGGAACTGGCGGAAAGCCTGCCAGTATTTGGCGAAGCCTCCGAAACTATTGCCCATGGCATGCGCATACTCGCACAAGATTAACGGACGCGTTTCACCCGGCAGGCCAATCCATTTTTTCAGCGACCATTTCGGCACGGCTGGGAAGGGCTGATCCTGATCGACGCGCGCATACATCGGGCAGACAAGATCGGTGGCGGCGGTATTGGCACCTCCGCCTTCGTATTGCACCGGACGCGTTGGGTCGCTGCTTTTCACCCACTGGTAGAGTGCATCGTGCGTACTGCCGTGGCCGGACTCATTGCCCAGTGACCAGATGATGATGCAGGCGTGGTTGCGATCGCGCTGTACCATGCGCGTCACACGTTCGCTGTAAGCGGCGGACCAGCGTGGATCGGCCGATAAACGGTTCATTGGCTGCATGCCGTGGGTTTCAATATTGGCCTCATCGACGACATATAAGCCATATTCATCGCACAGGCGATACCACAGCGGATGGTTGGGATAATGCGCACAGCGAACGGCGTTGAAGTTGTGGCGCTTCATCAATTCAATATCGCGCCGCATGCTGGCTTCATCCACCACCTGGCCATTTTCCGGATGGTGTTCATGGCGATTGACACCGCGAATCAGCAGCGCTTTACCGTTAACGCACAGCTGGCCGTTTTCAATGCTGACGCGCCGGAAGCCCACATCGTAGGCTTCCGCTTCAATCACCTGACCGTTGTCATCCAGCAGTGTCACCACGGCACGATAAAGGTGGGGCGTTTCCGCGCTCCACAGCAGCGGATTTTTTATCGGCAACACCAGCAACGCGCGCTCTGGGTAATGTCCACGCTCGTCAATGACCGCACTGCCCGGCGCTTGTTCTTCGCTGCCGATGCAGGTTTCGTCTTGCCACAGGCTCACACGCAGACGGCACTGATTTAGCGGCCGTTCACCAGCGTTAATTTTGACACTCACGCGCAGATCGCCACGGATATATTCCGGGCTCAGCGCCGTTTCGATTTGCACGTCAGCCAGTTGAGTTGATGGCTTATGGAGCAGGGTGACGTCGCGGAAAATCCCGCTCATGCGCCACATATCCTGATCTTCTAAATAGCTGCCATCGCTCCAGCGCAACACCATCACTGCCAGTCGGTTCTGGCCTCGCTGCAATGACTGACTCAGATCAAACTCGGCCGGCAGGCGGCTGTCCTGGGAATAGCCTATCCACTGCCCGTTGCACCACAAGAAGAAGGCGGAGTTGACACCATCAAACACAATGCGCGTTTGTCCTTGCGTCAGCCAACTGTCATTAACATTGAATGTGAGCGAGTAACATCCAGTGGGATTCTCTTTAGGTACCCAAGGCGGATTGACGGGGATGGGATATTGCACGTTGGTGTAGATTGGCGCATCGAAGCCATGCAGTTGCCAGTTAGCGGGTACGGGAAGTGCGTGCGCGCCGGGCAGATCCTGCAGTAACCAACTTTGTGGCACCGCTTCGGGTTGAGGGAAATAGCTGAAAGTCCACTGACCGTTTAATAACTGACGCGAAGGCGAGGGGGCGTCATCACGTGCACTGACTTCATCGCGCCAGCTGGAAAACGGCGGATGAGCATCCAGACGATTCAGGCTGGTGATCACCGGATTTTCCCAGTCGCGACGCGCCAGGATATCACTGAGAGAAAGGGTGGGCAGGGTCATGGTAAGATCTCATTGATTGTAATGCGCTCACATTGCGTCATTTCGCGCGGCGTGTAAAGTGATCGACCGCCCGCAATGGTTGAAATTTTCGTCAATATGATGATGCCTCTGTGGTTTTTTCGCGGGTGTAGTGCCAGTAATTTGTTAAGCATGGTGAGCAGAGATGAATAGCGCCGGGTTGCAGAGAATTCTGTATTGTCGCGCCCGTTGCCGCCTCATACACTCAGCCCGATTTCACCATTCTGAGGTAATTATGGTCCGTATTATTAAACTCGCTGCCGTTGTGGCATTGGTGACCGCGTTGAGCGGTTGTATCTTCCCACCGCCGGGTGGCGGAGGCGGTTGGGGTGGTCCTGGCGGCGGTGGCGGTCCGGGTCGTGGCTTTATGGGGCCCCATTAATTAGCGCCAGACGGTAATGCATGACGACGCGCGAAACGTTTCGAAAAAGCCCTATCTATGAAGTGAAACGTTTCGCCGTTACATATTGAAATTCCGTTTCTTTTTTAACGCTGCGCTTATTCTAAATTTTGGGCAAACTGCCACAAACCCCTGTTGTTTTCGCTCCCTCAATGCTAACGTCTGTTTTCCATCTCTTATTGAGCCCGTCGCATGAAAAACCTGATTGCGGAACTCCTGCTAAAACTGGCTGAGAAAGAAGAAGAGTCCAAAGAATTAGTGGTCCAGGTTGAGGCATTAGAAATTGTGCTGACGGCCATGCTGCGTAAGCTGGAACCTGAACAATTCAACGAGATTGCGGCTGGTATCGCCACCGCGATGCCTCCACTTGCCCCTGCGGCAGAAACCCCTGATACCACTCTGCTGCGTAACTACGTTGAAAAGCTGCTGAATCATCCCCGCGTGTAAGCGTCACGTCACGCTGAAGAACCGATTTTGCTGTTAGCGTGCTCGCAGCAAGCTCTGGACGAGAGAATATATTTTTTTCTGCATTGCTTATTTCCTGCCATGATTAAAAGGCAATAATTCTATGGAGATTCCGGCAATGAAATCGTGTCTTTTGGCAATGATAGCAGCAGGCCTGCTGTTGGCGGGCAGTGCGGGGGCAGCAGAGAAAACCGCCCAACAAAATAAAATGACCATGTGTAACCAACACGCTTCCTCGCAGGATTTAAAAGGGGACGCGCGTAAATCCTTCATGAGCGACTGTCTAAAAAAAGACAGCAAGATGGGCAGCATGACGCCACAGCAAATGAAGATGAAAACCTGTAATACCGACGCGGCTGATAAAAAACTCAGCGGCGATGCGCGTAAGACTTTTATGAGTTCCTGCCTGAAAAAAGCCTAATCGAATGACCCCCTGATTTAAGGGTTCATACTTGGTATGAGCCCTTTTTATTGCACCTCTCTTTCTGTTCAGAAGAAAAAGTAATAGCCGGATCGTCATCACATTTTAAGTGCGGCAAAGGTGGCAGGATTTATTAATCCCAAATAAGGACTAATTAAAAAATAACCTATTCTTCCCCTCGAGGCCGGTTCCTTCGTCGGGCAGCTTTGACCTGTGGAGACTCTTATGAATGTGCTAGATTATGCGGTAATGGCGCTTTATGCGTTGATGATAGTGGCCATTACGCTCTGGGCGATGCGTAAAGTAGGCAGCACGCGTGATTTCTTCGCGGCAGGTGGAAAAATGCCCTGGTGGCTATCCGGCGTCTCGCATCATATGTCCGGCTACAGTGCGGCCGTGTTCGTGGCCTATGCCGCAGTGGCTTACAACATGGGCATCACCCTCTATTTCTGGTGGGCGTTTCCCATCTCGATTGCGGTATTAATCGGATCGCGCCTCTTTGCGCCACGCTGGGCCCGGCTGCGGATTCATATGAATATCGAATCGCCGATGGAGTACCTCGCTACGCGCTATAACCTGCCAACGCAGATGGTGCTGGCGTGGAGTGGGGTGCTGCTGAAAACCTTCGACGTCGGCGCTAAATGGGCCGCCATCGCCGTGATCATCAACGTCTTTACCGGATTAGATCCGTTGATAGGCATTTGCATCTCCGGTGCGCTGAGCCTGTTCTATACGGTGATGGGCGGTTTATGGGCCGATGCCTGTAATGACTTCGGCCAGTTTGTGGTGCAGTTTGTCGCCGCGATTGTCATGGTGGTGGCTGTGGCGATGCATCTTGGTGGTTTCGGCGAGCTGTTTACCATCTGGCAGCACTTGCCCGCGACGCACACCGACATCGTTCAGGAGCCTTACACACTCGGCTTTATTCTGGCCTACTTTGTGATTTACACCCTGAGCTACAACGGTGGTACCTGGAATCTGGCACAGCGCTTTATCGCCGCACCGGCGGGCCGCGATGCACGTAAAGCCGCGTTGCTCTCGGCTGCACTCTATCTGATCTGGCCGCTGATTCTGTTCTGGCCGATGTGGGCTGCACCGCTGTTGTTTCCTCATCTCAGCGATCCCTCACGTTCTTACTCTGTGATGGCCATGGAATTGCTGCCGAATGGGTTAATCGGATTAGTGCTGGTGGCGATGTTCACTCACACGCTATCGATGACCTCATCAGATGCCAATGCCATCACGGCAGTGGTCACGCGTGACATTCTTCCCGGCATGCTGCCGCGCCGTTTTCAGCGTGGTAAAAGCTCGCTGTTAATGGCGCGTCTGACAGCTTTTCTCTTCATCATCACCACGTTGATTATCGCCATGAATGCCAGCCGTTTCGGCGGTGTGCTGTCTCTGCTGATTATCTGGTTCGGCGGATTGGTGGGGCCCATTTCGATTCCGATGCTTTTAGGCTTACTGCCCGCATTTCGCCGTAGCGGCAGTGCCGCCGCGCTGGTGAGCTGGGCGGTAGGTGTGGGCACCTTTTTCTGCGTGAAGTTTATCTTCACCGATGTCAGCACCGCCACTCAGGTGGCCGCACCCGTCATGTCATCACTGGTGCTGTTTGTGGTGATGGGATGGCTGCGCCGTGCGTCGGTCCGTCCGGAAGTTGACGCGCTGCTCACAGCACTCAATCAGGATCAGAATACGACTGCCAGTTCGCGCTGGCCGCAGAGTCACAACGCTTCTCAGGAGGGATAGGAATGACGCTTTTACAACAGGGAAAGCGCGACCGCTTATGGGTCAAACGCTTCGCCCATCGTGATGCATTAGGCGCCGCAGCGGCACAGGATTGCATCGCGCATCTGCAACAATTACTGCAACAGCAGGCGGTGGTGCGGATGGTTTTTGCTGCCGCGCCTTCACAACGTGAGTTTCTCGCTGCACTGGTTGCCGCACCCCATCTCGACTGGCAGCGCATCCACGCGTTTCATATGGATGAATACATTGGGCTGGATGAGGGGGCGCCGCAGCGATTCAGTCATTTTCTGCGTGAGCAACTGTTTGACCAGGTTCAACCCGGCGAAGTGCATCTCATCCCTTCGAGTGGCGATCCGGCGGAAATTTGTCGCGCCTACGCGCGCAAACTGGAGGCGGCGGCGATCGATGTGGTCTGTCTGGGCATTGGTGAAAATGGCCATCTGGCCTTTAACGATCCGCCGGTGGCGGATTTCAGCGATCCGCTTAGCGTCAAGACAGTGCAACTGGATCTCGCCTGCCGTCAGCAGCAGGTCAACGACGGCTGTTTCACCACACTCGAGCAGGTGCCGACGCACGCGGTGACCCTGACGATTCCCGCATTGATGCGTGGTACCCGGCTTTTCTGCATGGTGCCGGGCGCGACCAAACGCGCAGCAGTGCAGACCACACTGCAGGATGCGATTTCCACGGCTTGCCCGGCAACGCAATTGCGCCAGCATCCCAATTGCACATTGTATATCGACGCCGATGCCTGCGCGGAGGTGGTCTTTGACTGAAACCCTATTACGCGGTCGCGATTATCGCACGCTGGAGCCGATAGAACTCTATCTGCGTGAAGGCACGTTGGCAGAGGTGCGATCGCTGTCAGAGCCCGACAACGATCTAATTCTGGCGCCGGGTCTGGTGGATCTGCAAGTGAATGGCTATCAGGGGGTAGATTTTAATCACTTTCCTTTTAGCGAACAGGATGTGCTGCATGCCACGCGCGCCCTGTGGCAGCAAGGTGTCACCAGTTTTTTGCCAACGGTGATCACCGCACAAGCAGATGAGATCACGCAAGCGCTGCAGCGATTGGCTAGCGCCAGTGAGCACTATTCAGACGTTGCGCTGGCGGTGCCGGGTTTTCATCTGGAAGGACCGTTTTTGTCACCGGAAGATGGGCCGCGTGGTGCGCATCCACGCGAGGCGATCTGTGCGCCGGATATCGCCTTGTTTGATTGCTGGCAACGAGCCGCTCAGCAGGGCATTCGTTTACTGACGCTCTCGCCGGAATGGCCACAAAGCCGCGAGCTCATTCGGCATTGCGTGGCACAGCAGGTGCGGGTCGCCATAGGGCACACTTCAGCCTCTGCCGCGCAGATTCATGATGCGGTGCTGGCAGGCGCCTCGCTCTCTACCCATCTGGGCAATGGCGCACATCTGCAACTGCCGCGCCATCCCAATTACATCTGGCAGCAGCTCGCAGAAGATGCGCTGGCGGCCACGCTGATTGCCGATGGTGACCATTTACCCGCCGAGGTGTTGAAAGTCTTTTTACGGGCGAAAGGCGAGCAGGCTTTACTGGTCAGTGATGTGACCTGTTTCGCCGGGCAGCCGCCGGGCATCTACGATTCGGCAATCGGCGGACGTGTACAACTGAGTGCAGAAGGGCGGCTAAGCATGGCGGATGCGCCACAATTGCTGGCCGGGTCGGCGCGGGGCCTGCTGGATGGCGTCAATTTTCTGCTGCGGCAAAAATTAGCCTCTTTGCAGCAGGCGATTGAGATGGCATCGATTCGACCGGCGCAGCAGTTAGCTTTGCCTCAGCAGCATGGGTTAGCAATCGGCGCACCAGCGGATCTGCTGGTACTGAAGCCTCAGCCAGATAACAGCGTGGCGTTAGTGGCGTGCATCAAACAGGGCAAAAAGGTGTGGCAAGCCGCTTCAGCCTGAAGCGCAATTTTATTTTCCTCGCTAACGGCGTGATAAATCATAGCTTATTCGCCGTTACGCTTTGTTTCTTCAGCGAAATTCTCCTGCTTTGCCAGGCTTACTGTTTGTAGGGATTTAATGTCGTGAATCCAATAACAACGCAGGAGGCTAATTGTGAGCTATCAATCTGTCGTGGAACTCAAATCACTGGCGCAGCGTAAACCCACCAAATTCACCGTGGGTGATGTCGATATGGTGCTGGTTCGCGATGGCGAACGGGTGCAGGCGTTGCAGGCCAAGTGCCCGCATGCGGGAGCACCGTTAGAGCAGGGCGCCATTTGCGGCGATAAGCTGGTGTGTCCGTGGCACAAGGCGGTATTTCAACTGCGCGATGGCAAAATGTGTGAGCCGCTGGCATTGGCTAATCTCAAACGCTACCCGGTACGTGTTGAACAGGGCAAGGTGCTGGTCAATCCGCAGGCGATGTCGCCTGCCAGTGCGCCTGCGGCTCAGGGCGAATCACCGGTGTGCGTGATTTTAGGTTCCGGAGCCGCAGGCAGTGCGGCGATCTGGACGCTACGCGATGAAGGCTTTAGCGGGCACATTGTTTTGGTAGAGCGCGAATCCGCCGCCCCTTACGATCGCACCGCGCTGAGCAAATTTGTGCCTTCGGGAAAAATGGCGATTGAAGATGTGCCCAAACTCCTCAAGCCGGATGTACTGGGCTCGCTTCAGCGCATTCAGGGCGAGGTCGCGCAGCTCAAAGCGCAGGATCAGACGTTGATGCTTTCTGATGGTCAGAAAGTGAAATTTGATCAGCTATTAATAGCCAGCGGCGGCACTCCTCAGCCTCTCGCTATCCCCGGTAAGGATTTGAAGGGTGTGCATCTGCTACGTTCGCTGAATCAGACCGATGAACTGCTCAAACAGGTGGATGAGACACAGCAGTTGGTGATAATCGGCAATAGTTTTATCGGTATGGAGATGGCGGGTGCACTGCGCAATCGGGATGTGGATGTCACGGTCATTGCCCGTCATCCGCTGCC
Organism: Pantoea sp. SM3; assembly: GCF_000963995.1. Classification (NCBI taxonomy): domain Bacteria; kingdom Pseudomonadati; phylum Pseudomonadota; class Gammaproteobacteria; order Enterobacterales; family Erwiniaceae; genus Pantoea; species Pantoea sp. SM3. The sequence continues at coordinate 91,466 of NZ_JZRD01000002.1, forward strand.
GTTTGCAAAGCAGTTTGGTGAAGAGATTGGACGCCATTTTTACGAACTGCATCGCAGCAATGGGGTGAAATTTGTTGAGGGTGAGCCGGAAGCGCTGGAAGGGGATGAGCAGGTGCGTTCGGTGCGCCTGAAAGGGGGTAAATCAGTGCCAGCAAGTCAGGTACTGTTTGCTACCGGCGTGAAACCGGCGACGAATTTTATCCACGATTTGCCACTGCAGGACGATGACAGCTTGCTCGCTGATGGGCAGCTACGCGTTGCTGAAAACATCTGGGTCGCGGGCGATATCGCCAGTTATCTTACGCCGCGTGGCCCGCAGCGCATTGAGCACTATCGTGTGGCTCATCAGCAGGGACGTATCGCGGCACTCAATATGTTGGGCAAAGGTGTGATGTATGATCGCGTGCCGTTTTTCTGGACCGCGCATTATGGCACGCGCTACGAATATCTGGGCCATGCCGAAGAGTGGGACGACTACCGTCTGCTGGGATCGCTTCAGGACAAAAAATTTATCGCCTTTTACTGTCGTCAGGGCATCATCGCGGCGGTGTGTTCAGCTGGGATGTACACGCTGACGGCGGCGCTGGTGGAAACAATGCAGCAACCGATGACGCTGGCGCAAGGGCTGGCGTTGTTTGAAGCGTATCAGGGACAGGGCGCTTAAAGAGGTCTGCACAACATTGGGCAGATTCAGGTGCGCGGACATGCGCACCTGATGAAACCAAAATAGGTTACTGTTTACTCAATGCTTCGGACTTGGCCATGCACTGCTGCATCGCGTTGATCACCGCCGCGCGGAAGCCTTTCTCCTCCAGCACTTTCACCGCTTCGATGGTGGTGCCGCCAGGTGAGCACACCATATCTTTTAATTCGCCTGGGTGTTTGCCGGTTTCCAGCACCATCTGCGCCGAGCCTTTGACCGCCTGTGCGGCAAATTGATAAGCCTGCGCACGCGGCATACCGCCCAGCACCGCGGCATCCGCCATCGCTTCAATAAACATAAACACATAAGCGGGTGCTGATCCGCTCACGCCGACCACAGCATGAATCAGATATTCATTCACCACCGCGGCTTTGCCGAAGCTCTCGAAAATGCCGACCACTTCATCGACTTCGTGCGGTTCCACCAGCACGTTAGGCGTGATTGAAGTCATACCTTCGTTCACCAGCGACGGCGTATTCGGCATGACGCGGATGATTTTGCGGTCGTGCCCGAGCACGGCGGCCAGCGAATCGAGAGTAACGCCTGCAGCAATCGACACCACCAGCGCATCTTTCTTCAATTGGCCCGCGAGATCTTTCAGCACCTTGAGAATCACATTCGGTTTCACGGCACCAAACAGGATATCGACTTCACGTGCCAGACTTTCCGGGCTCTCTGCCGCCGTCACGCCATATTGCTCTGCCATCGCCTGATTGGTGGCCGGTTTGCGGTCGCAGACCCAGATGTTGGCCGGGGCGATCAGCCCGCTGTTGACCAGTCCGCTGATAATGGCTTTCGCCATATTGCCGCAGCCGATAAACCCGATTTTCTTCTCCAGCATCGCTCTATCCTTTAAGTGTTCATTTTCTCGTGCGAGTTAGCTTACGACAGCTGTGCTGAATAACAAGCCGCGTAAAAATATTTGCCATTCTGCCGCAAGCGGGCAAGATCGCCTGCAATTCTGTAGGAAAAAGGAAAACACATGTCGATTTGGGTTGATGCCGATGCCTGCCCCAATGTCATCAAAGAAGTGCTGTATCGTGCCGCCGAACGCGCCAAAATCACCGTGACTTTCGTGGCGAATCAGCCGCTGCGCGTACCGCCATCACCGTGGCTGAAAACGCTGCAGGTCGCGGCGGGGTTTGATGTCGCTGACAACGAGATCGTGAAGCGTGTGCAGCCGGGCGAGCTGGTGATCACCGGGGATATTCCTTTAGCGGCAGAAGTGCTGGAGAAGGGCGCTGCGGCGTTGAATCCGCGTGGCGAGCGCTACTCACCGGATACCATTCGTCAGCGTCTGACCATGCGTGACTTTATGGAAACCCTGCGAGCGAGTGGCGTGCAAAGTGGCGGCCCGTCGGCGCTAAACCAACGTGACCGCCAGCTGTTTGCTAACGAATTGGATAAGTGGTTACGCCAGCGCTAATCAGACGAAGCTGTCATCGTCGTCGTAGTCGCCGCCACCAAAGTCGCTGAAATCGTTGTTATCCGCAAAGCTGTTGTTATCCCAGCTGGCGTTGTCGTTCAGGAAGGCATTGTTGCTGTCATTACCGTTAAAGGTATCGAGGCTGTTATCCACCTGTGGCAGCGCCGGTTCGTTGATGATATTCACAATCTCTTCCGGCTGAGAATGATGGAACATGCTGGTGAGCATATCGGCCATCACCACACCCCCGGCCACACCGACGGCTGTCTGTAATGCACCACCGAGGAAACCCGTGCCGCGCGCAGGCGGAGCCGCATATTGCTGTTGAGGCTGCGCATATTGCTGCTGAGGCTGCGCATATTGCTGCTGAGGCTGCTGCGGCGCGCTGCTCCACACTGGCTGTTGCTGCTGCGGTGCAGACTGGCGAGAACCGCCGCCAAACAGACTCGACAGGAAACCGCCGCTGCTCTGCTGCGGTGCTTGCTGTTGTTGCTGAGCCTGTGCCAGGCGATTCTCCAGATCGGCCACCTGAGCGTTGAGTTTTTTCAGCGCTGCTTCCTGAATCAGGATTGCCTGTGACATGTAGTAAGGTGCACCAGGCTGGTTCTGCAAGTGCTGTTTAATCAGCTGTTCGGCACCGGCATCACGCGGACCGCTCTGGGTTTCAGCCTGTTTCAGTCGGCTAAAGAGATTGTCGATTAACTGTTGTTCTTCATTCTGCATGGTGTGAACCTCCAATGATTCGTACCTCCTTATATGTGGTCAACGTGACAGAAAGTAAATCAATGGCCTGGTAAGGAAATGTTGCCCGTGCTTACAAATAGGTTGATGCACGAAATGCGCATCATTTTATCGTTATTAATCATGTTGATAGTGAATTCAGGGTCGTAAATACGCGTAAATCGTGCTTCGCGGGTGGCTGATAAAATAAAATCCAGGTATCATGCGACGCAATATTGACCTGATGACCTTGCCCGTGCGGCATAAATACTGCGGAGGATGAGCCCGGATGTCATTACCCATCTATCTGATCGGCGCACGCGGTTGCGGTAAAACCACTATCGGCCAGGCCCTATCTCAGGCGCTTGGTTATGCCTTTAGCGATACCGATCATCACCTGCAGCTCACGACGCAACGCACCGTGGCGGAAATCGTCGCGGCTGAAGGCTGGGACAGCTTCCGTGCGCGCGAAACCGAGTCGCTGCGGGCAGTCACGGCGCCGGCAACGGTGATTGCCACCGGCGGCGGTATGGTGTTGGCTGAAGTGAATCGTCGCTTTATGCGCGAACATGGGCAGGTGATTTGGTTGAATGCCCCGTCAACGGTACTGGCCGATCGTCTTGAACGTCAGCCCGAAGCCGCACAGCGCCCGACGCTAACCGGTCGTCCGATTGCCGAGGAGATGAGCGATATTCTGCGTGAACGCGTGCATCTTTACCGTCAGACAGCACACCACGAAGTGAATGCCATGCAGGCGCCTGAACAGGTGGTTAATCAAATTCTTCAATCCCTTTCGCTCGCCCGCGCCAGCTAACCTCTTCAGATTTATCTCTCTTTTTTCTCGCGATCCGCCATTGTCTATACTCAGGTTAAGACAGGGGGATCGCCGCTGTCTGTGTGGAAACCAGACATAAGAGGGAAATCTATGCCAACTAAACCACCGTACCCGCGAGAAGCGCGCATCGTTGCCGTTGAGAAAGGCGCGGCAGGTAATATCGTGACATGGTATGAGTTACGCGCTGACCATCCGAAGCCCGACTCACTGATCAGTGAGCATAAAACGGAAGCCGAAGCGCAGGATGCCAAAGCCCGCTACGAAGACGCGGATAAAGAGTAATGCTCGCGGGCAAGGACGCCTGTCAATCATTCATTACCTTCCGTGCTTAACCAGATATTTTCAACTGCCATAAAATGGCCAATATGCCCGCCAGATTAGCCATCCTTTTCTGCTCTTATTCCATCTTGCCTGATAACGTCATTTTATTTTCAGTTTGCGCCGTATTTTATGCTGCGTTAAATCGACGCAAATCTAGCCGGTTCAAAATTTGCGCTTGACCCGATCAGCAGAGCGAATTACTTTCATTGTATTGATATAGGAACTCAGTTCCACATAGTGAAACCAACGCCATGACCACACTCGAAAACGCCGCTGCCGTACTTAAGCTTTTCCAGCGCTTTGGCGTGACGCAGGGCCATCCGGGCCTGACATTCACCGAGGTGGTTGAGGCGTTGGGATTGCCGAAAAGTACCGTTTCTCGCCTGCTGGCGACCATGGAAAGTGAAGGATTGCTTGAGCGTGATCCCGATAGTCGCTGTTTCCAGATTGGTCGTGTGTTGCTGTCGGTGGCCGGGCATTACTTATCTACGCCGTTGGTGGATAGCGCTTCCGCGCCCATGGCGCAGTTGGCGGCCAGCAGTGGTTGTATGGGCTACATCTCAGTACTGGATGGTCAGGACGTTCTGGTGATGCGCATGTATCACGGTCGTTTTTTCACCCAGTTGGTGACGCCGCCTGGTTCGCGCGTTTCTCTTTCCGGTACTTCAACCGGGCGCGTGCTGCTGGCGCAGTTGAGTGATGACGAAGTGCGTGCGCGTTTTGCCGATGACTGGCAAGCCGCATCCGCAAACTCGCCGCTGAACATTGATGCACTCTGTAAAGAATTAGCGGTGATTCGCCAGCAGGGCTGGGCACTGGCACGCAATGAGACGTTGCCAGGCATCAGCTCACTGGCGGTGGCGGTCACCAATAAACATCGCGGCGAAAGTGCCGCACTGTGTCTCTCGTTTCTCTCGCAAGAAGCGGCCCCGGGTTATCCGGACGCGTTGCTCAGCGAACTGCGCGCAACGGCTGCATTGATGGCCGAGAAATACGGCGCATAACCTTATTTTCGATTTAAAGGCGTTTATTCGCGCCACACCAGGGAAATAGCAGGTCTTCGGACCTGCCTATTTCAAAAATCAGGGAACGATTTATTAAAAGCGTTGATGTCCCGCGTGTCGGGCATAAAACGTATTACGCGTTTTCTACAGGGTGAAAATACGGGGATAATATGCGTCAACATAATCCAATAAAAAGTATCGGCGTGGGCTTAATGCTGGTTCTGCTGTCTGTAGCAGGTGCCATCATCGGGGTTCAGCTTATTACCACCATTGGGGTAACACCCAATACCTCTATTATCGGTGCGCTGTTTGCCATGCTGCTGGCGCGCATTCCTCTGCAATGGTTCCGTCGTTATCGCTCGATCGAAGTACAGAACCTTGCGCAAACCGCCATCTCTTCTGCCACCTTTGGTGCGGCGAACAGTCTGCTGATGCCGATTGCCGTGCCGTGGGCGCTGGGTGAACCGCAGCTGGTATTGCCGCTGTTTGTCGGTGTCAGTGCGGCGATGCTGCTGGATGCTTATTTGCTTTACCGCTTGTTTGATACCCGCGTGTTCCCCGCCAGCAATGCCTGGCCGCCGGGCGTGGCAGCAGCGGAAGCGATCAAAGCCGGCGATAAAGGCGGCCGTCAGGCATGGCTGCTGGTGGTCGGTATTGTCGGCGGTATCGCTGGCTCAATGCTGAAAATCCCCATGTCAGCCTTCGGTACGGCTTTTATCGGCAATATCTGGGCGTTGAGCATGCTCGGTATTGGTTTCCTGTTGCGTGCCTATGCGCAACCGGTTGCTGGCATTGATATCAACGCACTTTATATTCCTCACGGCATGATGGTCGGCGCAGGGTTAGTGGCGCTGATTCAGGTGGTCCAAGTGATCGTCAGCCGTCGCAATGAGCAGCTGAATGTCAGCCGCAGCGACAGCGAAGTGAAGCGCTCACTGGGCTTTGGCACCGTGGGATACATCATTATCTCCACGCTGCTGGCACTGGCGGGCGGTTTGTGGAGTCAGATGGGCTTGCCGATGCTGGTGTTGTTCATCGTCTATGCCGCGTTCGCTGCCTTCGTGCATGAATTGATTGTCGGTATCGCCGCGATGCACTCGGGCTGGTTCCCAGCCTTTGCCGTGGCGTTGATTACCCTGATCCTCGGTATTCTGCTCGGCTTCCCGCCGCTGGCGCTCTGCCTGTTATGTGGCTTCACCGCCGCCACAGGACCGGCCTTTGCCGATATGGGTTATGACCTGAAAGCAGGCTTTATTCTGCGCGGTAATGGAGCCGATCTGCAGCAAGAGCTGTGGGGCCGCCGTATCCAGCTGATCGCCGCGATGATCGCCTTCGTGATCTGTATTCCGGTGGTGTGGTACGCACACAACTTGTTCTTCGCAGAGAATCTGCTGCCGCCAGTGGCACGCGTTTACGCCAAAACCATTCAGGCCGGTGCCGAGCCAGGCATTGCCGGAAGCTTGCTGATGTGGGCAATTCCTGGTGCGATTATTCAGTTTATCGGTGGGCCGAAGCGTCAGTTAGGCGTATTGCTGGCGACCGGTTTGTTAATCAACAACGCCGCGGCAGGTTGGGCGGTGATGGTGGGGATCGCGCTGCGTATCCTGATCATTCGTGTGTGGGGCGAGCGTGGACGTTCACCGATGGAGGTGATGGCCGCAGGGTTTATTGCGGGCGACGCGCTGTACAGCTTCTTCCATTCTCTTTTTGCCAGTAGCACCAAGAAATAACCCAGGGAATTCAATATGAGTTTACAGCAGACACTGCAGGTTTTTGAGTTACTCGACAGCGCCTATGTCGATGGGCAGCAGGTAGTGGATCTTTTCGCCCACTATCCAGGTGTGACCGCCAGCTTCAAGCGTGTGACCGGTCCGAAAGGGCGTACCGATTTCGTGCGCATTGATATTCCTGGTGCGCAGGGCAAGAGCAAAGGCGGTACTGCGCCTACGCTGGGTATTGTCGGCCGTTTGGGCGGCATCGGTGCGCGTCCAACGCGTATCGGTATGGTCTCGGATGCGGATGGCGCAGTAGCGGCGGTGAGCAGTGCGCTGAAGCTGGCACAGATGCAGACCAAAGGCGATGTGCTGGCGGGTGACGTGATTATCACTACTCACATCTGCCCGGATGCGCCAACACGTCCGCATGAGCCAGTGGATTTCATGGATTCGCCTTGCGACGACATCACCATGAATGACAACGAAGTGATCGATGGCGTTGATGCCATTCTTTCAATCGATACCACCAAAGGTAACCGTATCCTGAACCATAAAGGCTACGCGATCTCGCCGACGGTGAAAGAGGGTTACATCCTGCGCGTGTCAGAAGATCTGCTGCGCATCATGGAGATGACCAGTGGTCAGCCAGCGGTGACGTTCCCGATCACCACGCAGGACATCACGCCCTACGGCAACGGTGTCTATCACCTTAACAGCATCCTGCAGCCGTCAACCGCCACCGATGTACCTGTGGTCGGTGTGGCAATTTGCGCGGAGTCTGTGGTGCCAGGTTGCGGCACCGGCGCCAGCCATGAAGTCGATATCGCAGCTACCGTGAAGTTTGCGGTGGAAGTGGCGAAAGAGTTTGGCCGTGAAACCTGCCAGTTCTATGACCAGCAAGAGTATGCGTTGCTGCACTCTTTGTATGGTAGTCTCAGCCACCTGCGCACCCGGAAAGCCTAATGATGAAACAGTCCCTGGTTACTTTAACGATTGGTCAATCCCCGCGTAGCGACATTCTGCCGCTGCTGCAGGATCACTTACCGGAAGAGCAGGTGGCTCATGCCGGATTACTCGACGGCCTGACCTTAGCCGAGGTCGAGCAGTTCTATTCACCTGAAGCGGGTGAGAAAGTGCTGGTTTCACGTATGACCAGCGGCGAGCAAGTGCGTTTGTCGGGACCGAAAGTGGAGCAGGGGCTGCAGCGCAAGATCAGTGCGCTGGAAGAGCAGGGCTACGATACGATTTTGCTGCTGTGCACCGGAGAATTTGGCACGCTGAAAACCGAAAAGGCGCTGTTACTGGAGCCCGATCGTATTATCCCACCGCTGGTGAGTGCCATTGTGCAGGAACATAAGGTGGGCATCGTGGTGCCGGTAACGGAGCAGATCGCTGAGCAGGCCAGCAAATGGCGTAATCTGCACAGCGCGCCTTGTTTTGCCGTCGCCAGCCCTTATCTGGCACAGCAGAATGATTTGATCGAGGCGGGCCTGTCGCTGCAAGAGCAGGGCGCGGATGTGGTGGTGCTTGACTGTATTGGCTATCACCAGAAGCACCGGGATTTCCTGCAGAAAATGCTGGGTATTCCGGTACTGTTATCCAACGTGCTGGTGGCGAAGTTAGCGGCAGAATTGATCGTCTGACTGAGGCCGATCACAACTCGTGTTCTAAGCTGCTTTTTCGCGTGACAGATCAGCGAGTTCCCTTGTAATCTGCCAGACACCATAATGTGCTGTGAGGAAGTAACATGCTCAACGTAAGTGAGTATTTCGACGGGAAAGTGAAATCCATTGGTTTCGAAAGCGTAACCATTGGCCGTGCCAGCGTTGGCGTGATGGCCGAAGGTGAATACACCTTCGGTACAGGACAGCCGGAAGAGATGACGGTCGTGAGCGGCGCACTGAAAGTGCTGCTGCCGGGTGAAACCGAGTGGAAATGGTACGAAGCCGGTTCGGTTTTCAACGTGCCAGGCCACAGCGAATTCCATTTGCAGGTGGCTGAGCCAACGTCTTATCTGTGCCGCTACTTGTAAACGCTGACTTTCAGCATGAGTCATCATTAAACCGGGAATGCTTTTAGCATTCCCGGTTTCTTTTTGGTCATAGCATATATACGGGTGTGCGGGCCACAGCACCCCTGAACGGCACCAGACTGCGTTAACCCGTCGCTTAACGGACAAGCACCCCGCTACCGCGGGGTTTGATCAATTAAAGCTTCAGCGCTTGGCTTCGCCGCCTAACGCTTCCACCAGATTGCTGATCAACGCGGCCAGTTCGCCGGTCATCAGCGTGAAATCCGCATCAAAGCGCATGGCGAAATCATCGCGGTCAATGTCGTCATTCTGCTCACGCAGCGTGTCGCTGAACTTCAGACGCTTGATTGATGCATCGTCGGCAATCACCAGTTGAATGCGTTCCTGCCAGTCCAGAGCCAGTTTGGTCACGACTTTACCGGCTTCGATATGGGTGGCGATCTCATCGGAGATCAGATCCTGTTTCTTGCAACGGATCACGCCGCCATCTTCCAGAATCGCTTTCAGCTCTGCTTCATCCATCAACGCGAAACCGGCAGGCAATTCGCCAGAACGAACCCATTCTGTCAGTGTCAGCTCAATCGGCGTTTCCAGCGTGAGTGGCACCACCGGCAGTGAACCGATGCTCTTACGCAGCAGCGCCAGGGTGTCTTCCGCTTTCTTGGCGCTGGCACAATCGACGATGATCAGGTTGTTCACGGTATCGATCCACATAAACGTCTGGCTGAAACGGCTAAACGCGCGTGGCAGCAGGCTATGCAGCACTTCATCTTTCAGCGAGTCTTTCTCGGTCTTTTTCAGCTTGCGGCTCTGTTCCGCTTCCAGCTTGTCGATCTTCGCTTCCAGCGCCTGCTTCACCACGGGTGAAGGCAGGATCTTCTGCTCGGTGCGCGCGCAAATCACGATCTGACCGTTGATTTCATGCGTCAGCGCTTCACCGCGGTTGCCCATCGGTGACACCCAGCCGGTTTTCGCCATATCCTGGCTGCCACAAGGGGAAAACGTGAAGGCGTCGAGCTGTTTTTCCAGATCGTCTGCGGACAGCGGGATGTCACGATTCAGACGATAAACCATCATATTTTTAAACCACAACATCGGGATTCCTTACCGTGGGTGCGATCGGGCGCACAAGTCTCAAAGTCAGCGCGCATGATAGCGAAACATCGGATGGGTTTCATTGCCTTTCCCGATTCAGCCTTCTACTGTATCTGTCACCTGAACGAATAATGAGGAATAAATCGTGCGTATTGGGATTGATTTAGGCGGTACCAAGATTGAAGTGATTGCGCTCTCCGATCAGGGGCAAGAGCTGTTCCGTCACCGCGTCAATACCCCGCGCGATGACTATGCCGCCACAGTCCAGGCGATTGTGGATTTAGTGCTACTGGCAGAGGAGAAAACCGGGGAAAAGGGCACCGTGGGGATCGGCATTCCCGGTACGATTTCGCCGTACACCCAGCGGGTCAAAAACGCCAACTCGACCTGGCTGAATGGACAGCCGTTAGACAAAGATCTGGCCGAGGCGCTGAATCGTGACGTGCGCATTGCCAACGATGCGAATTGTTTGGCGGTGTCTGAAGCGGTGGATGGTGCAGGCGCGGGCAAACCACTCGTGTTCGCGGTGATCATCGGCACCGGTTCGGGTGCGGGCGTGGCGATTGGCGGTGAGTCGCGTATTGGCGGCAATGGTAACGCTGGCGAGTGGGGCCACAATCCGCTGCCGTGGATGGATGAAGATGAACTGCGCCATCGCGAAGAAGTGCCGTGCTATTGCGGCTTGCAGGGCTGTATTGAGACCTTTGTTTCGGGCACGGGTTTTGCCATCGACTATCAACGCTTAAGCGGTAAGACATTGAAGGGCGCGGAAATCATCAAGTTGATTGAGCAGCAGGATCCGGTAGCGGAACTGGCGATGAGCCGTTACGAAATGCGCTTAGCCAAATCGCTGGCGCAAGTGGTGAACTTGCTCGATCCGGATGTGATCGTGCTGGGTGGCGGCATGAGTAACAACGACCGCTTGTATCAGACGGTGCCCACGCTGATGAAGCAGTGGGTGTTTGGCCGCGAATGTGAAACGCCAGTGCTGAAAGCGGTGCACGGCGATTCAAGTGGCGTGCGCGGTGCGGCATGGCTGTGGCCGCTGAAAGGGTAATAAAAAGGTCGCTTTGATAGCGTAAGTTCGTCCATGAAGCACCAGACGATAATGCAGGCTGGCGCCGCTTAGAGGCGCCAGCCTGCTATTTACCTATTGTGTGTGTTGTTGAATAAAAGGACCCTGACAGCGCATTTGTATTTTTGCGCGCGAGGCAATTCCGTGATTATTCTCCCATCAGCATCGCATCCTGCGGTGCGTTCTGACGCTGGGTTTTGGTCGCGAGGAAGTAAATATATCCCACCACCATGATCCCCACGAACAGCCCGCCAATCACCGGGTTGAACCACAGCATGGCAATCAAACACACCAGCGACAGCACCAGCGCGATACCTGGAATAATGGGGTAACCCGGCGCGCGGAAGCTGCGTTCCATGTCGGGTGCGGTGCGGCGCAATTTAAACAGGCTCAGCATGCTCATCAGGTACATCACGATGGCGCCAAATACTGCCATGGTGATCATCGCCGCCGTCAGCGTCATGCCTTGCAGGTTAATCAGACCATCGCTGTAAATCGCCGCGATACCAATCACGCCACCGGCAATAATCGCGCGGTGCGGCGTCTGGAAACGTGACAATTTCGCCAGGCTCTGCGGCAGATAACCGGCACGCGCCAGCGCAAAGAACTGACGTGAATAGCCAAGGATAATGCCGTGGAAACTGGCGACCAGACCAAACAAGCCAATCCACACCAGCATATGCATCCAGTTGGAGTGCTCGCCGACAATCATCTTCATCGCCTGCGGCAACGGATCGTTAATATCCGACAGCTTGCGCCAGTCACCTGCGCCACCCGCCAGCAGCATCACGCCAATCGCCAGCACCACCAGCGTCAAAATGCCGGTAATGTAAGCCTTGGGAATGGTGCGTTTTGGGTCTTTGGCCTCTTCGGCAGCCATGGCGGCGCCCTCTATGGCGAGGAAGAACCAGATGGCAAACGGAATGGCGGCGAAGATGCCGGAAAGGGCAGGCATACCGAAGTGATCGCTTCCCGCCCAACCGTTAGCCGCAAAGTTAGCGATACTGAAGCCCGGTGAGACCACGCCCATAAACACCAGCAGTTCCAGTACCGCCAGCACCGTCACCACCAATTCAAACATCGCGGCCAGCTTCACGCCGAGGATGTTGAGCGTCATGAACACCAGATAAGCGCCGACCGCAGCGGTTTTCGGGTTGAGATCCGGGTACTGCACGTTGAGATAGGCACCGATCGCCATGGCAATCGCCGGTGGGGCAAACACAAACTCAATCAGCGTGGCCAGCCCGGCAATCAAACCACCGGTTTCACCAAAGGCGCGGCGGCTGTAGGCAAACGGCCCCCCGGCGTGTGGAATGGCGGTGGTCAATTCGGTAAAGCTAAAAATAAAGCAGGTGTACATGGTGGCGATCAGTGCGGTGGTGATCAGGAACCCCAACGTGCCCGCCACGCCCCAGCCATAACTCCAGCCAAAATACTCCCCGGAAATTACCAGTCCAACCGCGATACCCCACAAATGCAGAGTGCCCAGCGTGGGTTTGAGCTTACTCGTCATAATCGTCTCCCCGTCGTGATTGTTGTGCGGCGGCTGCACCGCGCTGTTTTGTTCTATGCACTACAGTGAAGTGATAATGCCGCCGCCTGCAGCGGGAAAACTTGACGCAGGCGCAGTGAGTTTTGTCCTCCACGGTCAACTCAGAGGCAAGAAAAGTGCCAGTTGCACGCTGCGGTCAACTTTGGGTTATCTGCGGTCAAGCAGTCAGGACGCCGTCATCCCATGCTGATAACACTTGCTACCCATAAGATTGATGCTGGAGACAGATGAATGAGCGCCAAACAATCCGATTCCCTGACCGATGCTGCCATGAAGATACTTGCACAGCAGGCGCTGGCCTGTTACCCCGCGCCCTTACAGGGCGAGCTGAAGCTCCTGTGCCGCTCTGAAAATGCCACCTTCCTGCTGCTCGCAGGCGGAAAGCGTTATGCGCTGCGTCTGCATCGTCCTGACTATCACAGCAAAGCCGATATCCAGAGTGAGTTGCTGTGGCTGGATGCGTTGCGTGAGATCGGCATTATGGTGCCGCAGGCGATCCCAGCCCTTGATGGCGAAACCGTGTTGACCTTAGGCATGCCAGATGGCGGCGTGCGACATGCGGTACTGTTTCACTGGATCGAAGGGGATATGCCCACCACTGATGTCGATCCCAAAGCCTTCCAGCAGCTCGGGCACATCACCGCGCGCCTGCACCAGCACAGCCGTAGCTGGCAAAAACCGGCAGGCTTCCAGCGCATCATCTGGGATCATCACACCATGGTCAGCGATCACAGCCACTGGGGGCGCTGGCAGGATGCGCCAAATCTCAATCCGGCCGATCATGGCATCGTGGCGGAGGCCGTAACGCGTGTGGGACTGGAGCTGCAAGACTTTGGCAAAGGCACGGATCGTTATGGATTGATCCACGCCGATCTGCGCCTCACCAATTTACTGCTGCATAAAGGTGAAACCCGGGTGATCGATTTTGATGACTGCGGCATGGGCTGGTATCTGCACGATCTGGCGGCGGCGATCAGTTTTGTTGAGCATCATCCGCGTGCCGCCGAATGGGTGGATAACTGGATCCAGGGCTACGAGCGTGTGGCGCACATCAGTGATGAGGAGATGGCGCTGGTGCCGACGCTGTTGATTCAACGCCGTATCCAGATGACCGCATGGATGGGCACACACGCAGACACCGAGATGGCACTGAGCCTTGGGCCGCGTTGGGCCGATCACTCGGTGCGTCTATGCCGTCGCTATCTGGAAACCAATCAGTTGCCGGTTGGCGTTTAGGTTGCACCAGTAGTGAGCAGCACTGCGTCGTAGCGGCGCAGGCTATTGCGTGTTGTGAGATGACTTTCACGCCGTTGCGCCATAAATCGCGCCTCGATGCTGTGTGCTGAGCGTGAGCGGAGAGCAACGGAATGCCTCCGTACCCTTGAGCTGCGCTTAGCCAGATACGCATCACTGCACAGGTTTGGATGTGACACCGGACCTTTAGCCAGATGCGCATCACTGCACAGGCTTAGGTATGACACCGGACCTTTAGCCAGATGCGTATCAATACACAGGCTTAGGTATGACACCGGACCTTTAGCCAGATGCGCATCACTGCACAGGCTTTGGCATGCCACCGGATCATCAGCCAGATGCGCATCAATTCACATATTTCAGCATGCCACCGGACCATCAGCCAGATGTGCATCAATTCACAGGTTTCGGAATGCCACCGGACCATCAGTCAGATGTGTATCAATGCACAGGCTTCGACATGCCATCGGACCTTTAGCAAGGTGCGCATCAACGCGCAGGCTAAGAAATGGTTCCGAATCCTGGCGGATCGTCATTGATGACGACCTCATCAAACGTCATGGTACGAATCTTGCTGGATCTCACTATTAGTTTCACTCGCACGATCCCTGTGAGGTTCCGATGCAATCAATGATGACTCCTTCTGAAGCGTACAGTTCGCTCTCGGCCCAGGCCAACAACCGTGGCGTGCTGGCGGCAGCGGCCACCGGCTTAAGCACCTTTATCACCGACAAAGGCGGCGATGTTGATCGCATTTTTGGTATCAGCGGCATTGATTCCGAACTGCTGGCCAGCCCGACGCTTAGCCTCGGTCTGGTCAACTATTGCCGTGTGATGGAAGAAGCGGCGCGCCACTCTGGTTTTGATAACTTCGGTTTGCATTACGGCAAGCAGTTCAAACCGCAGTCATTAGGGTTGATTGGCTATATCGGATTATGTTCACCCACGCTGGAACAGGCGCTGCACAACGTGGTGAATGCCTTTCCCTGGCATCAGCACGATACGCTGACGCGCCTGGTCGATAAAGGCGACTGCTGGCGGCTGGATTATCAGGTGCGGCACGGGGCGATCCTGTCGCGTCGGCAGGATGCAGAATTGACGCTCGGCATGTTTCTCAATCTGATACGCCACGTGGCGGGCAAAAATTGGGCGCCGCGCGAGGTGCATTTTGAGCATCCCCGGCCGGAGCAATGGCACGAGCACTGCAAAGTGTTTGATGCACCAGTGTGGTTCGATCAACCTTTCAACTCGCTGCTGATCGCCAAACGCGATTTGCTGCGCACCATGCCAGAGCAGGATCCGATGCTGCTGATGGTGATGCAGGATGCCATCCGCCGACTGAACAGCAGCGCTTCACTGCAAAGCGTGGTTGAGCAAGCGCGATCGCAAATCAATCTGTCGTTGATGCAGGGCGAACCGGTGCTGGAAGAGATTGCAGATAAAATGGGGCTGTCGAGCTGGTCGTTGCAACGGCGGCTGCGCGAAGAGGGCATCAGCTTTACCGTGTTGGTGGATAAAGTGCGTTGCGAAATGGCCACGCACTACCTGCAACAGAAGCAGTTGCCCATCTCGGAGATGGCGCTGCTGCTGGGTTATTCAGAAGTTAGCGCGTTTTCACGCGCGTTCCGGCGCTGGTTTGGCATCAGCCCGCGCCAGTGGCGACAGGATGGGCTGGCAAGTTAGGCTGATGCGGCGCGAAGCCGAACCACGCGGGTTAGGAGGTTTGGCATCAGCCCGCGCCAGTGGCGACAGGATGGGCTGGCAAGTTAGCCCGATGCGGCGCGAAGCCGAACCACGCGGGTTGGGTGCGATCCGGCGGCGGTGGTAATCCTTTCGACTGCCCCAGCAACTGCCAGGCGCGCAGGCACAGAGTTTCATCACCTTGCGTCTGCGTAACCGCATAGCGTCCGCTTTTTTGCCACTCCAGCCGCACCATACATTGCTGCCCAGCGTAATGTGCCGCGTCGGAAAATTGCCGGTTGAGCTGGTGCTGCATCTCATTAGCCCATTTGCAGGAAGCGCTGCCCGGTTCGCTCTGTGGCTGGCACAGATTGGCGATCTCATCCTGTTGCTTTACCTGATGATTTTGGCAAGCGCTCAACATCAGTGCAATAATCAGGCTACCCGATAATCGCGCCATTCTATTAATTAAATTCACTTAAGTGCCCGCCTTTTCCCTAAAGTTCCTCACTTTCACTGCCGACAGTCTACAGGCCGATTCAATCAATGCTATGGCATTACTCTGACTGTCGGCAGAAACAGAATTTGCCGCAGCACCGCGGCGTTATCCTCTTTGATTCATGGATTCGAAATGCAGAAAAAATATGCCTTTGCGGCACTCTCCTTGTTAAGTGCGGCGTTGCTCAGCGGCTGCGCCACCGAATCATCACGCGCCATTGAAGCACCACAGGTTCGCGCTGCCAGCCAACCTGCCTATCAGGGCGTGCGCAGCCCGATTGCTGTTGGCCAGTTCGACAACCGTTCTTCTTATATGAACGGCATCTTCTCGGATGGTGTTGATCGTCTCGGCAATCAGTCCAAAACCATTCTGATTACCCATTTACAGCAAACTAATCGTTTCAATGTCTTGGATCGCAGCAACCTGAAGGAATTGCAACAGGAAGCGGACTTCAAGCACAGCCAGCAAAACATCAAAGGTGCCACATACATCATTACCGGTGATATCACCGAGTTTGGTCGTAAAGAAGTGGGCGATCAGCAGCTGTGGGGCATTCTGGGCCGTGGCAAGACGCAGGTCGCTTACGCCAAAGTCAATCTCAACGTGGTTGACGTTAACACATCGGAAGTGGTTTACAGCGCGCAGGGTGCGGGTGAATACCAGTTGTCAGCACGTGAAATTATCGGCTTCGGCGGCACCACCAGCTATGACTCCACGCTGAACGGCAAAGTGATGGATTTGGCGATCCGTGAAGCGGTGGATCACTTAGTGGATGGCATCAACAACGGTGCCTGGCGCCCAGCGAAATAAGGATATTACGCATGAAATTGTTGCAAATGAGTGCGGCGTTGGTCGCCGCCAGCGTGCTGGCGGGCTGTGCGCCTAAAGGCCCAGAGCCGATCTATTACTGGGGCGATTATCAGCAGCAGATCTACAGCTACTACAAAAAAGATACGGATCCGGCTAAGCAGATCGACGCCTTAAATCTCGATATTGAGAAAGCCAAAGCCGTAAACAAACCTGTCGCACCGGGTCTACATGCACAGCTCGGTTTGCTGTATGCCAAAACGGGTGAGACGGATAAGGCCTTCGGTCAGTTTGCCACGGAAAAACAGCTGTTCCCGGAATCCGCGCCTTACATGGACTTTCTGATGAAGAAAAAAGGAGTCGCTCAATGAAAAAGCTGATTGCCGTGGGTGGCGTGCTGGCTGCGCTGTTGCTAACGGGCTGTGTCCCACACAAAAAACCGTATGATTACAGTGCGTTCCGCGCCAGCAAACCTGCTTCAATTCTGGTGTTGCCAGCCGATAACAAAGCGCCAGATGTTAACGCGTCACATAGCTTTACCTCGCAGGTGACACGACCGCTAGCAGAAGCCGGTTATTACGTGTTCCCGGTTGCCGTGGTGGAAGAGACTTTCCAGCAGAACGGTTTGACCAACGGTCATGAAATTCAGGCCGTTAGCACACAGCGTTTGCATGAGATCTTTAACGCTGACAGTGCACTGTACATTTCGGTCACCGATTATGGCACCAGCTATCAGGTGATTCAGAGCGTGACACGCGTGACAGCCACTGCAAGATTAGTGGATCTGCGCAGCGGCAAGGAGATCTGGCAGGGCTTTGCCACGGCGAATGATGCGGAAGATGGCAATAACAACAATGGCGGCATTATTGGGATGTTGGTAACGGCGGCCGTGAAGCAAATTGCCAGTAACGTGAGTGACAAAGCGCATACTATTGCGGATGTCACCAGCGCCCGCCTGCTGGCGCAGAACGAGCAGGGCGGATTGCTGACTGGCCCGCGCTATAAAATTGCTGTGGCACGCTAACCGCAGCCCGCTAAATCGCAGCTGGACGGTAAGGCCATGATTTCGCCGACAGCCACGTAAAACTTGCGCCGTTACAGACAGCCTGTAACGGCGCGATTACTCCAGCAACCAATCACTATTCCCCCGGCAGCTCCAGCTTGCTGTAACCCAGTCCATTCATCTTACGCACTCGGATCTGCACCGGGATGCGCTCTTTCATTGCCTCAACGTGACTGATCACGCCGATGGTTTTACCGCTGGCGTTCAGTGCGTCGAGGGCGTCCAGCGCGGTGTCGAGCGTTTCAGCGTCCAGCGTGCCGAAGCCTTCATCAAGGAACAGCGATTCAATGCGCGTTTTATGGCTGACCAGATCTGACAGCGCCAGTGCCAACGCGAGGCTGACAAGGAAACTTTCGCCGCCTGACAGCGTGCGGGTGTCGCGCGTGGCATCGGCCTGCCAGGTATCGACCACTTCCAATTCCAGCTCATCGGTGACGCGGCGTTGCAGGAGGTAGCGCCCGTGCAAACGGTCGAGCTGCCGGTTCGCCAGCCATACCAGATGATCGAGCGTCAAGCCCTGGGCGAAGCGACGGAATTTATCGCCTTTGGCTGAACCGATTAAATCATTCAGGCGACCCAGTTGTGTCAGCTCTACCTCGTCATTGGCAATCTGCGTCAGTAACGATTGCTGCTGCTGGCGCTGCTGGGCATCGCTGTGCAGCTGCTGCTGCGCTTCACCTTGCTGGCGGGCATTGTCACGCAGTGCCACACGCAGTGATTCCAGCTGTTCAGCGAGACCCGTCGCCACCTCGTCACTTAAGGCTGCAGGGCGCTGTTGCTGATGGGCTGTGACGCGCTGTGCCAGCTGTTGGCGCAGCGCGATCTGCTGCTGACGCTGTTGCTCCAGCGTTTGCAGATGCTGGCGCAGATGCTGCATATCCTGTTCGTCCAGCAATGCACTGCGCAATGCCTGCTCGTCGATGAAATCGCTCTGCTGGAGTGCGCTGTTAAACGCCGTTTCCGCAGCCTGTATGCGCAGCTGCATGGCTTGCAGTTGGCTATCAATCTGCTCACATTGACCATTCAGGCTATGCAGCTGGCTTTGTGCCTGCTGCCACTGCTGCAACTGCTGTGCCAGCGCTTGTTCGCACTGTTGCAGTGTGGCCTGCTGCTGCTGGCGTGCGGCGCTCACCTGGCGATCGCCAAACAGCTGCTGGCGCTGCTGCTGCTGTTCTGCATGTTGCTGTTGCAGGCTGCTAAGCGCGTGCTGCAAGGCCTCCAGCTGCTGCTGCTCGCGCGTCAGATTATTTTGCAGGTTGCTCTGCTCGCTGTCGGCGGTAGCCAGCTGTGGCTGTAGCTCGGCCAGCAAGCGCTCACTCTGCTGCCAGGCTTGCCAGCGCTGCTGCAATGTGGCCAGCCAGCTGGCGCGGGTATCGCGATCGGGCAGCGCGAACTGATGTGCCGTTAACTGTTGTTCCAGCTGCTGCGCTAACTGCTGCCATGAGCTGTGTGCCTGCGTTTCACGCTGGTTCAGCTCATCAAGCGTTTGCTGTAGGTTGTTCAGCTGCTGCTGTGCCAGCAGTTGTGCGCTTTGCCGCTGTTGCCACTGCTGTTGCTGTAACAGATGCGCATCTTTGGCCTGTTGCAGCGCTCGCGCCGCATTTTCGCGCTGCTGCAGTTGCTGCTGCTGCGCCGCTTCCTGCTCATCCTGCTGCTGTTGCCACGCCGTAAAGACATCTTGCTGATCCAGCGTGCAGGTAAGTGCCAGCTCACCGCTGAGGCCTTGCCAATGCTCGCGTGCGACCGCGAGTTGCTGCTCGAATTCGGCGATCTCTTGTTGCAGTACCTGCTGCTGTTGCAATGCGAGCTTTTGCTGCTCACTTTTCGCGGTGCCCGACTCTTTAAGCTTACTGACCAGCGCTTCCTGCGCCGCCAGTCGCTGCTGGTTTTCGCCCGGTTGTAATTGCTGATACTGCTCAATAGCCGGATGCTGGAATGAGCCGCACAGTGGGCAGGGCTGCTCGGGCTGCAGCCGGGCGCGTTCATCAGCCAGCTGTGCGATGGTGCGCTCCAGCTCGCAGATTTTGCGAATATCCAGCAGTGCCTGATGCTCACGCTTGTAGTCCTCGCGCAGCGCCTGCAAGGCTTGTTCATCGCGCTGATGCTGTTGTTGTAACTGTGCCCGTTTTTGTTGCCGCAGTTGCAACTGCGGCTGCAATGACTGCCAGCGTGCCGCCAATAAGCTGAGCTGGTGGCGTGGCGCGCGCTGATGTTGATGCTGGGCCAGCGCGGCACGCAGCGCAGTGCTGTTGAAGGCGGTTTCAAGTGAAGTGAGTGCCTGCTCCGCTTGCTGGCGTTGCTGGCTGGCCTGCGCCTCAGCCAGTTGCAAAGGTTGCAACGCGCGATCACCTTCGGCAATCGCCTGCTGCTGCTGTGTCAGCAGTGCGTTTTGCTGTTGCTGTTGTGCACGAAGTTGCGTTAGCGCCTGTTCGCGTTCATCGAAACGAGCGATATCGGCCTGCCAGCGCGTCAGCTCTGGCCCCCAGAGCGCCACCGCCGCTTCACGGTTGCGAAATGTCTGTTGTTCTGCCAGTTGCTGCTGTAAGCGCTCACGGGTTAGCTGATGCTGATTGAGCGCGTTTTGGCTTTGCTGCACTGTCTGTGACTGCTGCGCATGCAGGCGCTGCTGCTCCGTCAACTGCTGTGCACGACTGGCGATCTGTTGATCGAGCGTAATCACTTGTTCGGTCAGCAAAGTTTCCAACTGCTGCTGATCGGCGAGTGCCTGCTCGCGTGCCTGCTGTGCCGCTTGATAACTTTTTTCACCCTGCTGCAGCGCGGTTTGCGCATTTTGCTGCTGGGTGTGTAACTGCTGCGCCTGCTGAGTGGCGAGCTGTTGATCTTGTTGCAATTGCTCACGCTGCTGAAGTTTTTCTCGCAGCTTCTCAGCCGGTTCCGCACGTGCCAGGCGCTGGCGATCGCTCTCCGCCTGCTGCCATGCCTGCTCGGCATCCTGGTTCGCCTGTTCGGCTTGCTGCTGCTCCTGCGTCAGCTGGTGAGATTGTGTCAGCCACTGTTGCTGTTGTTGCGCCTGCTCAAGCTGATCGCTCAGCATTTTTTCCTGAGCCGTTAACGCTTCAACTTGCTGCATCAGTTCAGTGCGACGCCCCTCATCCAGCAACATCATGCCGCCAGCGCGCGCGCGCAATGTCTCCAGATCGCTGCGTGCGGTACGCCAGCGTTCGTAAATCTGCATCGAAATCTGGCCGTAAATCTCTGTGCCGGTCAGCTCTTCCAGCAGTTCGGCACGCTCGCCCGGTTTGGCGTTAAGGAAGGCAGCGAATTGACCCTGCGACAGCATCATTGAACGGGTAAAACGGTCAAAATCGAGGCCGGAAAGAGTTTCGATGAGCTTGAGTTTGTCACCGACCTTATCGGCCACAATCTGGTTATCCGCCACGCGCGCCAGCTCGACGCGCGGTGCCTGCAATTTGCCATCGGCCTGGCCACGCGCGCGGTTCTGGCTCCAGAAGGCGCGCCAGGCTTCGCCTTTAATCTCAAATTCCACTTCCGCCAGGCATTCGGCAGTGTCACGCGTAATCAGTTCGTTTTGTGTCTGCGACAGCACGCCAAGGCGCGGCGTCTGGTGGTAGAGCGCCAGGCAAATGGCATCCAGCAAGGTGGTTTTACCCGCGCCGGTCGCGCCGGTAATGGCAAATAAGCCGTTGCTGGCGAAGGGTTCACGACGAAAATCGATAAACCATTCACCGCGCAGCGCGTTGAGGTTCTTGAAGCGTAACGTCAGGATTTTCATGCAGACGGATTCTCCAGCGCGGCGAGAGTCGTGCGGAACAGTTGCGTGAGCTGCTCGGCTTGTTCGGCATCCAGCTGTTCTTCCTGCGCCAGACGGCGAGCAAACACCTCTTCAACTTTCAATTCGCTCAGGGTTTCGTTATCCATACGCGCCAGGCTGCGCTGGCGCTGTTCGCGGCTGCGGCGCACCAGCAGGACTTCCACCGGCAGGGCTTCGGTCAACTGTTCCACGCGGCGCTGCAAATCACTCAAATATTCCTGAGTGGTAATTTCAATATCCAGCCACACCGGCTGTCCGGCATCGCTATCGCTAAACTGCGCCAGCTGCTGCTCAATCTCAGCCATTGAGCCCTTTAACATCTGCATGGGCTGGAACAGCGGGATCGGGAGGGGGGTGACGCGATTGAGCTGATCGCTGAACTCCACCAGGAATACGCTTTTTTCACGTCCCAGTTCGTCAAAACTGAGCGGAATGGGTGAGCCGCTGTAGCGAATATGCTCGCTATCGGCAATACGCTGAGCCCGGTGAATGTGGCCGAGCGCGATATAATCAGCGGGAGGAAACGCCTGCGCCGGAAAGGCGTCGAGCGTGCCGATGTAAATATCGCGTACCGAGTCGCTTTTCGTTACCCCAACGGTGGTGAGATGCCCGGTGGCAATGATGGGGAGTGCGCGATCGGCACGTTCAGTCAGCGCCGCGGCATAACATTGCTGATAATGCTGCTCAATCGCTTCCAGCAGTGAGATCTGCTTCTCGCGCCCGGATTGTCCTGCCTGGCTGCGCAGAATGTCGCGCGGGCGTAAATAGGGAATGGCGCACAGCAGCGCGCCCGGCGTGCCATCGCGCTGATGCAGCGTCAGCACCTGTTGTTCGCCCTGCGGCGTGGCGCTGGTGATCACTCGGGTATTTAGACAGGCAAGCAACTCGCGCGATTCATTGAGTGTGGCAACGGAATCATGGTTGCCTGCCAGCACAATCAGCTGGCACTGCGTTGGTTGCAGCGCTACCACAAAGCGGTTATACATCTCGCGCGCATAGCTTGGCGGCGAACCGGTATCAAACAGGTCGCCGGCGATGATTAAGGCATCCACCTGATGCAGGGCAATCTGGGCCAGCAACCAGTCGAGAAAGGCCTGATGCTCAGCCGCCCGGCTTTTGCTGTAAAAGAACTGACCGAGATGCCAATCCGCGGTGTGAATGATGCGCATGAATACTCCCTGCTTCGTTAAGCGAACGCGAATTATAACCTCTTCAGATCGCAAAGAAAAAAAAGCGATAATCGTTGTCTCATTTCTGTTTTTTAACTATTTATCATAGGTCGGGTTTTTCATAAAAGTGTCATAAAAGTGACGCATAATGGCGCCGCAAATCCCAGTGACAAGCCGTCACAACAGCAGGAGTTATAATGGCTAAGCGCATTTTGGTTGTGGAAGACGAAGCTCCCATCCGTGAAATGTTATGTTTCGTGCTGGAACAGAATGATTACCAGCCTATTGAGGCAGAAGACTACGACAGCGCGATTGGTAAGCTGATCGAACCCTGGCCGGATCTCATTCTGCTGGACTGGATGTTGCCGGGAGGCAGCGGTATTCAGTTTATTAAACATTTGAAACGTGAAGCCATGACGCGCGACATCCCGGTGATGATGCTGACGGCACGCGGCGAAGAAGAGGATCGTGTACGCGGTCTGGAAGTCGGCGCCGATGACTACATCACCAAGCCTTTCTCACCGAAAGAGCTGATGGCACGTATCAAAGCGGTGATGCGCCGTATTTCACCGATGGCGGTGGAAGAGGTGATTGAGATGCAGGGCCTGAGCCTGGATCCTTCCTCGCATCGCGTGATGTCGGAAAGCACCCCGCTGGAAATGGGACCGACCGAATATAAATTGCTGCACTTCTTTATGACGCACCCGGAGCGTGTTTACAGCCGCGAGCAGCTGCTGAACCACGTATGGGGCACCAACGTTTACGTTGAAGATCGTACTGTTGATGTGCATATCCGTCGTTTACGTAAAGCACTGGAAGTATCTGGCCACGATCGCATGGTTCAAACCGTACGCGGAACAGGGTATCGTTTCTCTGCCCGCTACTAAACGGAGTCTTTTACCGTGCTGGAACGACTCTCCTGGAAGAGATTATTGACTGAGCTGGCGCTGGTCTGTTTGCCCGCGCTGGTGCTTGGTCTGTTGTTCGGTTATCTGCCCTGGCTGCTGTTGATTGCAGTAGCGGGTGTGATGTTTTGGCACTTTAGAAACCTGATGCGTCTGTCGCACTGGCTGTGGGTCGATCGTTCTATGACGCCACCTGCCGGGCGCGGTAGCTGGGAACCGTTGTTCTACGGCTTGTACCAGATGCAACTGCGTAACCGTCGCCGTCGTCGTGAGCTGGGTAACCTGATTAAGCGCTTCCGCAGCGGCGCGGAGTCCCTGCCCGATGCAGTGATTCTGACCACCGAAGAGGGCACCATTTTCTGGTGCAACGGGTTGGCACAACAGCATCTTGGGCTACGCTGGCCGGAAGATAATGGCCAGAACATCCTCAACTTGCTGCGCTATCCTGAGTTTTCCCGCTATATCCGCCAGCGCGATTTTGACAAGCCGCTGACGCTGGTGCTGAACAATCAACATCATATGGAGTTCCGTGTGATGCCCTACAGCGAAGGGCAATGGTTGATGGTGGCGCGCGATGTCACGCAGATGCACCAGTTGGAAGGGGCACGACGTAACTTCTTTGCCAACGTCAGTCATGAACTGCGTACGCCGTTAACGGTGTTGCAGGGCTATCTGGAAATGATGGACGATGCGACGATGAACGAGCGCACGCGCAGTAAGGCGTTGCACACCATGCAGGAGCAGACACGTCGCATGGATAGCCTGGTGAAACAGTTGCTGACCTTGTCGCGTATCGAGGCCGCGCCCGCTATCGATCTCAAAGAGACTGTGGATGTTCCGGGCATGCTGCAACTGTTGCAGCGCGAGGCGGAAACGCTCAGCCAGGGCCGGCACAGCATTCATTTCCACACCGATCCGCACCTCAAAGTCTTCGGCAATGACGAACAGCTCCGCAGCGCCATTTCCAATCTGGTCTACAACGCAGTGAATCACACGCCGGACGGAACGCGACTGGATATCAGCTGGTTGCGCAGCAAAGAAGGGGCGGAGTTCAAAGTGTGTGATAACGGCCCGGGGATCAGCGAGGAGCATTTGCCTCGCCTGACCGAGCGTTTCTATCGGGTGGATAAAGCCCGCTCGCGCGCCACCGGCGGCAGCGGCTTAGGATTGGCGATCGTTAAGCATGCCTTGAGCCACCATAATGCGCGGCTGGAAATCACCAGTATTCCGCATCAGGAAACTTGTTTTAGTTTCGTGCTGCCGCCACGTTTGATTGTGGCGAAGAGCGTGCACAGTAAGGTCAGTTAAGCACGATCAAGTGGCGCAATTGATTGCGTGATGAATCGCGGCGCGACAGAATGTGCAGTTCAATGTTCATGACCTGATTTGCGGAATACCTGATGAAATCGCTGTTGCTGTTCACGTTGCTGCTGTGCTCTACGCTGGCACAAAGCCAACAAACCATGCTCACCGGCAATTTGAGCAGCGTCGGTTCCGATACCCTCGGCTATCTGATGACCTTATGGGGCGAGGATTTCAGCCGCCAGTCACCGGGCGTTAACGTTCAGGTACAGGCGGCTGGATCTTCAACCGCCCCCACCGCGCTGGCTGCAGGTGCTGCCCAACTTGGGGCGATGAGCCGCCCAATGCAAATTGATGAACGCCAACTGTTTACCGCGCGCTATGGCTATCCCCCGCTGGCGGTGCCCGTGGCGATGGATGCGCTGGTGGTGGTGGTCAATCAGGACAACCCGCTAACGCGTATCGATCAACCGCAACTCGATGCCCTTTTCTCTGTCACTCGCCTGTGTGGAGCGCACTCGGTGCCGCAGCACTGGGGCGATCTTGGCCTCGACCAGAGTGATTGGGCGCGACGCAGTATTCAGCGTTTTGGCCGTAATTCGGCATCAGGTACCTGGGGCTTCTTCAAACAGCAGGCGCTGTGTAAAGGGGATTTCCGTTCCGACGTCGCAGAGTTTCCCGGCTCGGCGGCGGTGGTGCAAGCGGTTGCGGCGACGCCTAACAGTATTGGTTATGCCAGTTTTGGCTTTCACCTGAGTGGCGTGAAGATGGTGCCGATCGTCACCGCCAGCGGCGATAGCGTGATGCCGGACGCCGAAACCATTCGCAGTGGCCGTTATCCGTGGTCGCGCCCGCTCTATATTTACGTCAATAAAGCGCCGGGCAAACCGCTGCCACCGCTGGTGAATGCGTTCTTACATCAGGTGTTATCACCAGAAGGGCAGCGCCGGGTAACGGAAGCCGGGTATTTGCCACTTTCCGAAAGTCAGATGGCCCAGGCGCGCGCCGCCATTGAGTAAATTTGAAGAACGAGCATCCGATCATGAATTTTATTCACGTCACCTGAATTTTCTTCCATTGCCCAATTTGTTTCAGCATGTCACTCTTTCTGAACATTTAGCCATCCAGATGGCTATAAATAACCAGATGAAATTATACCCTGACGCAATTATGCGTTTAGCCAGGAGTGAACATGCCACAACAACAACCGTTCCGTGCCGATACCGTCGGCAGTTTTCTGCGTCCTGCGGCGATCAAGCAAGCGCGCGTGCAGTTTGCTAATGGCGAGATCACGGCTGAGCAGCTGCGTCAGGTAGAAGATGAAGCAATCCGCCACGTGGTCGAACAGCAGCGTGCCAACGGCTTGCAGGTGGTCACTGATGGCGAGTTCCGGCGCGCCTGGTGGCACTTTGACTTCTTTGGCGATCTGCAAGGCGTTGAGCTATTTGAAGCGGAGCAGGGCATTCAGTTCAACGGCGTACAAACCAAAGCGCACGGCGTGAAAGTCACAGGCAAAGTAGCCTTTAATCCAAATCACCCGATGCTGGATCACTTCCGCTTTCTGAAGAGCATTGCGGGCGATGCCGTGGCGAAGATGACCATCCCAAGCCCAAGCGTGCTGCACTTCCGCGGTGGGCGTAAGGTGATCGATGCCACCGTCTATCCCGATCTGAAAGAGTACTTTGCTGACCTGGCGCAGACTTACAAAGATGCGATCGCGGCTTTCTACGCGGCGGGCTGCCGTTTTCTGCAACTGGATGACACCGTTTGGGCTTACCTGTGCTCTTCGGATCAGCAGCAGCAGATCCGTGAGCGTGGTGAAGATCCGCAGGAACTGGCGCGTATTTACGCTGAGGTGCTGAACGAAGCGCTGGAAGATAAACCGGCTGATCTGACCATTGGTCTGCACGTGTGCCGCGGCAACTTCCGCTCAACCTGGATTTCCGAAGGCGGCTATGAGCCGGTGGCCGAGATTCTGTTTGGGCAGGTGAATATTGATGCCTACTTCCTCGAATATGACAACGAGCGTTCCGGTGGTTTTGAACCGCTGCGCTTTCTCAAACCCGGCCATCAGCAAGTGGTATTGGGTCTGATCACCACCAAAAACGGTGAACTGGAAGATCCGGATCAGGTGAAAGCGCGCCTGCAGGAAGCTTCGCAGTTTGTTAGCCTGAACCAGATTTGCCTCAGCCCACAGTGTGGCTTTGCCTCGACAGAAGAGGGCAACAGCCTGACGGAAGAGCAGCAGTGGCAGAAGATTCGTCTGGTAGTGGATATCGCTAATCAAGTGTGGTGATGCTGTAAACTTGTGCAAACAGGCGCGTAAATCGCGCCTTTTGTGCATCTGAAAGCCAAATTTTGCGAGGAGATCTCCCGCAATGCGGAAACTTTAAGCAAATCATCTGAGGTGTTTTCGCGCTATTTCCCGCTGATACACTGCTTTGTATCACTTTCTTGTTATATCCTTCTGGTTTTCCGATCCCGTATTGCCTTTCTTCGCTATAAACGTTTTAATTTGCGCCGTTGTCGATTTATCCCTCTGCGAACAGAAGAAAAGTAGATTAAATCACCTGCGCTTTAACGATTAGGCCCGCATAACGCTCTGACTTCATCAGGTAAGCCTTTGTTTTCGCGCATGCAGAGGACAACACGCACTCAACTTCCACCGCAACATCAGCTACAGGCAGTACAGAAGTTTATGACACATCGTTTAACCTCCAAGGATATCCTGGCGCTGGGCTTCATGACGTTTGCCCTGTTCGTTGGCGCAGGAAACATTATCTTTCCACCGATGGTGGGGATTCAGTCTGGCGAACACGTCTGGATTGCCGCTTTCGGCTTTCTGATTACGGCTGTTGGCTTGCCGGTGATGACCGTTATCGCCCTGGCGCGCGTGGGCGGCGGCATTGATGCCCTCAGCTCACCGATTGGCAAAGCCGCAGGTCTGTTGCTGGCAACGGTTTGCTATCTGGCGGTCGGTCCGCTGTTTGCGACGCCGCGCACGGCTACCGTCTCGTTTGAAGTGGGGATTGCTCCGCTGACGGGTGACGGTGCACTGCCGCTGTTTATCTACAGCCTGATTTACTTTGCGCTGGTGATCGGCATCTCTCTGTATCCGGGGAAATTGCTGGACACTGTTGGCCACTTCCTCGCACCACTGAAAATCGTGGCGTTGACCATTTTGGGTATCGCTGCGCTGCTGTGGCCAGCAGGGGGGATTGCACCTGCCACGGCTGATTATCAGCGTGCGGCGTTCTCCAGTGGCTTCGTCAACGGCTACCTGACAATGGATACGCTGGGTGCGCTGGTGTTCGGTATTGTGATTGTCAATGCTGCACGTTCTCGCGGCGTTGAAGATGCGAAACTGCTGACCCGTTACACCATGCTGGCGGGCGTGATTGCCGGTGTTGGATTGACGCTGGTGTATCTGAGCCTGTTCAAACTCGGTTCTGGCAGCGCCGGCCTGGTCGATCAGAATGCCAATGGTGCGGCGATTCTGCATGCGTATGTGCAGCAGACCTTTGGCGGTATGGGCAGCTTCTTCCTGGCGGCACTGATCTTCGTGGCTTGCATGGTCACGGCGGTTGGCCTGACCTGCGCCTGTGCAGAATTCTTTGCGCAATACCTGCCGTTGTCGTATAAGACGCTGGTCTTTATTCTGGGTCTGTTCTCGATGGTGGTGTCGAATCTCGGCCTGAGCCACTTGATTCAGATCTCTATTCCGGTGCTGACGGCGATTTACCCACCGTGCATCGTGCTGGTGGTGCTGAGCTTCACCCTGAAATGGTGGAATAAGAGCGCGCGTATTATCGCGCCAACCATGCTGGTTAGCCTGCTGTTTGGCATCGTTGATGCCATGAAAACCACCCATTTTAAAGATGTGCTGCCGCTGTTCAGCCAGCATCTGCCGCTGGCCGATCAGGGACTTTCCTGGTTGCCGCCATCATTGGTGATGCTGGTGATTGCTGCGGTGGTGGATCGGGCAAAAGGACGCGAACAAGTCGCTGTCCACCAGTAAGCGACATTGCTGTTAATTTCAACCACGGGCTTGCCCGTGGTTTTTTCATTTACAAGGTATTGGTGTTATGCAAGAAACCAACAAGCTCAAACGCGGACTGAGCACGCGCCACATCCGTTTTATGGCGCTGGGATCGGCAATCGGTACCGGGCTGTTTTACGGCTCGGCGGATGCGATCAAAATGGCAGGACCCAGCGTGCTGCTGGCGTACATCATCGGCGGTGCGGTGGCGTACATCATCATGCGTGCATTGGGTGAGATGTCAGTGAATAACCCGCAGGCCAGCTCGTTTTCGCGCTACGCGCAGGACTATCTGGGGCCGTTAGCGGGTTACATCACCGGCTGGACCTACTGTTTTGAAATCCTGATTGTGGCGATTGCCGACGTGACGGCTTTTGGTATCTACATGGGCGTGTGGTTCCCGGAAGTGCCGCACTGGATTTGGGTGTTGTCGGTGGTGCTGATTATTGGTGCGATTAACCTGATGAGCGTGAAGGTGTTTGGCGAAGTGGAGTTCTGGTTCTCCTTCTTCAAAGTTGCCACCATCATCATCATGATCATCGCCGGTTTTGGCATGATTTTCTGGGGCATCGGCAACGGCGGACAGCCAACAGGTATCCATAACCTGTGGACCAACGGTGGCTTCTTCGCTCATGGCATTGTGGGCATGCTGCTGTCATTGCAGATGGTGATGTTTGCCTATGGCGGCATTGAGATTATCGGGATTACCGCCGGTGAAGCGGAAGAGCCAGAGAAGTCGATCCCACGCGCCATCAATTCGGTTCCGCTGCGCATTCTGGTGTTCTATGTCGGTACGCTGTTTGTCATCATGTCGATCTATCCGTGGAACCAGGTCGGCACCTCCGGCAGTCCTTTTGTGCTGACCTTCCAGCATTTGGGCATTGCGGCTGCGGCATCGATTCTTAACTTTGTGGTATTGACGGCGTCACTCTCGGCGATCAACAGCGACGTGTTTGGCGTCGGGCGTATGCTGCACGGCATGGCGCAGCAGGGCCACGCGCCGAAGATGTTCCAGAAGGTCTCGGATCGCGGGATTCCTTGGGTCACCGTGCTGGTGATGATGGTGGCGATGCTGATCGCGGTGTATCTCAACTACCTGATGCCGGAAAAAGTGTTCCTGGTGATCGCGTCATTGGCGACCTTCGCCACGGTGTGGGTCTGGATCATGATTCTGCTGTCGCAAATTGCGTTTCGCCGCAAAATTGGCAAAGAGCAGGCAGGTAAACTGCAATTCGCCTTGCCAGGCGGCAGCAAAACGGCCTGGGTTGGCGTGGCTTTCCTGGTGTTCATCATTGCCTTGATCGGTTATTTCCCTGACACGCGTGTGTCGCTGTATGTCGGCTTCGCGTGGATTGTGTTGCTGTTGCTGGCCTGGCCGCTGGCGAAGAAACGTAAAGCCTGATTATCCCGATGCGCATAACGGGCTGAGTGCTTGCCCGTTAAGCGTGGTGAGAGGGTTATCCTTCAGGGCGGGAGAGATTCCCGCTCTGAGCTTTTGAGCAGGGTAAACGTGCTCAACGTTTCAGATCGTAGCGCAACTACCAATTGCTCCCCAACGCAATCTCGCCGCCCGCCGGACTCAGGTGATTGTCGTCATAATAGAGCGGCAATCCTCCGCTGGTGATCAAACAGCCCTGTTCATTACACAGATTCTCTCGCAGTGATAGCACGCGTACGCCTTGTTGCTTATAGCGCTGCAATAATTTCTCCACGGCCTCTTCCGGGAACTGGAACAATCTGGTGCGCTCAGAGAGCAGCGGCGGGGCTTCCCACTTGCTCAGCCAGGCGCTCAGTTCGCGACGAATCGGGATGTTACGGTTATTGCTGTAGCGGAGTGGGTCGACATCCACTGAGGGGGCATCCTCAATGACCGTGACCTTTTTTCCCGCCTGAGTCAGCTGGGCCACCACGCGATCCATACCCGCTTGCAGCGCCTCCAGGTTACTCTTCTCGGGATGGCCGGTTTCGCGGAAGCCAGCACCGGGTAACAGGCTCATACCCGATGCCCAATAGGCGCTGATCACCACTTCGTCCACCTTGTCGCTCAGCACCATTTTCAGTACTTCCTGATTAAAGGTGATGCATTGCTGCGCATGATGTGGCATTTGGCTCACCACGCGCGTGGCACCAATCAGAAACGGACAGGAAGCTTTGGTAAGTTGATATAGCGGTTTATGCTGACGTTGTGCATAGCCCGACACCGAAGCACGCAGTGCGGCAGCGTGACTGTCGCCAATTAAGGCGATACCGGGGCGATCGGTGTTTGGATGACACTCCTCATGCCCGGAGGGCAGGTTTGCCCCATAATCAAGCAAGCACGGATTACGCTGCGCCGAAATTTTCCAGCTGTCCGCATTGACGACGAGTTCACTAACCCGCGATTTCATGCCCCCGGTTTGCCACAACAGCAGCATCGCGCCCGCCGCAATAAGGGATGAGGCACAGTAGCCGGGGATCACCCAACGCGTGCCCGTGCGCGTCTGGCGGAAGGGCTGCTCGACAAAGCGCCACGAAAACCAGGCCAGACCCAGCGCTGCGCCGCTGATCATCAGACCTTGCCAGACGGTAAGGGGATGATCGCTACAGATGCGCGCCAGGCTCAGCAGCGGCCAATGCCACAGGTACCAGGAATAAGAGATCTTGCCGATAAAGCGCATCAGCGGATTTTCTAACAGTAACAGGTTAAGCTCGCTGCGCGCACCGATCATCAGGCAACCCGCCAGCACGGGAATGATCGCCAACCAGCCCGGAAATTGGCTATGGCTACTGAGCAACAGGCTGGCGGAGATTATCATCAACCAGCCCAGTAAATTGAGCAGGCTGGCCGCTCGGCCAGTGAGCGGTTGTGGTTTCCACAGCGCCAGCAGCACACCGGCACCGAGTTCCCAGGCGCGGGTTGGCAACAGATAAAAGGCCTGGGTGGTGGCATACGGTGTGATCCCGATACAGGCCACCAAAGAGATCACACTCAGTATCAGTACCACAGAGCGCATCGAACGTTTGAGTCGTACGGCCAAAAGCAGAATGAAGGGCAGCACAATATAGAACTGTTCTTCTATTCCCAATGACCAGGTCATGAGCAGGGGATTTAAATCGGAATCGGTACTGAAATAGTCGCCGCTCTTGAGTAACAGCATATTGGGTACGGCGATAAATACCGACAGGCTGTATTTGGCTAGCTGGCTGAACTCCAGTGGTGAGAGCAGGATAAAGCCCAGTAGTAGCAATATCGTCATCATGAAAAATAACGCGGGGGCGATACGTCGAATGCGGCGTAAATAGAATTGATAAAATGAGAAGCGACCCTCGGATATTTCTTTGCTGATAATACCGCCGATCAGAAAACCGGAAATAACAAAGAAAAGGTCGACACCAATAAAACCGCCCTGCAGCGAGGTAACGCCGGAATGAAAAAGCACCACCAGAATTATGGCGACGGCGCGCAGGCCGTCAATATCCGCCCGATAGCGGTGAGAGGCATTCGCAGTCATAATTTAACCCAGAAGTTAGGATAAGGTTGGTTATGCGTTCCAGAAAAAATAAATCGGCGCATCCTGTCGCCGAAAAAAGTTACAAAGGAGAAAAATGTGTATTACAAGGGATGATTGACGCTGACAGAATACGCGCTTTTAGCCGCTAAATATCAGGGCGGAAGAAAATTAGAATAATCGCACTATAGGGTGTGATTTATATTTGCCGGGCTGAAGCATAAACAGCGAAAAGATAAGCCTGGATTATCCTTCAGGCTTATCTTTTATGATGTGGTAAATCAGCTACAGGCTGATATGCGCGGGTAACAGCGCTTTGAGCTGGGGGTAGAGAACGGAATTGGCGAGCAGCACAGGATTGCCCTGCTGCAGACCGTTGTGACCAAGGTAATCATTGGTTATGCCGCCGGCCTCACGCATCAACACAATACCGGGTAACCCGTCCCACGGATTCATGTGAGCTTCGTAATAACCAATTAAACGACCGGCGGCGGCCCAGGCACTCATTAATGCGCCGGAACCATTACGGATGAACATGCCACCCTGTGACAGCAATCCACCAATAAACGCCGTCAACGGCTCCACGGGTTGGCTGTTGGAACTGCTAATGCCAAGCACGCCCTGATTAAGCTGCTGTGCGCTGTGTGCCTGGATACGTTTTTCGTTAACCCATGCGCCTTTACCACGGCAGGCGTGGAAGGTTTCATGATGGTTGGGATCGCAGACCACGCCAATTACCGGCTCATTTTCACAAACTATCGCCAGTGACACGCACCAGTTATGTAATCCATTCAGGAAGTTACTGGTACCGTCAATGGGATCGATCACCCAGATAAAGCGCGCGCCTGCGGTATCGCCGCCGCTCTCTTCACCCAATACGGCATCATCAGGAAAGCGCTCGCGAATCAGATGCTTGACCAGTTCTTCCACGTTGCGGTCCGCTTCGCTGACCACATCCTGTAAATCCTTTTTATGCTCAATCACCAGTTGATGACGCTGCTGATACCAGGATAAAGCGCGGCTGGCTGCAGTTTTAGCGACATCACAGGCAAAGTGATAACGCGCGTCAAGTTCGGTTAGCGTAGCTGATGACATCTTTCCCTCTTATCATTTTCTGGCAAACGAAGTGACAAAAAACGCCGAAAAAGGCGACCTGGCGGTGTGACCTACTTAACAAAAGTTAAGAAAGGTTTCATTAAGCCGCAGATGACTGCGGCTGGCAAGAGGCGGAAATGCAGGGATTGTGAAAAAAAGCGGGTTTAGAGCTGCTGGTGGCGCGCAGCGTCCATCAGGCGCGGATAGAACTGGAAGAACAGCGGTTCAAGTTGCTGATAATGATCGACAAAATCCTGATAGGAGTCGCGCAGTGCTGCCAGGCGCGGGCGGCGATGTGCCATACCATTAAGCACGCGAGCCAAACGCGCGGGTTCAGCATAGTGCTCAAACCAGCGCTCGCGCCACATCACCGCATTCAGCTCGATAAACCCCTCTGGCGTGCCCGGCAACTGCGGCATAATTTCACGCTCAGCTGATGCGGTGAAGTCCACCAGCGATTGCGTGGGATGCAATCTATCCCAATGCAGGGCCAGGAAGTGATCCCAGATGACGTCCAGGGTAATCGGTGCAACGCGGCGCGTTTCGGCCCGGAAAAATTGCCGTGCTTCACGCACTTCCGGCAGGCTGTCGGTCAAAACATCGACGCGGCGATGCATGGCGATACCCGCCACAACCGGTTCCGGCCATTGTGACTGCACATTGCCGCGCACGAAGTCGGCCATCAGATTGCCCAGCAGGGAGCTGTTTGCCAGCTGTGCGAGGTGGAGGTGAGCGAGAAAGTTCATGGCGCATTATATACACGTCATACTTCAAGTTACAGGTGCGTTGGCTGCGCTCGCTCACCTGCATCACTGACTAAAGTGAGCACATCGTGCTGCTCCCATTTGCCACCTTTCTGTACCTCGAATGATGTTGTGTAAAGGCAGCAGCACAGAGATGCAGCCAGTTGTTCAGAATTTCCCGCTTTTCCGCTAAACTATGCCGCCTGTTTTTTGAGTCCTGAAAGAAGTGATGCATGCGTGTAGCCGATTTTGCTTTTGAGTTGCCAGAATCTTTGATCGCCCACTATCCGCAGGCGCAGCGCAGCGGTTGCCGCTTGCTGGCGCTGGATGGCCCAAGTGGGGCGTTAAGCCATGAAGTGTTTACCGACGTACTGGATAAACTCAATCCGGGCGACCTGCTGGTGTTTAACAATACCCGCGTGATCCCGGCGCGTGTCTACGGCCGCAAAGCCAGTGGCGGCAAAATCGAGATGCTGGTGGAGCGCATGCTGGATGACAAACGCGTGCTGGCGCATGTGCGTGCCTCGAAAGCGCCGAAGCCCGGTGCAGAGCTGCTGCTGGGCGATGACGAAAGCGTCAAAGCCACCATGGTGGCGCGCCACGATACGCTGTTTGAGATCGAATTTGCCGACGATCGCGCAGTGCTGGATATCCTGAACAGCGTCGGCCATATGCCGCTGCCGCCGTATATTGATCGTCCGGATGAAGAAGCAGACCGTGAACTTTATCAAACCGTTTACAGCGCGCGTCCGGGTGCGGTAGCCGCACCGACCGCCGGTTTGCATTTTGATGAACCGCTGCTGGACGCGCTGCGTGCCAAAGGCATCGAAATGGCGTTTGTCACGCTGCACGTTGGCGCAGGTACCTTCCAGCCGGTGCGCGTCGAGAACATCAACGACCACATCATGCACTCTGAGTATGCCGAAGTGCCGCAGGATGTGGTGGATGCCGTGCTGGCGTGTAAAGCGCGCGGCAACAAAGTGGTCGCGGTTGGCACCACCTCCGTGCGTTCTCTGGAGAGCGCGGCGCAGGCGGCTCAGGATGCGCTGATTGCGCCCTTCTTCGACGACACGCAGATCTTCATTTATCCAGGCTATCACTATCAGGTGATTGATGCGCTGATCACCAACTTCCATCTGCCGGAATCGACGCTGATTATGCTGGTGTCGGCATTTGCCGGTTACAAAAATACCATGGCGGCTTATCAAAGCGCGGTGGCAGAGCAGTACCGTTTCTTTAGCTACGGGGATGCCATGTACATCACCCGTAATCCACAGGCTCCTGACGAAGTGGTTGGAGCTTAATAATCAGACTGTTTCTCTGATTATCTAATGAGGTTAATGTGAAATTTGAATTAGATACCACCGACGGACGCGCACGCCGTGGCCGTTTGGTGTTCGATCGCGGTGTCGTGGAAACTCCAGCATTTATGCCAGTGGGCACCTACGGCACCGTGAAGGGCATGACGCCGGAAGAAGTGAAAGACACCGGTGCGCAGATCCTGCTCGGTAACACCTTCCACCTGTGGCTGCGTCCGGGCCAGGAGATCATGAAACTGCACGGTGATCTGCACGATTTCATGAACTGGCAGGGACCGATCCTCACTGACTCCGGTGGCTTCCAGGTGTTCAGCCTCGGTGATATCCGTAAGATCACCGAAGCGGGCGTGCATTTCCGTAACCCGATCAACGGCGACCCGATTTTCCTCGATCCGGAAAAATCGATGGAAATTCAGTACGATCTCGGTTCAGACGTGGTGATGATTTTCGACGAATGTACGCCTTATCCAGCCGACTGGGATTACGCCAAGCGTTCCATGGAGATGTCACTGCGTTGGGCACAGCGTAGCCGCGATCGCTTCGATTCACTCGGGAATAAAAACGCGCTGTTCGGCATTATTCAGGGCGGTGTTTACGAAGATTTACGAGATGTCTCGGTTAAAGGTCTGGTAGATATCGGCTTTGATGGGTACGCTGTGGGCGGCCTGGCGGTGGGTGAACCTAAAGAGGACATGCACCGTATCCTGGAACACGTCTGTCCGCAAATTCCGCAAGATAAACCGCGTTATTTGATGGGCGTCGGCAAGCCAGAAGATCTGGTGGAAGGCGTTCGCCGCGGTATCGATATGTTTGACTGCGTCATGCCAACGCGTAATGCGCGTAATGGTCACCTGTTTGTGACCGATGGCGTGGTGAAAATCCGTAACGCCAGGTATAAAGATGACACGGCAACGCTGGATGCGGAGTGTGATTGTTACACCTGTCGCAATTATAGCCGCGCCTACTT
Organism: Pantoea sp. SM3; assembly: GCF_000963995.1. Classification (NCBI taxonomy): domain Bacteria; kingdom Pseudomonadati; phylum Pseudomonadota; class Gammaproteobacteria; order Enterobacterales; family Erwiniaceae; genus Pantoea; species Pantoea sp. SM3. The sequence continues at coordinate 128,067 of NZ_JZRD01000002.1, forward strand.
GTATCATCTTGATCGTTGTAACGAAATACTGGGCGCACGTCTGAATACGATTCACAATCTGCGCTATTACCAGCGTCTGATGGCGGGTTTACGTAAGGCCATCGAAGAGGGTAAATTAGAGCACTTTGTTAGCGAGTTCTACCAACGGACGGGTAAAGCGGTTCCACCGTTAAACGTCTGATAATTCTATCAATGAGGGAAATTTAATGAGCTTTTTCATTTCTGACGCCGTTGCCGCAGCAGGCGCTCCGTCTCAGGGAAGTCCTTATTCTCTGGTGATCATGCTGGTGGTGTTTGGTCTGATCTTCTATTTCATGATTCTGCGCCCGCAGCAGAAACGTTCTAAAGATCACAAGAAGCTGATGGATTCCATCTCTAAAGGTGATGAAGTGTTGACCAGCGGTGGCCTGGTAGGTCGTGTGACCAAAGTGGCTGACAACGGCTACGTTTCTATCGCCCTGAACGACACCACTGAAGTAGTTGTAAAACGTGATTTCGTGGCCGCCGTTCTGCCGAAAGGTACTATGAAGGCGCTGTAATTTTTTCTTCCCGAAGGGAACTGCCGTGTTAAACCGTTATCCTTTGTGGAAGTACATCATGCTGGTCGTCGTGATTCTCGTCGGCCTGCTCTATGCGCTTCCTAACCTTTATGGAGAGGATCCGGCCGTTCAGATCACTGGTGCGCGCGGTGGTGCCGCCAGTGAACAGACGTTGGATCAGGTCCAGACTTTATTAAAACAAAATAATATCCAGAGCAAATCCCTCGCTCTGGAAAATGGCGCCATTCTGGCCCGTTTTGACAATCAGGATGCGCAGCTGCGCGCGCGTGATGCCATCACTACCGCGTTGGGCGACAACTATGTTGTGGCACTCAACCTCGCGCCGGCAACCCCGCGCTGGCTGACCATGCTGGCTGCACAGCCGATGAAACTCGGTCTTGATCTGCGTGGCGGCGTACACTTCCTGATGGAAGTGGATATGGATACCGCTCTGGGCAAGCTGCAAGAGCAGAATGCCGATGGCCTGCGCAGTGACCTGCGCGACAAAAGCATCCCGTATACCAACGTCAATAAAATCGCTAACTACGGTGTAGAAGTGCGTTTCCGCGACGGCGCCAGCCGTGATGCGGCGATCAGCTACCTGTCACCGCGTCATCGCGATCTGGTGATCTCCAGCGTCGGCAGCGATACGCTGCGTGCGGTGATGACCGATGCGCGTCTGAGCGAAGCCCGTGAGTATGCGGTTCAGCAGAACATCAATATCCTGCGTAACCGTGTGAACCAGCTTGGCGTTGCCGAGCCACTGGTGCAGCGTCAGGGTTCTGACCGCATCGTGGTGGAGCTGCCGGGTATTCAGGACACGGCGCGTGCCAAAGAGATTCTGGGTGCTACTGCGACCCTGGAATTCCGTCTGGTGAACACCACCGTTGATCCAACTGCCGCGGCGAGTGGCCGTGTGCCGGGTGATTCGGAAGTGAAAGAGACGCGTGAAGGCCAGCCAGTGGTGCTGTACAAGCGTGTGATTCTGACCGGTGACCATATTACCGATTCGACGTCCAGCATGGACGAGTACAACCAGCCGCAGGTGAATATTTCACTGGATGGCGCGGGCGGTAACATGATGTCGAACTTCACGAAGGACAACATCGGTAAAGCGATGGCGACCCTGTTTGTGGAGTATAAGGACAGCGGTAAGAAAGACGCGAACGGTCGTGCTATCCTGGTGAAACAGGAGCAAGTGATTAACGTGGCGAACATTCAGTCGCGCCTCGGTAACAGCTTCCGTATCACCGGTATCAACAACCCGAACGAAGCCCGTCAGCTGTCGCTGCTGCTGCGTGCCGGTGCGTTGATCGCGCCAATTCAGATTGTGGAAGAGCGTACCATTGGTCCAACCATGGGTCAGCAGAACATCACTCAGGGTCTCGAAGCCTGCTTGTGGGGTCTGATCGCCTCCATCATCTTTATGGTGGTGTTCTACAAGAAGTTTGGTTTGATTGCGACCAGCGCGCTGCTGTGCAACCTGGTGCTGATTGTCGGCATCATGTCACTGCTGCCGGGGGCGACCCTCACCATGCCGGGCATTGCCGGTATCGTGTTGACGCTGGCGGTTGCTGTCGATGCCAACGTGTTGATTAACGAACGTATTAAAGAAGAACTGCGTAACGGACGCTCGGTACAGCAGGCGATTCATGAGGGCTACAAAGGCGCCTTCTCCAGTATCGTCGATGCCAACGTCACCACGCTGATCAAAGTTATCATTCTTTATGCGGTCGGTACCGGCTCCATTAAAGGCTTTGCGATTACCACTGCTATTGGTATCGCGACCTCAATGTTCACCGCTATCGTCGGCACCCGTGCCATCGTTAACCTGGTTTACGGCGGCAAACGCATCAACAAGCTGTCCATCTGAGGAGTGCGTTGTGGCACAGGAATATAGTATTGAGCAGCTAAACCACGGGCGTAAGGTCGTTGACTTTATGCGCTGGGATACGCTGGCTTTCATCATCTCTGGTTTACTGATTGTGGCGTCTATTGCCATTATCGGCGTGCGTGGCTTCAACTGGGGCCTCGACTTTACCGGCGGGACGGTGATTGAGATTAACCTGGAAAAACCGGCCGATCTGGACGCACTGCGTGAAGGTTTGGTGAAAGCAGGCTTCCAGGAGCCGTTGGTGCAGAACTTTGGCAGCAGCCGTGACGTAATGGTGCGTATGCCACCAGCCACTGGTGCAGCAGGTCAGGAACTGGGCAACAAAGTCGTGACCTCCATCAATGAGACGACACAGCAAAACGCGACCGTGAAGCGCATTGAGTTCGTCGGCCCAAGCGTGGGTAGCGATCTGGCGCAAGCCGGTGCGATGGCGCTGCTGTCGGCACTGATTGCGATTCTGATCTATATCGGCTTCCGCTTTGAGTGGCGCCTGGCGCTGGGCACCGTGCTGGCACTGGCGCACGACGTGATTATCACCTGTGGCATTCTGGCGTTGTCGCACATCGAGATCGACCTGACCATTGTCGCGTCGCTGATGTCGGTGATTGGTTACTCGCTTAACGATAAAATCGTGGTTTCCGACCGTATTCGTGAGAACTTCCGCAAAATTCGTCGCGGCTCTTCCTACGATATTACTAACGTGTCGCTGACCCAGACGTTGAGCCGTACCTTGATCACCTCGCTGACCACGTTGGCGATGATTTTGATTCTCTTCATCTTTGGTGGCGCGCTGCTGAAAGGCTTCTCGCTGACCATGCTGATCGGTGTCACCATCGGTACCGTTTCATCTATCTATGTTTCTTCTGCTCTGGCGCTGAAACTGGGTATGAAGCGTGAACACATGCTGGTGCAGAAAGTCGAGAAAGAGGGCGCAGATCAGCCTTCGATCCTGCCTTAATTCTGCCGATGAAATGAAACGGGCTGCCCGAGGGCAGCCCGTTTTTTTATGCCTGCTGATCAGGGCGCCGTTTTGGTGGCAGTTGCACTCTGCACATCATGCACGCGCACATAGCCGAGTTGCTCCGGCGTCAGTCCGCTCAGGCGCAGCGGCACCGCCACCGAACTGCGTGGCATCAGACTCGCCTCAACCTGAATGGTCTGGCTCAGACTCTCCGCATTCAGCGGTTTGCCACTGGCGGGATCCAGCTCACCCCACACCACGGTGGCGCTCAGCGCGGGGATCGGCTGGTCATCGGTGGAACGGATATTCAGGTTGGCGCGACTACCACTGGCTTCCCCCTCGACGCGAGACAGTGACAGGTGCAATTTGCCCACCTGCGTCTGTAACTCGACGGGCGTATTGGCTTGCGGTAGCAACCATGCCCCCTGGGTTGACTGCCCATTAAGTTGCCCCTGAATCTCCAGCGCCGTTGCCTGATTGGTGAGTTTGCGCATCTGCTGGTTAAGCTGGCTGACTTCCTGATGTAACTCTTTGACCTGCGGTGAAGTCGGCGTTGAACTACAACCACTGAGCAGCAGCAGCGAAAGTGCGGCGGGCGCCCAAAACGTCCTGATCGTCATGCATTGTCCTTTCTGTTATTTCGGAATACGTAATACCTGGCCTGGGTAGATCTTATCAGGATGCGTCAGCATTGGCTTGTTTGCTGCGAAAATCTTGTTGTATTCATTAGGATTCCCGTAAACCTGTTTGGAAATCGCGCTTAGGGTGTCGCCTTTTTTCACCGTATAGAAATCCGCTTCTGGCGCACTGTCGGATACGGTGACCTTGTCATCAACCTTGGTAATCCCTGCCACGTTACCGGCGGCAACCAGGATTTTCTCTTTCAACTCCTGCGAGATGCCATCACCGCTCACAGTAACGGTATCGCCTTGCACATCGACTTTAACTTTGTCGCTATCAGGTAAGCCGAGCTGGTTAATGTGATCCTGTAATTTTTTGCTGGGATCGTCAGCGCCGGTGACGGCATCCCATAGCTTTTCACCTGCTTCTTTCACGAAATTGAACAGACCCATGTGACCTCCTGCAAATATGCCGGATTGGCTGTTTAAGCTTAGTGGCTTTTAAGGTTTACAGCGGAGCGCGTACTGCGTCTGTGAGCCGGGCGGTGATTCGGTCTCGTGTATTCAGTTGCTCCCGAGATCGCGCTACACTGTGTGGCCTATTTATCTCGCGACAGGAAACGTCATGCATTGCCCCTTCTGCTCCGCTGTGGACACCAAAGTCATCGACTCACGTCTGGTCAGTGAAGGTTCTTCGGTGCGTCGCCGCCGCCAGTGTCTGGTGTGTCATGAGCGTTTTACCACCTTTGAAGTGGCTGAATTAGTCATGCCGCGCGTGGTGAAAAGCAACGATGTGCGTGAACCCTTTAACGAAGATAAGCTTGCCAGCGGCATGATGAAGGCGCTGGAGAAACGCCCGGTGAGCGCGGACGCCGTCGATAACGCAGTGAATCACATCAAAACGCAACTGCGTGCGACCGGCGAGCGCGAAATTCCCAGCAAGCTGGTGGGCAATCTGGTGATGGAAGAGCTGAAGAAGCTCGATAAAGTTGCCTACATCCGCTTTGCTTCGGTGTATCGCAGCTTCGAAGATATCCGTGATTTTGGCGAAGAGATCGCCCGCTTACAGGACTAAGCCATGACTGACGAACGCTATATGGCGCGCGCGCTGGAACTGGCGCGTCGCGGACGTTTTACCACCACACCAAATCCTAACGTTGGCTGCGTGATTGTGCGCGACGGCGAGATTGTCGGCGAAGGCTGGCATCACCGCGCCGGTGAGCCGCATGCTGAAGTGCACGCGCTGCGCATGGCCGGAGCAAAAGCCAAAGGCGCGACGGCCTTCGTCACGCTGGAGCCCTGCAGCCATCATGGTCGAACCCCGCCGTGCTGCGACGCGTTGATTGCCGCGGGTGTTAGCCGCGTGGTAGCGGCAATGCAGGACCCAAACCCGCAAGTGGCGGGGCGTGGATTGTATCGCTTGCAGCAGGCCGGCATTGAAGTCAGCCACGGTTTAATGATGAGCGAAGCGGAAGCATTGAATCGTGGTTTTCTGAAACGTATGCGTACCGGCTTCCCGTGGATTCAGCTCAAACTCGGCGCATCCCTTGATGGGCGCACCGCGATGGCCAGTGGCGAAAGTCAGTGGATAACCTCGGCGGCGGCAAGGCGCGATGTGCAACAATTACGTGCCCAGAGTTCGGCTATTCTTACCTCCAGTGCCACTGTGCTGGCGGATGATCCCTCACTGACCGTACGCTGGAATGAGCTTAACGCGGATGTGCGTCAGCAACTCGATGAAGCCACGCTGCGCCAACCGGTGCGGGTAGTGATCGACAGTCAGCAGCGCGTCACGCCGCAACACCGTCTGATCGCACAACCTGGCGAAACCTGGCTGATGCGTACTGAAGCCGATCAGCACGCCTGGCCGGAAAGTGTCAGCCAGATTGCGGTGCCGTTGCGCGGAGAACAACTGGATCTGGTGGCGATGATGATGTTGCTCGGCCAGCGTCAGATTAACACGGTGTGGGTCGAAGCTGGTGCCAGTCTGGCGGGGGCGCTGTTACAGGCTGGACTGGTCGATGAGCTGATTGTCTACGTGGCGCCAAAGCTGCTGGGCAATGCGGCGCGCGGCCTGTGTGAACTGCCTGGGCTGGAACAATTGTCCGATGCGCCAGCGCTGAAGTTTAGTGACGTACGCAAGGTTGGCGCAGACCTGCGACTGACCCTGACGCCCGCTTAAGCACCGACTGAAAAGCCTGAGCGCGTTGTCGAAGAGTATGATAGAATCCGCCCCCTTCTGCGGGGCCATAAATCAAACACCCAAAGGATATGTATGAAAGTTATCGAAGCTCCTGTTGCCGCGCCTGATGCTAACATTGCCATCGTCATTGCGCGTTTTAACAACTTCATTAATGACAGCCTGCTGGATGGCGCGGTCGATGCGCTGAAGCGTATTGGCCAGGTTAAAGCAGAAAACATCACTGTGGTCTGGGTTCCAGGCGCTTACGAACTGCCTCTGGCAGCGCGCGCACTGGCAAAAGCCGGTAAGCACGACGCAATCGTGGCACTGGGAACCGTGATCCGTGGCGGCACCGCCCACTTCGAATATGTGGCAGGTGAAGCCAGCTCTGGCATTGCCAACGTGGCGATGACCAGCGAAATTCCGGTGACTTTCGGCGTGTTAACCACCGAAAACATCGAGCAGGCGATTGAACGCGCCGGCACCAAAGCAGGTAATAAAGGCGCCGAAGCGGCCCTGACTGCACTCGAAATGATTAACGTATTGAAAGCCATCAAAGCCTGATTTTTTGGAAGGGGAATTTTGTGAAACCTGCTGCTCGTCGTCGCGCCCGTGAGTGCGCTGTCCAGGCGCTTTACTCCTGGCAGCTGTCGAACAACGACATTGCCGATGTGGAATACCAGTTTCTGGCGGAACAAGACGTCAAAGACGTCGATATTAGCTATTTCCGCGAATTGCTGGCCGGTGTGGCGACTAACAGCGCGTACCTGGACGGTCTGATGAAGCCTTACCTGTCACGTCAGCTGGAAGAGCTGGGCCAGGTTGAGAAAGTCATTCTGCGTCTTTCGCTGTATGAGCTGAGCAAACGTTCTGATGTGCCTTATAAAGTGGCCATCAACGAAGGCATCGAACTGGCCAAAGTGTTTGGCGCCGAAGACAGCCACAAGTTTGTCAACGGCGTGCTGGATAAAGCAGCCCCACAAATTCGACCCAACAAAAAATAAATGCGAAAGGCCGGTTTACCGGCCTTTTTCTCATTGAGACCTGACTTATGTCCTGTGGTGAATTCGAACTGATCGCACGTTATTTTAACCGCGTTACCAGCTCCCGCCGCGATGTGGAGAAGGGAATTGGTGACGACTGTGCGTTACTGAACGTGCCCGAAAAACAGACGCTGGCCATTAGCACCGATACGTTGGTGGCGGGCGTGCACTTCCTGCGAGATATCCATCCTGCCGATCTGGGTTACAAAGCGCTGGCCGTGAATCTCAGTGATTTGGCGGCAATGGGTGCCGATCCGGCGTGGTTGACGCTGGCGATTACCTTGCCTGAAGTGAATGAAAGCTGGCTGGCCGCATTCAGCGATAGCTTATTTGAGCTGCTGGATTATTACGATATGCAGCTGATTGGTGGTGATACCACGCGCGGACCACTGAGCCTGACGTTGGGTATTCACGGTCTGGTGCCGACTGGACGCGCATTGAAGCGTTCGGGGGCCAAACCAGGTGACTGGATCTTTGTCACCGGTACGCTGGGTGACAGCGCGGCTGGCCTGTCGCTGCTACAACATCGTCATCGCCTGAACGATCCGGCTGTCCATGAAGTGTTGATCAAGCGCCATCTGCGCCCGATGCCACGTGTATTGCAGGGCCAGGCGCTGCGCAATCTGGCAACATCGGCGATCGATATCTCCGATGGTTTGATTGCCGATCTTGGCCATATTCTCACGGCGAGCCGCGTCGGTGCGCGCCTCAATCTGGAAGCGTTACCGCTGTCCGCAGCCTTGCGCGATCATTTTGAGCCGGAACAGGTGCTGACCTGGGCATTAAGCGGCGGCGAAGATTATGAGCTGTGCTTTACCGTGCCGGAAGTGAATCGTGGTGCGCTGGACGTGGCGCTGGCTCATCTCGGCGTGTCTTACACCTGCATCGGGCAGATTGCGCCTGAAGCCGATGGGTTGACGCTGCTGGAAAATGGCAAGCCACGTCGTTTTAATCACAAAGGATTTGATCACTTTAATGCGAAGTAAAGATGTAGCGAAAAGCCGCCTGCGCCTGAGCAATCCCTGGCATCTGTTGGCAACCGGTTTTGGCAGTGGCCTGAGCCCGATCATGCCAGGCACCGCCGGTTCGATTGCTGCGATTCCCTTTTGGTGGTTGATGACCTTTCTGCCGTTGCAGATTTACTCTTTGCTGGTGCTGATTGGCATTAGCGTGGGCGTTTATCTCTGCCATCGCACCGCCAAAGACATGGGGGTGCACGATCACGGCAGCATTGTTTGGGATGAGTTTATCGGCATGTGGATTACGCTGATGGCGATTCCGGCGATGAGCTGGCAATGGGTGCTGGCCGGGTTTGTCATCTTCCGCATCTTTGATATGTGGAAACCCTGGCCGATTCGCTGGTTTGATCAGAACGTGCATGGCGGCATGGGCATTATGGTCGATGACATTATCGCGGGCGTGATTTCCGCCGTGATTTTGTATGGATTGGGGCTGGTGCTTTAATTCGGCAGGTGCGCATCAATGCGCTCCCAACGGATTACCCAATGTCGCTGTGAATGTGCATCTTTCGGTTTGCCCAATATGGCTGAGAATGTGCACTCTACGGATTACCCAATGTGCGCACTCAACATGGTAGGGTCGCCGTTTATGGCGACCCGGTTCAATAATTACTCGAATCCCACCACTGGATGCGGTTGATACACCGTTTCCAGTTCAGCGATATCCGTTGAACTCAACTCCACATCCACCGCTTTCACCAACTCTGCAAACTGCTGCTCGCGTGATGCACCGATAATCGGTGCTGTGACCACGGGTTTATGCAGCAGCCACGCCAGCGCCACTTGTGCACGCGTCACGCCTTTATCGGCGGCAATGGTCGCCAGACGCTCTGCAATCGCCGCATCATTCTCTTCGGTACCGGTATAAAGTTTTTCCATGACGTTATCCGATACCGAGCGTGCGGTGGTTTCACCCCATGGACGCGTCAGTTTACCGCGCGCCAGCGGGCTCCACGGCAGCACCGCGATACCTTCACGTTCACACAGCGGGTGCATCTCGTTCTCTTCTTCACGCTGAATCAGGTTGTACTGATCCTGCATACTGACAAAACGTGCCCAGCCATTCTGTTTTTGCAGATCCAGCGCCTGAGCAAACTGTGCAGCATGCATCGAAGAAGCGCCGATGTAGCGCGCTTTACCCGATTTCACCACCTCATTCAGCGCCTCAAGCGTCTCTTCAATCGGCGTGTCGTAATCCCAGCGGTGAATCTGCAGCAGGTCGACATACTCCATGCCGAGACGCGTCAGGCTGTCGTCGATGGACTGCAGGATGTTGTTGCGTGACAGCCCCTGAGAAAGGTTGCTGAGCGGGAAATAGACTTTGGTGGCCACCACGACCTGATCGCGTTGGGCGAAATCTTTCAGCGCACGCCCGACGATCTCTTCACTGCTGCCATCGGAGTAGCTGTTGGCGGTGTCGAAAAAGTTGATGCCCGCGTCCAGCGCTTGCTTGATCAGCGGTCGACTGCTCTCTTCGGGCAGGGTCCATGCGTGATTGCCGCGCATCGGATCGCCGTAAGTCATGCAGCCTAAACAGAGACGCGAAACCTGTAAGTCGGTCTGGCCTAAACGAATGGTTTTCATGGGAGCTCCTGCTCTTATGCGTTAGGAATGCCCTAAGCATAGCAGCAGGAGCGGGGAGGGGATTACTGCGCCAGCCAGTCAGTGATTTGTTGCTGAATACCAGCGGCATCCAGCTGATAATCCTGACGAACTTCTTCCTGCGTGCCCTGCGGAATAAACTCGTCTGGCAGACCCAGGTTCAGCACATGAACACGCAGGCGTTTTGCCATCACGTATTCATTGACGCCGCTGCCGGCTCCGCCTTTGATGGCACCTTCTTCCAGCGTCACCAGTGAATCATGGCTGGTGGCCAGTTCGGCAATCAAGGCTTCATCCAGTGGCTTCACGAAACGCATATCCACCAGCGTGGCGTTAAGCGCTTCAGCTACGGCCTGGGCTTCAGGCAACAGCGTACCGAAGTTAAGGATCGCCAGCTTTTCACCACGGCGCTTCACAATACCTTTGCCCAGCGGCAGGCTGGCGAGCGGCTCCAGCGTGGCGCCGGTGCCCGTGCCGCGCGGATAGCGCACCGCACTCGGACCAGCCTGATAGTGATAGCCGGTGTAGAGCATCTGGCGGCATTCGTTTTCGTCGCTTGGCGTCATGATCACCATTTCGGGCACACAGCGCAGGAAGGCGATATCAAATGCGCCCTGATGTGTTTGCCCATCGGCGCCCACAATGCCGCCGCGATCGATAGCGAACAGCACCGGCAGTTTCTGGATCGCCACATCGTGGATCAGCTGATCGTAAGCACGCTGCAAGAAGGTGGAGTAAATCGCCACCACCGGCTTGTAGCCGCCAATCGCCATACCTGCAGCAAAGGTCACCGCATGCTGTTCAGCAATCGCCACGTCAAAGTACTGTTGCGGATAGTCACGAGAGTAGCTGACCATGCCAGAACCTTCGCGCATCGCCGGCGTCACCGCCATTAAACGCGGATCGTCAGCAGCCATTTCGCTCAGCCAGCTACCGAAAATTTTCGAGTAGCTCGGCAGGCCTGGCGCGCTTTTTGGCAGAGAACCGCTGGCCGGATCGAACTTCGGTACCGCATGCCAGGCGATGGGATCCTGCTCGGCAGGCGCGTAGCCTTTGCCCTTTTTGGTCATGATGTGCAGGAACTGCGGGCCTTTCAGGTCGCGCATGTTCTTCAGCGTGCTCACCAGCGTCAGGACATCGTGTCCATCAACCGGACCAATGTAGTTGAAGCCCAGCTCTTCAAACAGCGTGCCGGGTACCACCATGCCTTTCAGGTGCTCTTCGGTGCGCTTCACCAGCTCTTTGATCGGCGGCAGGCCGCCCAACACACGCTTGCCGCCTTCGCGCAGACGTGAGTAGGTTTTACCGGAGAGAATCTGGGCCAGACGATTGTTGAGTGCGCCGACGTTCTCCGAGATCGACATCTCGTTGTCGTTGAGGATCACCAACATGTCAGGCTTGATGTCGCCTGCGTGGTTCATGGCTTCAAACGCCATACCGGCGGTGATGGCGCCGTCGCCGATGATGCAGGCAGTACGACGGCCTTTACCTTCGCGTTCGGCGGCAACCGCCATCCCCAGACCAGCGCTGATTGAGGTCGAGGAGTGACCGACGCTCAGCACGTCATATTCACTCTCGCCGCGCCACGGGAACGGATGCAGGCCATTTTTCTGGCGGATGGTGCCGATTCGATCGCGGCGCCCGGTCAGAATCTTATGCGGATAGGCCTGATGGCCAACGTCCCACACCAGATGGTCAAACGGGGTGTTATAAACATAATGCAGCGCGACTGTTAGCTCGACGACGCCCAGACCCGAAGCAAAGTGGCCGGAAGACCGGCTCACGCTATCCAGCAGATACTGACGCAGTTCGTCACACAGTACCGGAAGTTTTTCTTTCGGTAATAAACGTAATTCCTGAACCGTGCTTGCTAACGCCAGTGTCGGGTATTTTGCAATATCAAAACTCATCAGAGACTCATTATGAAAGTTATTTATCGCGTTCAATTATGAAGCTTGCCAGTGCTTGTAATGCGGTGGTGTTATAAGACTGCGCCGCCAGAATCTCTAACGCACCCAGTGCTTCCTGATAAAGATCCCATGCTTTACGACGGGCATTTTCCAGCCCCATCAAGGCCGGGTAAGTGCTCTTACCCAATGCCTGATCCGCGCCCTGGGTTTTGCCCAGCACCGCGGTATCGCCCACCACATCAAGAATGTCATCCTGCACCTGGAACGCCAGTCCGATGGCGTTGGCGTAGGTATCCAGAACCGGAAGTGCCGCACGGCCACGTTCACCTGCGGTCAGTGCGCCAAGACGCACCGCAGCACGAATCAATGCGCCGGTTTTATGACGATGAATCTGCTCCAGCTGAGCGAGGTCGATTTGCTTGCCTTCGGCGGCCAAATCCAGTGCCTGGCCTCCGCACATGCCTGCCACACCGCTGGCCTGGGCCAGTTCTGAAATCATCGCAATGCGCGCTTGCGGGCTGACGCCGGGCATAGGCTCATCGGCCAGAATCGAAAACGCCAGGGTTTGCAACGCATCACCTGCGAGAATCGCTGTGTCTTCACCATATTTTATATGGCAGGTTGGCTGTCCGCGGCGTAATGCATCGTCATCCATCGCGGGCAGATCATCATGAATCAGAGAGTAAGCATGAATGCACTCTACGGCAGCGGCCGGCGCATCCAGGCTGGCCGTCTCGGCCTTTAACATCTCGCCCGTGGCGTAAACCAAAAACGGACGCAGACGCTTACCGCCTAATAGTGCCCCATATTGCATGGATTGCACCAGAGGAGAACTCTGAAAAGGAAGTGGATCTATTAAGCGTGTCAACGCCAGATTGACGCGTTCGTGATACGCGTTGAGTAATTTGGCGAAATCCATCAGTCATTTTCCGGCGTGAACGGGGCTAGCGCGGCATCTTTATCGTCGCTGAGCAGGATCTGCACGCGCTGTTCAGCCTGCTGCAGGGTTTGCTGACCGGTGCGTGCCAGCTGTACGCCGCGTTCAAATTCGTTCAATGCTTCTTCCAGTGGCAGTTCGCCACTTTCCAGACGGCTAACGATTTGTTCCAGCTGCTGTAATGCGCTTTCAAAACTGGCTGGCGCTTCGGCTTTTTTCGGCATAATCAGTGTCGACTCACAGGTTAGGAATCATCTTGCAATCGGTCATGGTAGCCGACGAGGATTAATTAGCAAAATAATGAATGTGATTGCGGTTGCAGAAGCGGTCATCTGACAAAGGTGGTATACTTTTGCGCCTCGGATGCGGGCGCCTCTGCGTTACCCGTAATTATATGATTTTACCAGTTAAGTGCCGATGGTTTTAGCACTTATTTGCCCAACGAAGCTGTGTCGCCATGAAGTTTATCATTAAGCTCTTCCCTGAAATCACCATCAAAAGTCAGTCGGTGCGTCTGCGCTTTATCAAGATCCTGACCGGCAACATCCGCAATACCCTGCGTACTGTCGACGACGAAATCGCCGTGGTGCGTCACTGGGACCATATTGAAGTACGCGCTAAAAAAGAAGCGCTGCGTACCGTCGTTATTGATGAGCTCACGCGTATTCCCGGTATTCACCATGTACTGGAGGTTGAGGATCAGCCTTATACCGATATGCACGATATCTTTGAGCAGACGCTGGCTCTGAATCGTGAGCGCCTGGAAGGGAAAAGTTTCTGCGTGCGTGTAAAGCGTCGTGGCAAACACAGCTTCAGCTCGATTGAGGTCGAGCGTTACGTGGGTGGCGGGCTCAATCAGCACATTGAGTCCGCACGTGTACAATTGAAAAATCCTGATGTGACGGTCAATCTCGAGATTGAAGACGATCGTCTGCTGCTGATCACCGGCCGATATGAAGGGCAGGGTGGTTTCCCCATCGGGACACAAGAAGATGTGCTGTCGCTGATTTCTGGTGGCTTCGACTCCGGCGTCTCCAGCTATATGCTGATGCGTCGTGGTTGCCGCGTGCACTACTGCTTCTTCAACCTCGGCGGTGCCGCGCATGAAATCGGCGTCCGTCAGGTCGCGCATTACCTGTGGCAACGTTTTGGTCGTTCGCATCGCGTACGCTTTGTGGCGATCAACTTCGAGCCGGTTGTCGGTGAAATTCTTGAGAAAGTCGATGATGGTCAGATGGGCGTGGTGCTGAAACGCATGATGGTGCGTGCGGCGTCCATGGTTGCTGAGCGCTACGGCGTGCAGGCCCTGGTGACGGGTGAAGCGCTGGGGCAGGTCTCGAGCCAGACGCTGACCAACCTGCGTTTGATTGATAGCGCTTCGGATACCCTTATCCTGCGTCCGCTTATCTCGCATGACAAAGAGCACATCATTGATTTGGCACGCCACATCGGCACCGAAGACTTTGCCAAAACCATGCCGGAATACTGCGGTGTGATTTCGAAAAGCCCAACGGTAAAAGCGGTGAAAGCGAAGATCGAAGCGGAAGAGCAAAACTTCGATTTCGAGATCCTCAATCGCATGGTGCAGGAAGCCAGCAACGTCGATATCCGCGAGATTGCGGAGAAGGCACAGGAAGAAGTGGTGGAAGTGGAGACGGTGGTCTCGTTCACCGCAGATGATGTGGTGCTGGATATCCGCTCTGTGGATGAACAAGAAGCATCACCGCTGGCGCTGGAAGGCGTTGAAGTCAAATCCCTGCCGTTCTACAAACTGAGCACTCAGTTTGGCGATCTCGATCAGAACAAAACCTGGTTGCTGTATTGCGATCGCGGTGTGATGAGCCGTTTACAGGCGCTGTATCTGCATGAGCAAGGCTTTAAAAACGTGAAGGTTTATCGCCCGTAACGGTGATAAATCTGGTAACGACGCGGTTCATCGCCTATGTAGGCGATGAATCGCGTCGCTAAGAGGTCCGCTAAATCATCGGGACTGTGTTGAATCGCGGGGGGCCGTTAAACCGCAATGCCTGTTGAAATACGCTGCTAAATAGGCGTTTTACCCCATCACAACGCGGTTATTCGCGCTCTTCAAATTCCTGATAGTTATAAATCCCCGCCGCTAATACCAGCTGTGATGCAACTTCACGCGCTTTCTCCTTATCCACCAGCAGATCAATCAGCTTCAGCGCAAAATCAATCGAAGTGCCTGGCCCCTGGCTGGATAACAGATTGACGCGCGGATCCCATACTACGCGGCGATCCATCCAGTGCTTATCGGGAATGGTGTCACGCAAGCCAGGAAAGCCCGTCATATTGCCCACAGGGAACAGATCGTGCGGGATCAGCACCGTGCCGGGGGCAGCACAAATCGCGGCAACGATTTTTCCTGCGAGGTGAAACTGGCGCACGGTTTCCACCAGCAATGGGCTGTCACGGAACGTCTCCGCACCTTTCAGGCCACCGGGCAGCACCACGGCGTCATAGTCGTTATCCGCCACTTCAACCAGTGGCGCATCGGCCAGCAGGCGCACGCCGCGCGAGCAGATAATTTCGCGCGTGCCATCGCTTTCAACACTGGCGATGGTGACGCTTAAGCCCGCGCGGACCAGCAGGTCGATAGTGGTGACAGCTTCAATCTCTTCACTGCCATGTGCCAGGCAAACCAGAACCGATGCGGTCGCGCTCATATTGGGACTCCTTG
This sequence comes from Pantoea sp. SM3, assembly GCF_000963995.1. Taxonomy (NCBI): domain Bacteria; kingdom Pseudomonadati; phylum Pseudomonadota; class Gammaproteobacteria; order Enterobacterales; family Erwiniaceae; genus Pantoea; species Pantoea sp. SM3. The sequence goes on from NZ_JZRD01000002.1 coordinate 143,475, forward strand.
CGTTTAATCAGATCGTACAAACGGGTGTTCTCCGGCAGCGCAATGCCCTGCGCGCGAGCGCGGCGCAGCAGGTAGCCGGTGATGTAATCAATTTCTGTCAGGCGCTGTGCGCGCACATCCTGCAACATTGAGGAGGTATTCGCTGCGGTGCTGTCGATGACGTCATAGATGATGTCGCGCAGGTTATCGACCGCAATGTGCTGACCTTCACGCTCCATGACCCAGGCAATCTCTTCACACAGCGTGGCAATCTGCTGCGGCCAGGCGCGCAGGGCACCGTTCTGGCAATCGTGTTCAACGGTAAGCGGATTAATCACGCAGTTCACCGCCAGTTTGCGCCAGCTGGCAGAAGCAATGTTGTCATGCCAGGCCACGTCCGGCAGAGCCTGGTGCAGGATATCGGCGATATCGCTCATCGCGGCGCTATCACGTCCGGTGGGACCGATATGTGTGATGCCCTGCGCGACGTGTTTGATCACCGTGCCATCGCGCATCGCCGCGTGGGTGGTAATGCCGCGCAGCAGCGGTTGCTGTAACTCCTTCAGCTCTTCCAGCGTGCCCATGCCATTGTGCAATAACAAAATGGCAGCATGAGCAGGCAGGATGCTTTGCAGGTTTTTGACTGCTGGGGAAACCTGTGGCGCTTTCAGTGTCACCAGCAACAGCTGGCTTTCGGCAAGAAACAGCGGATCGTTGGCGATAAACGTGTGATTGCTGACCTGTCCTTGCGGATCAATCACGTTCACCGAGCAATAGGGCTGCGGCACGCGCAACCAGCCCTGAACCTCATGTCCCTGACGTGCGAGCGCGGCGAGCCAAATTTGACCCAGGGCGCCACAACCCAACACGGTAATTTTCATTTTGCCTCCCGCTGACGGGTTCTCAATTTCACGACATGGTTAAGTATAGCTTTCCGCATATCGTGTTTAATTAGCGCCATAAGACGCGTATTATGCATGTCACTTTAGTATCAGGAGAAGAAAAGATGCCATCTTTCGATATCGTTTCCGAAGTCGAACTGCCGGAAGTGCGTAATGCGGTGGAGAATGCCAGCCGTGAGATCTCAACCCGTTTCGATTTCCGCAACGTGAGCGCCAGCATTGAGCTCAACGAAAAGAATGAGACCATCAAAATCACCAGCGAATCTGATTTCCAGGTTAAACAGCTGGTGGATATTTTGCGTGAAAAGCTGCTGAAACGCGGCATTGAAGGCGCAGCGATTGAAGTGCCAGAAGAGATCATTCACAGCGGTAAAAGCTGGAGCGTAGAAGCCAAGCTGAAAAAGGGTATCGAAAGCGATATCGCTAAAAAGCTGGTGAAGCTGATTAAAGACAGCAAGCTGAAAGTGCAAACGCAGATTCAGGGTGAAGAGCTGCGCGTGACCGGTAAATCACGTGACGATTTGCAGGGTGCGATGGCGCTGGTGCGCGGTGGCAACCTGGGCCAGCCCTTCCAGTTCAAGAACTTCCGCGACTAATCGCGTTTGTCGCGTGCGGCACGACGATAGAGCGTGCTGCGCGCGACACCTAATGCCTCCGCCGCTTTACTGATATTGCCATTGAAGCGTTGGAGCGTTTCGCTAATCAGCCGCTCATCATGGCTCTGCTTATCTTCCACTGGCACCGCCGCTACTCGGCGATATTCGGCTGGCAAATGCACATCAGTGACTTCTTCGCCTTCATCGGCGAGCGCTAACAGTACCCGCAATAAACTGCGTAACTGCCGCACGTTGCCGGGCCATGGCAATTGTGCCAGCGATGCCAGCAAGGCGGGAGAAAGCTGAATATCGCGATCTGCGCCGCCCAACTCAATCCATAACCGACCAATAAAGTCTTCGATATCTGGCCAGGCACGCAACGGCGGGATGGTCATGGAAAATTCCTGCAAGCGATAGAGAAGATCCTCGCGGAACTCGCCCTCGGCCACACGCTGCGCCAAATCACGGTGCGTTGCGCAGATCACAGCAAAATTCACCGGCCAGCTGCGACTGGAACCGAGCGGCGCGACCTCTTTTTCTTGCAACACGCGCAGCAAACGGGTTTGTAGCGCCAGCGGCATATCTCCAATTTCATCAAGAAACAGCACGCCACCATCCGCCTCGCGGATTTTACCGATGTAGCCATTTTTGCTGGCTCCGGTAAAGGCGCCAGGCTGATAACCAAATAGCTCTGATTCAATCAACGCTTCCGGAATGGCAGCGCAATTGATGGCGACGAATTTGCCCTCGCGCCAGCGGCTCTGCTGATGCAGCGCACGGCTGACATACTCTTTACCGCTGCCGGTTTCACCGTGAATGCACAACGACACACCGGCATTCATCAGACGCACCATTTTCTCGCCATCACGACCCAACGAGAAGGGGAGATCGGCGGCGGGTTCGCTCGGTGTGGCGAAATGCGTACGGTGCGGTGCCCGCAGGCGGAAGTAGTAATGCTGCCGGGCAAAATGAATCGGGAGAGGAATGGTGTTGGCCTGCTGTTCCAGTTGATCAAACAGCTGCTGGAATGTCAGGGTGCCCAACTGCTCGGTGGTGAGATTGAGTTCACGCATCGCCAGGCGGTTTGCGGCGGTGAGCACATTATCGGAGAACACCAGCAGCAGCTCGTCACTGGTATCTATGCCGTGCGGCTCAACGTGCAGGCTCATCAACCATTGTTGGGGATGCAGGCTTTGCTTAACCCACAAATACTCGATCTGTTTAGCGGCGGCTTTGACCCACTGAAACGTTTGCGGATGCGGGAAGTGCGCTGGGCCAGAGATATCCAGCACGCCCGCAATCTGACCGTTGGGCATCTGCAACGGCATGGCGGCGCAGTACAGCCCCTGATTCAAGGTGAGAAAATGCTGCTGGCCTTCAATTTCACAGCCATCGTCAATCGCCAGTGCAGTGCCAATTGCATTGGTACCGCGCCCGCATTCGCTCCACAAATTGCCGGGGGCGAGTGCAAATCGCTGCGCTTTCTCCATCGATTGCATGTCGCCAAAGGTGTTCAGCACCAAACCGGTGGCATCCGAAAGGATCACCACAGATTGTTTTTCCGCCAGTTTCTGCGCCAGCTGTTTGATCACCGGCTGGGCGAACTGTTGTAGCCCGGCATTACTGGCCAGCACATCAGCCAGCTCACCCTGGCGGACGCGAGGAAAATCATCGGCGGTGCGGTCGAGACCATACAGCTGGCTACGAAACCAGGAGTCGCTTAACAGCGGGTTGGTATTCACGGCAGACGCGGCTGAATTTCCCTGCATTGGTAACCTCATGCCTAAGCGAAAGTGTTGCAGCATTGTAGCGACTTGGTTTCTGCGGTGTTGCGATACGCAACACAGATGAGGATTTTGGTGGCAGAACCCGCGCGTTTAAAAGGGCTATTAGTTTTATAAATCAATGATAGATAAAACGATTTTTCGAAAATTCGCAAGCTGAAAAAAACTGGCACGCCCGCTGCAATAGCTTATTAGGCAGCGGGCTGTTCAATCTGTTGACCCACAGGTTGCCGCTGCCAGCTAACAATAAACGACCCTACACGAAGGAGTTTGCGATGCGTTATGCACATCCCGGCACGCCCGGCGCTTTGGTCACTTTTAAAGCGACCTACGGCAATTTTATTGCGGGCAAATTCACAGAGCCGCTCAGCGGCCAGTATTTTACGAACACCTCGCCTGTTGATGGCAGCGATATTGCGCAGTTTCCGCGTTCTGACGCGCGGGATATCGATTTAGCACTGGACGCTGCTCATCAGGCCGCTGACGCCTGGGGAAAAACCAGCGTGCAACATCGGGCCAATCTGCTGCTGCAGGTGGCCGACTGCATTGAACAAAATATTGAAATGTTGTCTGTGGCGGAGAGCTGGGACAACGGCAAACCGATCCGCGAAACGCTCAATGCCGACCTGCCGCTGGCGGTGGATCATTTCCGCTACTTCGCCGGTTGTCTGCGTGCACAGGAAGGCAGCACCGCCGAAATTGATGAAACCACGGTGGCTTATCACTTCCATGAGCCGCTAGGTGTGGTTGGGCAAATCATCCCATGGAACTTCCCGCTGTTAATGGCGGCATGGAAACTGGCTCCGGCGCTGGCAGCCGGTAACTGCGTGGTGCTGAAACCGGCTGAGCAAACGCCACTGGCCATCACGCTGTTGATGGAGCTGATCGGCGATCTTTTCCCGGCCGGCGTGCTTAACGTGGTGCAGGGCTTTGGCCGGGAAGCCGGTGAAGCGCTGGCCACCAGCAAACGTATCGCCAAAATCGCGTTCACCGGCTCAACACCGGTCGGGCGCCATATCATGGCGTGCGCGGCTGAAAACATCATTCCCTGTACCGTCGAGCTGGGCGGCAAGTCGCCTAACATCTACTTTGCCGATGTGATGGACGGTGAATCGGACTTTATCGAAAAAGCGGTGGAAGGGCTGGTACTCGGTTTCTTCAATCAGGGCGAAGTCTGTACTTGTCCGTCGCGTGCGTTGATCCATGAATCCATCTATGAGCCGTTTATGGCGCGGGTGATGGATAAAGTGGCGAATATCCGCCGAGGCGATCCGCTGGATACCGACACCATGATCGGTGCTCAGGCTTCCCGTCAGCAATTCGACAAAATCCTGTCTTACATCAACATCGCGCGCGACGAAGGAGGGCAAATTCTGACCGGAGGCGATCGTGCCAGCGTCGCAGCGGAACTGGATAACGGATTCTATATCCAGCCAACCCTGATCAAAGGCACCAACCAGATGCGGTGTTTCCAGGAAGAGATTTTTGGGCCTGTTATTGGCATCACCACTTTTAAAGATGAAGCGGAAGCTTTGTCGATTGCCAATGAAACGCAATTTGGCCTCGGCGCGGGTGTATGGACGCGTGATACCAATCTGGCGTACCGCATGGGGCGTGGTATCAAAGCCGGTCGCGTCTGGACCAACTGCTATCACATCTATCCTGCGCACGCAGCTTTCGGTGGCTATAAGCAGTCGGGAGTGGGGCGCGAGACGCACAAAATGGCGCTCAGCGCCTACCAACAAACCAAAAATCTGCTGGTCAGCTATGGCACCGCGCCTTTGGGCCTGTTCTGAGTCCGCATCCGATCAAATGGAGAGTGAAAGATGAATATGCAAATCAAAACCACCATGAAAGCCGCAGTTGTCAAAGCCTTTGGCGAACCATTAGTGATTGAGCAGGTGCCAGTACCGCAAGTGGGACCGGGCCAGATTCTGGTGAAAATCGCGGCGACTGGCGTGTGCCATACCGACTTACATGCCGCCGAAGGCGACTGGCCGATTAAACCCAATCCCCCGTTTATTCCCGGCCATGAAGGCGTAGGACAGGTAGTGGCGCTAGGTGAAGGTGTGAAGCATTTGAAATTGGGCGATCGTGTGGGCGTGCCCTGGCTCTATTCCGCATGCGGCCACTGTGAGCACTGTCTGGATAGCTGGGAAACCCTGTGTCTGTCACAGCAGAATGCCGGTTATTCGGTGAACGGCAGTTTTGCAGAATATTGCCTTGCGGATGCGAACTATGTCGGCATCATTCCGGAAAACATCGATTACAACGAAATCGCGCCGATTCTGTGTGCGGGTGTGACGGTGTACAAAGGCCTGAAAATGACTGACACCAAGCCGGGTGATTGGGTGGTGGTGTCCGGTATTGGTGGGCTGGGCCATATGGCAGTGCAATATGCGGTGGCGATGGGACTGAATGTCGCTGCAGTGGATATCGATGATGAGAAGCTGGCGTTTGCCAAGCGTCTCGGTGCCAGTGTGGTGGCGAATGCGAAGAACGTCGATCCGGCTAAAGTGTTCCAGGAAAGCTTCGGTGGTGCGCACGGCGTGCTGGTGACGGCTGTTTCACCGAAGGCGTTTGAGCAGGCGATCGGTACTATGCGTCGTGGCGGTACTATGGTGCTGAACGGTCTGCCACCGGGCAAATTCGACCTGTCTATCTTTGATATGGTGCTGGACGGCATTACCGTGCGCGGTTCAATTGTCGGTACGCGTAAAGATCTGCAGGAAGCGTTGGATTTCGCTGGGCGTCATAAAGTGAAAGCCAACGTGGCGGTTGAACCGCTGACCAACATTAACGACATCTTTGCGCGTATGCATGCGGGAAAAATTGAAGGGCGCATCGTGGTTGATATGTCGCTTTAATTAGCGTGATGGTTTGTGGCGGTGCGGTTAATCGCGCCGCCACAGAGTGTGTGACGACTAACTAACAGCTGGCGAGCAGCGCTTCAATTTCGACGCGGCTCGTCACTTTACTGTCGATCTTGATGTAAGCACTTTTCTCTTCCGGCACGATAAAGACTGAAGAGACACCCGGCTGCGCTTTTAAACGCTTTTCAAGGTTAGGCACCGCTAATACGGCATCACTGAGCACCATGCGCAGGCTGCTGACGTATGGCGGCTCCTGCATCGACATCGCCACAAACAACCAGGCTGCCGCCACAATCGCACCCACCAGAAACACCGTCTGCGCATCAAAGTGACCGAAGATCCAACCGCCCATGCTGCCGCCAATCGCCACGCCAATGAACTGGCTGGTGGAGTAAATGCCCATCGCTGTGCCTTTGTAGCCCGGCGGTGATTCTTTACTGATCAGCGAAGGCAGAATGGCTTCCATTAGATTGAAGGCGAGGAAGAACAGCTGCACGCCAATCACCAGCGTCCAGAAATGACCAGCCGCACCCCACAGTACGATTTCCGCGATAATGATCAGTGCCACGCAGGTAACAAAAACGCGCTTCATGCGGCGTTTCACTTCGGCATAGATGATGAAAGGCACCACCAGAACGAAAGCGACCAGCATGGTGACCAAATAGACTTTCCAGTGTTCAGATGCCGGGAAGCCTGCTTGTTCAAACTGGCCCGGCAAAGCCACAAAACTCGACATCAGCAGGATATGCAGGCAAAGAATACCGATGTTTAATTTGAGGAGTTTAGGATTGGCTAACACTTCACGAATGCTGGCTTTTACCATGCCGGACTCACGGTTAAGCACGTGATTGGGTGCGCTCGGCACCACCAATAGCGTGATAACAATGCCCAGCGAGGCCAGAATAGCGATCATCCAGAAAAGTGCATGCAACCCCAGAGCATGGGTGACAATTGGGCCTACCACCATCGCAATTGCAAAGGTCACACCGAAACTAATGCCAATAAACGCCATCGCTTTAGTACGGTTTTGTTCGCGAGTGAGATCTGAGAGTAGCGCCATGACTGCAGCGGCAATTGCGCCAGAGCCTTGCAAAGCACGACCCAGAATCACGCCCCAGATTGAGGTGGTCATCGCCGCGATAATACTGCCCAGCACGAACACTAACAGCCCGCCAACAATGAGCGGTTTGCGACCGACGCGATCGGACAACAGACCAAACGGAATCTGGAATACGGCTTGCGCCAGACCATAGATGCCAATTGCCAGACCAATTAAGGTTTCACTGGCTCCCTGCAACGCCATACCGTACGTGGTGAGTACCGGCAGGACCATAAACATTCCCAGCATGCGCAGGGAAAAAACTGTGCCTAAACCCCATGTAGCCCGAAGCTCTACTGGCGTCATTTTATTATCGTTCATTCCAACCTCTGTAATTTTGCTGCACTCATTTTAAGGAGCAGGGCAGGGCGGGTAAAACAATTGTTGTTAAGCAGTGGTAACAAAAAGAAAGGGCGCGAAATTCGCGCCCTTTCTGGTGTTGCGGAGCTGTATTACCAGACGTAAGTCAGCAGGTCTTTAGAGGCCGGTGTCATAAAATCAACCGACATCATCACGCTCAATGCTGTGATAGCGACAATCGAGAACACAAACAGTTTACGCGCCCAAACTTTATCGTTTGAGGTTTTGTAACCTGAAAGCGCCATGCCCAACCACCACACACTCACCGCCGCGGCGACCACCAGATACTTGTAGCCCGCGTAACCGCCAAGTGTCAGCATCAGCGTAGCAATCATGAACGCCAGGATGTACAGCGTAATATGATTTTTGGCTACCGAGATACCTTTCACGACAGGCAGAACCGGGATGTTAGCCGCCTGATAATCTTTGAAGCGGAAAATCGCAATCGCGTACGAGTGCGGCATCTGCCACAGGCTAAAAATAGCCAACAAGATCAAAGCGCCAGCATCAAACTGGTTGGTCACTGCGCAGTAGCCAATCACTGGCGGTGCTGCACCAGAGAGGCTACCGATCAGCGTGCCATACACGGAGTTGCGCTTCATATACAGGCTGTAAATGCCCACATAGACAACGAAGCCCATCACCGCCAGCCACATGGCCAGCGGGTTAGCACCGAAATACAGCAACGCAAAGCCAGCAATACCCAATGCGGTTGCATAAACCAGGCTTACTTTCGCCGAGATCAGGCCTTTGACCAGAACACGGTTCCGCGTTCTCTCCATTTTGATGTCGATATCGCGGTCAATCACGTTGTTGAATACACAACCTGATGCGACAACCAGCGAAACGCCCACCAGTGAATAGAGAAACAGGGGGTAATCAATGCTGCCTTTCGAAGCCAGCAAGAATCCACCGATCACAGAAATTAAGTTGCCGAAAATAATTCCTGGTTTTGTTACTTGCAGGTATTGCTTAATCATTACGTGTGACTCTTTAGTCGGCCATCATGTTGTAGTTGAGGTTCCACATGATCCACAGTGATCCGACGACAACAATCAAAATAATGAGTGCTGAGAAGACAATCGCCACCATGTTCCAGCCGCCCTCTGACTTGCTGTCCAGGTGCAGGAAGTAGACCAGGTGTACTAACACCTGAACCACCGCACACACCAGAACCACACCCAGAATCGTGCCGTGTGATGCGCCGCCATCCATTACCATCCAGAACGGAATACCGGTCAGGATGATAGAAAGGATGAAGCCGATCATGTAAGACTTCACGCTACCGTGAGAAGCGCCATGTTCGTTAACTGAATGACTCATTACATGGCTCCCATCAGATAGACAACGGTGAATACGCAGATCCAAACCACATCCAGGAAGTGCCAGAACAAGCTCAGGCACATGATACGGGTGCGGTTAGTTGCAGTCAGACCACGTTTAGAAATCTGGAACATCATCACTGCCATCCAGATCAGGCCTGAGGTCACGTGCAGACCGTGGGTACCGACCAGCGTAAAGAACGCGGACAGGAAACCACTGCGGTCAGGACCGAAGCCTTCCAGGATCAGGTGATGGAATTCATAGATTTCCATGCCGATGAATCCAGCACCAAACAGGAAGGTCAGAGCCAACCAGCTGATGACTGAACCCTTGTTCTGGTTGTTCATCGCAATCACTGCCATTCCATAAGTAATGGAGCTGAGCAGCAGCAGCGCGGTTTCAACCAGCACAAACGGCAGTTCAAAGATGTCTTTACCTGCCGGACCACCGGCAGTGTTATTGACCATAACTGCATAGGTCGCAAACAGGGTTGCGAAGATAATGCAGTCACTCATCAGGTAGATCCAGAAGCCAAAGACTTTATTGGCTCCTGCATCGTGATGCCCATGCTCCGCATGGGCGTCGTGGTGGTGTTTTGCAGTTTCAGTTGACATTATTTCAGACCTGCTTTGCTGATTTCGTCAAAGTGCTTCTTCTCGATCTGCTCGACTTCAGCAACCGGAACGTAGTAATCCACGTCTTCGTCGAAGCTCTTCACAATCCAGGTCACAATTGTGGCCAGGAAGGTAAGGCCAGCCAGCCACCAGATGTGCCAGATCATCGCGAAACCAAACACGGTCATGAAGGCTGCGATAATCAGGGCTGCGCCGCTGTTTTTCGGCATATGAATTTCTTCATATTTTTCTGGTTGCTTATAGGCTTCGCCTTTCTCTTTCATTTCCCAGAACGCATCGCGCTCGTGGATTTCAGGGATAACAGCAAAGTTATAGAACGGAGGCGGTGAAGAGGTTGCCCACTCCAGCGTACGACCACCCCACGGGTCACCGGTCAGATCGCGGTTCTGGTCGCGGTCACGCACAGAAACGTAGAACTGAGTCAGCTGGCACAGGATACCGCATGCAATCAGTGCCGCACCGCCTGCTGCAACAACCAGCAGTGAGTGGAACTGAGGATCGATGTCCTGGCTGATACGACGGGTCATACCCATGAAGCCCAGTGCGTACAGCGGCATAAAGGCGACGAAGAAACCAATGATCCAGAACCAGAATGCACGGATACCCCATTTTTCGTTCAGGGTGAAGCCGAATGCTTTCGGGAACCAGTAGGTCACGCCAGCCATACAACCGAACACCACACCACCGATAATCACGTTATGGAAGTGAGCAATCAGGAACAAGCTGTTGTGCAGAATGAAGTCCGCACCTGGAACGGCCAGCAGAACACCGGTCATACCACCAATAGAGAAGGTGACCAGGAAGCCAATCGTCCACAGCATCGCTGAGTGGAACTCAACGCGACCCTGATACATGGTGAACAGCCAGTTGAAGATTTTCACGCCGGTCGGAATCGCGATGATCATCGTCATAATACCGAAGAAGGCGTTAACGTTGGCACCGGCACCCATGGTGAAGAAGTGGTGCAGCCAAACGATGAACGACAGAACGGTAATCGCGATGGTCGCCCACACCAGAGAGGTGTAACCGAACAGACGCTTTTTGGAGAAGGTCGCAGTGACTTCCGCGAACACACCGAATACCGGCAGAACGAGGATGTATACTTCCGGGTGACCCCAGACCCAAATCAGGTTGACGTACATCATCATGTTACCGCCCATTTCATTGGTGAAGAAATGGAAGCCGAGGTAACGGTCAAGCGTCAACAGTGCCAGCGTCACGGTCAGAACCGGGAACGCAGCGATGATCAGGACGTTAGTACACAGTGATGCCCAGGTGAAGACAGGCATTTTGAACAGGTCCATGCCCGGTGCACGCATCTTCAGAATGGTCACGAAGAAGTTGATACCGGTCAGAGTCGTACCGATACCGGATAACTGGAGACTCCAGATCCAATAATCGACCCCGACGCCAGGACTGTATTCCGCGCCCGAAAGCGGTGGATAAGCCAACCAGCCAGTCTGTGCGAACTCGCCCACACCCAGAGAGATGTTCACCAGGATCACACCGATCGCAGTAAACCAGAAGCTCAGGTTGTTCAGGAACGGGAAGGCAACGTCACGTGCACCGATTTGCAGCGGTACCGCGATGTTCATCAGACCTACCACGAAAGGCATCGCCACGAAGAAGATCATGATCACGCCGTGCGCGGTGAAGATCTGGTCGTAGTGGTGCGGTGGTAATATGCCGGCTTCGCCTGCGGAAGCCATCACTTGTTGGGTACGCATCATTACCGCATCGGCAAAGCCGCGCAGCAGCATGACGAAAGCCATGATGATGTACATGATACCCAGTTTTTTGTGGTCAATGGAGGTGAACCATTCTGACCACAGGTATTGCCACTTACCAAAATAAGTAATCGCGGCAACCAGTGCCAGACCACCTAAGATGATTGCGGCTACCGTAACCACGATAATGGGTTCGTGGTATGGCACTGCATCCAGTGTTAATTTTCCGAACATCGTATTATTCCTCGGCTCCCGCAGCAGCGGCGTGATTCATGTCCATGCCTTTGTGCTCTGGCATGTCCATCTTCCCGTGGCTCATCATGAACTTATCAATAACCTGCTTGAACAGTTCTGGATTCGCAGTTGAGAAATATTCCACCGGGTGATTTTCGCTTGGCGCAGCCAGTTTCTCGAAATCATCCATGGTGGTCAGCGCGTTAGGTGCTGCTTTAACTTTAGCCACCCACTGCTGGAATTCCGCATCGTCTTTGGTTGCAATGGCTTTGAACTTCATGCCAGAGAAACCGCGACCACTGAAGTTCGCAGAGATACCGTCGAATGTTCCTGGCTCATTGGCGATCAGGTGCAGTTTAGTCTGCATGCCCGCCATGGCGTAGATCTGGCTACCGAGCGTAGGAATAAAGAAGGAGTTCATTACGGAGTTGGAGGTGATCTTGAAGTTCACCGGAGTATTTGCCGGGAAGGCAATCTGGTTCACGGTTGCAATACCCTGTTCAGGGTAGATAAACAGCCATTTCCAGTCCAGCGCAACCACATCGATCTCAACCGGCTTCACGTCAGAAACCAGCGGTTTGCTCGGTTCCAGTGCGTGGGTCGATTTCCAGGTCAGCACGCCGAGGAAGATAATGATCAGGATTGGAATCGTCCAGACCACGGCTTCCACTTTGTTAGAGTGTGACCAGTTAGGGCTATAAGTCGCATTAGTATTGGTTGCCCGATATTTCCAGGCAAAGAATACTGCCATGAAGACTGCCGGGATAACCACGATCATCATCAAGCCAAAAGCTGTCAGAATCAGCGAACGTTGCTCCAGTGCAATCTGTCCTTTGGGATTTAACAACGCACTATCACAGCCACTGAGTAATACAGCGCCTGCAATTAATGACAAAATCCCCAAACTTTTATTGTATTTCCTGAGTCTCATTTAACGACCTCAATGACAAAGGGCTCTATTGTCGTTTAAGTGTGCGCGCATTTTACGGGAAGGTTTATGCAGTGTAAACCAGCTTAAGGATGTGTCAGAAGGCTGTTGACACCTTTTGCTAAGGGTGTCACAGATGTTGCGCAGGGTGACAAATTATTAATTGCGACAAGCAGTTGGCGTCAATATAACAAAAAACAATGATAGAAACCGCAGAAAAATCAGGGAAAGCATAAACCGTACTATTAATGCCCATTTATTTAACAATTGTGTAGCATTTGGGTGATGAGTTTTCTACAAAGTAATTGCGCACCGGATTTAAATATAATCCAGGGTTGTTAATTTAATGTTTCTTTTTCGCGATGAAAAAAATGCTATTCGTTAAAATGAGTTCATTGTTATTTTTTTAGCCAAATATTTAGCGACTGGCAAATTATCATTACTTAACTCAGATTTTTCTCCGGCCTTTTTCTTAACGCCAGACAATCCAGAATCACACCCAGCGCCACGGCCACCAGCGCCAGTGCCATACCCATCTCAAAAAGCGGTGTCAGCAGCGCGTTGACATGCCAGATGCCAGCGGCATTCAGAGCTAGCATCACCAACCAGAGTGCCAGCAGGCCACTACCGAAGCTGAACAGACGCACTGTCCAGCGATAGCCTTGCGGCCAGCGGGTTCGCATCACGAACTCCCCGCTCTGCTGAATGCCTTGCAGGGTGCTGCGGCTAATCCACAGCAGCATTAAGCCAGGCACGCCTGCAAACACGGTGAAAGCATAGAAGGTCGGCCAGCCCCACAGCTCGACCAGCCATCCCGCTGCGGGTCCGACGTAAACACGCCCGACGGCGGAAAGGGCAGAGAGCAGCGCGAACTGCGTTGCGGAAAACGACTTATTGCACAATGTCATCAGCAGCGCCACAAACGCGGCGGTGCCCATCCCTCCGCAAAGATTCTCAATGAACACCGCGCTGGCCATGCTCCATAAATTAGGCGGCGTCACGGCCAATAGCCAATAAGCGAAGTTGGAAACCGCCTGAAGAATGCCGAAAATCATCAGGGCACGGAACAGACTCAGGCGTTGCATCAGCACACCGCCGTACAGCGCACCAATGATGGTTGCCAGCAATCCCAGCGTTTTATTCACCAGTCCGACATCGCCGGCGCTGAAACCTACGCCGCGAATCAGGAAGGTGGTGGTGAGCGACGCAGCAAAAGCATCACCCAACTTATAAAGGATGATTAAGGTGATCAGCAGCCAGGCATTGTTACGCAGGAAGAAGTCTTTGAGCGGGAACGAAACGGCCTGACGCAGGGTGTGCGGCTCACGCGCGGGTGCCGCGGGCTCTTTGGCCAGCAATGTCGCAATCAAACCTGGCAACATCAGCAGCGCCATTAACCAGTAGGTTGCCTGCCATCCCAGATATCGGTCGGCAAGCCATAGCGCCAACCCGCCTGAAATCAGCATCGCCAGGCGATATCCCAACACCGTAATCGCGGCACCGCTGCCCCGTTCTTCTGGCGGTAGCACATCGGTTTTCCAGGCATCAAACACGATATCCTGCGATGCAGAACAGAAGGCAACCAGCACGGCCAGGGCAGCCAGCAGCGTCAGATCGCGCGAAGGCTGCATAAAGCCCATGGCGATAATGCCGGCGATCAGTGCGAGTTGAGTAACCAGTAACCAGCCACGGCGACGGCCAAGAAACGGCGGGGTATAGCGATCCATCATCGGCGACCACAGGAACTTAAACACGTAAGCCTGGCCGACAAGGGAGAAGAAACCGATGGTTTTCAGATCGACATTCTCTACGGTCATCCACGCCTGTAAGGTCCCGGCTGTCAGAGCTAAAGGCAGTCCGGAAGCAAAACCGAGCAGCAGCAATACGGCTGCATTACGTTGGGTGAAAATGCGCAGATAGTGAGAAGTCATAACCAACCTGAAATGATGCCCGGCCAAAGGTGACCGGGCAGAATAGCTGAGGAATTAGCGGGCGTTCTGTTTAATAAATTCGTGAACGCTGGTGTCCTGCGCCATATCAGCAATCACGTCGCTCAGGGTAGAGTTGACCGCGTTGGTGATCTTCGCGTTAGTGGCGGTAAATGCGCCTTCTACGCTGTAAGTCTGACGATAATTTTTAACCTGTTTGTTACCGTTTTTCGCGGTCGCAATGATGGAAATATCAGCTTTGGTGGTAATGCTGTAACGCACGTTACCTTGTGTCACATCAGCGTAAAGACCATTGACGACAATCTGCAGGTCAACCGCACCGTTTGGTCCGATCATGTAACCGCGTGCTGTCATCTGCTTCTCCAGCACTTCCTGTAACAGGAAACGCAGATCGCGCGATGGCGTTAAGGTGACTAACTGACCGTCACGATTCACTTTTGCCAGAGCCTGATCGGAACGCTGATCGGCACCGTTAACGCTGATGGTGGCACCCATCAGACCAGGATCTTGCTGTGGCAGCTGGATCTTAGGCTGAATGTTCAGGGTGGTGTTATTGCTGGCACAGCCGGCCAAAATAAATGCAGCCAGCAGAGGGAATAACAGTTTTTTCAACATACTCATTCTCGTTAGCATATGGGTTGGTTTGCAAAACTGCGGCCATCATAGCATTGCGCGACGGCGAAAAAAGCCCCGTGCCAGTGGAAATTGATTGTAAAGGCTTTTTTCGGACAGGCGGTCATGCAACAGCATTGACCTGACGAATGAGCCCGCTAAGATGCGCAGCAGATCAGGAATTATTTCCGGCGCGCCTGCGGGTTGGCCAAAAAACCTACTAATATTTAAACAGATGGGCACAGCGCTCGCCGTTGAGGAGTGTTAACAATGATTCGCGAACAAATAGAAGAAAAGCTGCGTAAGGCGTTCGAACCTGCACATCTCGAAGTGCATGATGAAAGCTATCGTCATAACGTGCCCGCTGGTTCTGAAAGTCACTTTAAAGTGGTGATTGTCAGCGATGTGTTTACCGGCCAGCGATTCCTGCAGCGTCATCGCGCCATTTATGGCGAACTGACCGAAGAGTTAGCAGGGAGCGTGCACGCACTGGCTCTACACACTTACACGCAAAAAGAGTGGGATGGCTTGCAAGATACCGTGCTGGCGTCACCTAACTGTCGGGGAGCGGGCACCCTCGCCTGAGTTCACACTTCATCCTCTCTCAAAACGGCCTGCGGGCCGTTTTCTTTTCATCTATTACCCTTAAACGCGATCCATGGCGCAAAAAAGCAGCAAAACCGCTAAAAAGTGGTGAGTTTGCAGCCTCGACTCATTCCAGCGATGCCGCTATAATGCGGCGTCTATTTTTCCGGAATGTCTTCGGGACGCTTCTGGTGACAGGGATTAGGTTCTGCCTGCAGAGGCCGTCCCGATTGTTGGATACGGCGCATTTAATGTGTGGTGTCTGAAGTTGACCGAGCACGTGATTTTTTGAGGTAACAAGATGACAGTTTCAGTAGAAACCACTCAGGGTCTGGGCCGTCGCATTTCGATTACTGTTGCAGCTGACAGCATCGAAAGCGCAGTGAAGAAAGAACTGGTGGAAGTGGCTAAGAAAGTCCGTATCGACGGTTTCCGTAAAGGCAAAGTGCCGGCAAACATCATTTCTCAGCGCTACGGTGCTTCTGTTCGCCAGGACGTGCTGGGCGAGCTGATGACGCGCAACTTCGTTGACGCCATCATCAAAGAGAAAATCAACCCAGCTGGCGCACCAAACTACGTGCCAGGTGAGTACAAAGAAGGTGAAGATTTCACCTACGCGGTTGAGTTCGAAGTGTATCCAGAAGTTGAGCTGAAAGGCCTGGATGCTATCGAAGTCGAGAAGCCAGTGGTTGAAGTCACCGATGCTGACGTTGATACCATGCTGGAAACCCTGCAGAAGCAGCAGGCGACCTGGAAAGAAAGCGATTCTGCAGCGACTGCTGAAGATCGCGCAACCATCGACTTCTCCGGTTCAGTAGACGGCGAAGAGTTCGAAGGCGGCAAAGCGTCTGACTTCGTACTGGCGATGGGCCAGGGTCGTATGATCCCAGGCTTCGAAGAAGGTGTTGTTGGCCACAAAGCGGGCGAAACCTTCACTATCGACGTGAAATTCCCAGACGATTACCACGCTGAAACCCTGAAAGGGAAAGATGCGAAGTTCGAAATCGTGCTGAAGAAAGTGGAAACGCGCGAGCTGCCAGAGCTGACTGAAGAGTTCATCAAACGCTTTGGCGTTGAAGATGGTTCAGTTGCCGGTCTGCGTGCAGAAGTGCGCAAGAACATGGATCGTGAGCTGAAAGGCGCTATCCGTAACCGCGTGAAATCTCAGGCGATTGATGGTCTGGTTGAAGCCAACGACATCGACGTGCCAGTGGCACTGATCGACAGCGAAATCGACGTGCTGCGTCGCCAGGCTGCACAGCGTTTTGGTGGCAACGAGAAGCAAGCTTTCGAGCTGCCACGTGAGCTGTTCGAAGAGCAGGCTAAACGTCGCGTTGTTGTTGGTCTGCTGCTGGGCGAAGTGATTCGCATCAACGAGCTGAAAGCTGACGAAGACCGCGTTAAAGCGCTGATCGAAGAGATGGCTTCTGCGTACGAAGATCCGCAGGAAGTGATCGAGTTCTACAGCAAGAACAACGAGCTGATGAACAATATGCGCAACGTTGCTCTTGAAGAGCAGGCTGTTGAAGCGGTACTGGCAAAAGCCAAAGTGACCGATAAAGCAACCAACTTCCAGGAACTGATGAACCAGACCTCAGCGGCCTGATTCGTTAGTTAACCGAAAGTGCGAAGCCCGCGACTGAAAAGTCGCGGGCTTTTTCGTTTTAGGGCATTAACCGCATAGAATTGTCCTCTATTTGCTTAATTAATCGGCAAATTGTTCGCTAAGCTCTTTTTCCGTGTTAGCGAATGGGCAAAAGGTTGTTATGCTTGAAACAACTGGGCAGCATCCCCAGATACAGGGAGAATGCATGAAAACAGTGAGACTGGCTGATTAACCGTCCTGTTATGTCGGAGTGAGAGGGCAGCGCATAGTTTTCCCGACGCGCCTCACGTAATATCGGTACAGAATGTTGCCAATGAAATTTATCAGGAGACGGTAATGTCATACAGTGGCGATCGTGAATTTACTGCACCGCACATGGCGCTGGTGCCAATGGTGGTCGAACAAACCTCGCGCGGCGAGCGTTCATACGACATTTACTCCCGCCTGCTCAAAGAGCGTGTGATCTTCCTGACCGGCCAGGTTGAAGATCATATGGCCAACCTGATCGTGGCGCAGATGCTGTTTCTGGAAGCTGAGAATCCTGAAAAAGACATTTATCTCTACATTAACTCGCCAGGCGGCGTGATTACTGCCGGGATGTCGATTTATGACACCATGAAATTCATCAAGCCGGACGTCAGCACCATTTGTATGGGTCAGGCTTGTTCAATGGGTGCGTTCCTGCTGACTGCAGGTACCAAAGGTAAGCGCTTCTGCCTGCCGAATTCCCGCGTCATGATTCACCAGCCGCTGGGCGGTTACCAGGGCCAGGCGACGGATATTGAAATCCATGCGCGTGAAATTCTGAAAGTGAAGCAGCGTATGAATGAGTTGATGGCTGAACACACTGGCAAATCACTGGAAGAGATCGAACGCGACACCGAGCGCGATCGTTTCCTCTCTGCCAGCGAAGCGGTAGAGTATGGCTTGGTCGATTCTATTCTGACGCATCGCCAATAAGACACATCTGGCTGCCCCTTACGCTATAGTTAACGGGGCAGCACGATGAGTTGCATGAATATCGGCCGTTGATGTGCGGCCAGTGCCGTACACCAAATTGGGTCTGAGAACGAAAAGAGGTTAGCTGATGACAGATAAGCGCAAAGACGGTTCAGGTAAGTTGCTGTACTGCTCTTTCTGCGGCAAAAGCCAGCATGAAGTCCGTAAGCTGATTGCCGGGCCGTCAGTGTATATTTGCGACGAATGTGTTGATTTATGCAACGACATCATTCGCGAAGAGATTAAAGAAGTGGCTCCGCACCGTGAGCGCAGTGCACTGCCGACACCGCATGAAATCCGTCATCATTTAGATGATTACGTCATCGGTCAGGAAAGGGCAAAAAAAGTGCTGGCGGTAGCGGTCTATAACCACTACAAACGTCTGCGCAACGGCGATACCAGTAATGGCATCGAACTGGGCAAAAGTAACATTCTGCTTATCGGTCCAACCGGTAGCGGTAAAACCTTGCTGGCTGAAACCCTGGCGCGTTTGCTGGATGTTCCGTTCACCATGGCGGATGCCACCACCCTGACCGAAGCCGGTTATGTGGGTGAGGATGTGGAAAACATCATCCAGAAACTGCTGCAGAAGTGTGATTACGATGTGCAGAAAGCACAGCGCGGTATCGTCTATATCGATGAAATCGACAAGATTTCTCGTAAGTCAGACAACCCGTCAATCACGCGTGACGTTTCTGGTGAAGGCGTACAGCAGGCGTTGCTGAAGCTGATCGAAGGTACCGTTGCCGCGGTTCCGCCGCAGGGTGGGCGTAAGCATCCACAGCAGGAGTTCCTGCAGGTTGATACGTCTAAGATCCTGTTCATTTGTGGTGGTGCTTTTGCTGGCCTCGACAAAGTGATTTCCCAGCGCGTGGAAACCGGATCCGGTATCGGCTTCGGCGCGACGGTGAAAGGTAAATCGCAGAAAGCCAGCGAAGGCGAGTTACTGTCCCAGGTTGAGCCAGAAGATCTGATCAAATTTGGTCTGATTCCAGAATTCATTGGTCGTCTGCCGGTGGTGGCGACGCTGAGTGAATTGAGTGAAGAAGCCCTGATTCAGATCCTGCGCGAACCGAAGAATGCGTTGACCAAACAGTACCAGGCTCTGTTTAACCTTGAAGGTGTGGAGCTGGAGTTCCGTGATGAAGCGCTGACGGCGATCGCTAAGAAAGCGATGTCACGCAAAACCGGTGCGCGTGGTCTGCGTTCTATCGTAGAAGGTGCGCTGCTGGAAACCATGTACGATCTGCCATCGATGGATGACGTGGAAAAAGTGGTGATTGATGAGTCAGTGATTGACGGTCAATCCGAGCCGATGTTGATTTATGGTAAGCACGAAGCTCAGGCTTCTGGCGAATAAATAAACAATCGAACCATGTTGTTATCTTAAAAAAGGGGAAAATGTTTCCCCTTTTGTTTTTCTCTCTCCCCTGACATTGAATGTCGACCAAGCATCCCCATATACTCAATATCCTGTGGGTTGAACTGCAAACTTCTTTTACGCGGTACCCATCACCTGGCGGACATTAAACTAAGAGAGAGCTCTATGAATCCTGAGCGTTCTGAACGCATTGAAATCCCCGTGTTGCCTTTGCGCGACGTGGTGGTTTATCCGCACATGGTAATTCCGTTGTTTGTTGGTCGGGAAAAATCGATTCGTTGCCTCGAAGCGGCAATGGATCATGACAAGAAGATCATGCTGGTTGCCCAGAAAGAGGCTTCAACGGATGAACCTGGTATTAACGATCTCTTCTCTGTAGGGACCGTCGCTTCCGTATTGCAGATGCTCAAGCTGCCCGATGGCACGGTGAAAGTGCTGGTTGAAGGCTTGCAGCGTGCGCACATCACCACACTGGCTGATAATGGCGACCATTTTGTTGCCCAGGCCGAATACCTGATCTCGCCAGAAATTGAAGAGCGCGAGCAGGAAGTGCTGGTGCGTACGGCGATTAATCAGTTTGAAGGCTACATCAAACTGAATAAAAAAATTCCTCCTGAGGTTTTGACCTCACTGAACAGCATCGACGATGCGGCGCGTCTCGCCGACACCGTAGCAGCGCATATGCCGCTGAAGCTGGCTGATAAGCAGTCAGTGCTGGAAATGTCCGACATCAACGAACGTCTTGAATATCTGATGGCGATGATGGAATCCGAAATCGATCTGCTGCAGGTTGAGAAGCGCATTCGCAATCGCGTGAAAAAGCAGATGGAGAAAAGCCAGCGTGAGTACTATCTGAATGAGCAAATGAAAGCCATTCAGAAAGAGCTGGGTGAAATGGATGATGCGCCGGACGAATACGAAGCGCTGAAACGTAAAATTGAAGCGGCAAAAATGCCGACTGAAGCGCGCGAAAAAGCCGAAGCAGAACTGCAGAAGCTGAAAATGATGTCGCCGATGTCTGCAGAAGCCACCGTGGTGCGCGGTTACATCGACTGGATGGTTCAGGTGCCATGGGTTGCGCGCAGCAAGGTGAAAAAAGACCTGCTGAAGGCGCAGGAAACGCTGGATACCGATCATTACGGTCTGGAACGCGTGAAAGACCGCATTCTTGAGTACCTTGCGGTGCAAAGTCGTGTCAGCAAAATTAAAGGCCCCATTCTGTGCCTCGTCGGACCGCCAGGCGTGGGTAAAACCTCGCTGGGCCAGTCAATTGCCAAAGCCACCGGCCGTAAATATGTTCGTATGGCACTGGGCGGCGTGCGCGATGAAGCGGAAATCCGCGGACATCGTCGCACTTACATCGGTTCTATGCCGGGCAAACTGATCCAGAAAATGGCGAAAGTCGGCGTGAAGAACCCGCTGTTCCTGTTGGATGAGATCGATAAGATGTCGTCCGATATGCGCGGCGATCCCGCTTCGGCATTGCTGGAAGTGCTGGATCCAGAGCAGAACATTGCGTTCAACGATCACTATCTGGAAGTGGATTACGATCTCTCTGACGTGATGTTCGTGGCGACCTCTAACTCCATGAACATCCCGGCACCGCTGCTGGATCGTATGGAAGTGATTCGTCTCTCGGGTTATACCGAAGATGAAAAACTGAATATCGCCAAACAGCACTTACTGCCGAAACAGATTGAGCGTAATGCACTGAAAGAAAAAGAGATCAGTGTTGACGATAGCGCCATCATCGGCATTATCCGTTACTACACCCGTGAAGCGGGCGTGCGCAGTCTGGAACGTGAACTCTCCAAGCTGTGCCGTAAAGCAGTGAAAACGCTGCTGATGGACAAAAGTAAGAAGAGCATCAAGATTAATGGTGAAAACCTTCACGATTTCCTGGGCGTGCAGCGCTTTGATTATGGTCGAGCGGACACTGAAAACCGCGTAGGTCAGGTCACCGGTCTGGCATGGACGGAAGTGGGAGGCGATCTGCTGACCATTGAAACTGCCTGCGTACCGGGTAAAGGCAAGCTGACTTATACCGGCTCACTGGGTGAAGTGATGCAGGAGTCTATCCAGGCGGCGCTGACAGTGGTTCGCGCGCGTGCGGAGAAACTCGGCATCAACGGGGATTTCCACGAGAAACGTGATATCCACGTGCACGTTCCGGAAGGGGCAACGCCGAAAGATGGTCCAAGTGCCGGTATAGCCATGTGTACGGCGCTGGTTTCTTGTCTGACCGGTAACCCGGTGCGCTCTGATGTGGCGATGACAGGTGAGATCACTCTGCGCGGTCAGGTGCTGCCGATTGGTGGTCTGAAAGAGAAGCTGCTGGCAGCGCATCGTGGTGGCATCAAAACCGTGCTGATCCCGGATGAAAACAAGCGCGATCTGGAAGAGATTCCACAGAACGTGATTGCCGATCTGACCATCCATCCTGTGAAGCGTATTGAAGAAGTGCTGAACCTGGCACTGGAAAATGCGCCTTACGGCATGCAGGTTGCGACGGCAAAATAGTGATTAACGGCAAAAACCGTTAAAAAGCGAAGCTGGCAGGCCAAATGGTGCTTGCCAGCTTTTTTTTGTGCCGCTAATTTAGGGGGCTGTTGAATCAACGATTAAGATGAATACCGTTGTTTCAGCTCCACAGGCTTGATATAACTGGCTGCGCGTTCGCACCGGGCGGGAAGCGCGGGTGCGATGTGAATAATAAAAGAGGGGATGAATAGAGTGAATAAGTCACAGTTGATCGACAAAATTGCTGCAGACGCTGACATTTCTAAAGCAGCAGCGGGACGTGTGTTAGATGCATTCATGGGCTCCGTTTCTGACGCGCTGAAAGGCGGTGATGAAGTGGCACTGGTTGGTTTCGGTACTTTCTCTGTACGTGAGCGTGCTGCTCGTACAGGCCGTAACCCGCAAACCGGTAAAGAGATCACCATCCCGGCTGGTAAAGTTCCGGGCTTCCGTGCAGGTAAAGCACTGAAAGACTCAGTCAATTAATGACCGCTGACACATCCATTGAAGCATTTTCTTCTATGGATTGAGGACGAAAAAGCCGTTCTCATGTAACATACGGGCACATCATTTTTGATGTGCCTTTTTTATTCTTGATGCGCGGCGATGGCCACAGGCTATTGTCTCCGCATGGTTGCCAACTGCCAGCCTGAACAGCAGTTGCACGATGATGACATCGTGTCAGAGCTTTACATTCACACTACAGCGGAGTGTTGTCATACCATGATGGACAATTTACGCGCGGCGTCGAATCATGTCGTGCTCAAGATCATTCTGGGATTGATCATCCTGTCTTTCGTACTGACCGGGGTGGGCAACTACCTGATCGGCGGTGGCAGCGATTATGCCGCCAAAGTTAATGGCCATGAAATTAGCCGTGCAGAGCTTGAGCAGGGCTTTAACAACGAGCGTAATCGTCAGCAGCAGATGCTGGGCGATCAATTCTCGCAGCTGGCCAGCAACGAAGGTTACATGCAGCAGATGCGTCAGCAGGCGCTATCTCAGCTGATTGATCAGGCGTTGCTCGATCAATACATCAAAGATCTGAAGATTGGCATCAGCGATGATCAGATCAAGCAGGCGATCTTCAATCAAAAAGCTTTCCAGACTAACGGCAAGTTTGATAACGCAAAGTACAACGGCTTAATCAATCAGATGGGCTTTACGCCGGATCAATACGCGGCGGCGCTGCGTAAGCAGTTAGCCACACAGCAGTTGATCAACGCGGTCGCTAATACCGATTTCATGCTGAAAGGTGAAACCAGCAAGCTGGTGGACCTGGTCTCGCAGCAGCGTGAAATTCGTCAGGCGGTGATTGATGTTAACGCGCTGGCAGCGAAACAAACGGCCAGTGATGATGAGATCAATCAGTATTACCAGCAGCATCAGAACAGCTTCATGGCACCTGAGCAGTTCCGCGTCAGCTACATCAAAATGGATGCAGCCAGCATGCAGGAAACCGTGAGCGAAGCGGACATTCAGAGTTGGTTCGATCAACACAAAGCTGACTATTCACAGCCGCAGCGCAATCGCTACAGCGTGATTCAGACCAAAACTGAAGCGGATGCCAATGCCGTTCTGGAAGCGCTGAAGAAGGGTGAAGACTTCGCCACGCTGGCAAAAAGCAAATCCATTGACCCGATCTCAGCACGCAAAGGCGGCGATATGGGGTGGCTGGAGCCGGGCACCACGCCGGATGAGCTGAAAAATGCCAACCTGACGCAGAAAGGCCAGTTGTCAGGCGTGATCAAATCTTCAGTCGGTTTCCTGGTGGTACGTCTGGATGATATCCAGGCCGAGCAGATTAAGCCGCTGGCTGAGATCCATGACGCTGTTGCTGACAAGGTGAAGCAGGAAAAGGCAGTCGACGCCTTCTACAAGCTGCAGCAGAAAGTCAGTGAAGCGGCCAGCAATGACAACGAGTCGTTGGCGGGTGCTGCACAGGCTTCCGGTCTGAAAGTCACGGAAACCGGCTGGATCACGCGTGATAATGTTCCGGCTGAACTCGATTTCGATCAGGTCAAGCAGGCGATCTTCAACGGTGGACTGGTGGGCCAAAACGGTGCGCCGGGTAATAACTCTGACATCATCAGCGTCGATGGCGATCGTGCGTTTGTGCTGCGCATCAGCGAGCACAAGCCTGAAGCCGTAAAACCGCTGGATCAGGTGAAAGCGCAGATTGCCGACACGCTGAAGCATGACAAAGCCACACAGCAGGCTAAAGCTCAGGCCGATAAGCTGCTGGTTGATCTGAAAGCCGGTAAAGAAGATGCGCTGAAAGCGGCAGGCTTGACCCTGAGCGCCAGCAAATCCTTTGATCGTAATGCACAGGATCCGGTTGCGCAGTCTGCCTTTAACTTGCCACAACCCGCGGACAACAAACCGTCCTGGGGTGTGAGCGAAGATATGCAGGGTAACGTGGTACTGGTCGCGCTGGATAAAGTCAGCCCGGGTAATATGCCACAGGCGCAGATTGATGAGATGGTGAAAGGCGTGACGCAGAATAACGCACAGATTGCGTTTGAAGCGCTGCTGGAAAACCTGCGTAAAGACGCGAAAATCAAATACGGCGCGGCTGCACAAAACCAGTAAGCCTCACAAAAAATGTGAATCCGCTGCAACAACTCAAAGGCCGCTTCTGCGGCCTTTTCCATTTCTGTAATTGCCCTTTTGAGCCTGAAAACACGCTGTGACACTCTGCTGTGGCTGTCAAACACAAGGAGAAACACAGCATGGTGAAATCAACTTTTCGCGCTCTATGTATCACGCTGGCGCTGGGTGGCGCACTCTATACCACCGGACTGTCCGCGGCCGAAAGCCCCAGCGAAACGCAGGCGACGCAAGTATCCTCGCCGCAAGAGGGACAGGTCAGCATCAATCAAGCCAGCGCTGAACAGCTCGCAGCCGCAATGAACGGCATCGGCCTGAAGAAAGCTCAGGCGATTGTCAGTTATCGCGAGCAGTATGGTCCGTTTACCGCCATTGATCAGCTTAAGGAGATTCCAGGCATCGGCAATGCTCTGGTGGAACGTAACAGTGGTCGGCTGAAACTGTGAGGCGGGTCGCGACTTTGAAGGATTGATAAAGCACCCAATCAGGCTGTGCTATGCTCAACAGGTCATACCAGTTGTCATTAACAGTCTGAACAGGAGCAATAATGCAAACCACCATCAAAGTACGCGGCTATCATCTGGACGTTTATCAGCATGTGAACAACGCACGTTATCTCGAGTTTCTGGAAGAGGCGCGCTGGCAGTGGCTGGAGGATGTCGATGCTTTTCACTGGCTGATGGATCAGAAGCTGGCGTTTGTGGTGGTCAATATCAACATTAACTATCGTCGTCCGGCGGTGCTGGGCGACGTGTTACATATTGAGAGCGAAGTGTCACAGTTGAATGGCAAAAGCGGCATTATTTCGCAGCGCGTGCTGCTGGCAAGCGATAACACGGTGGTTGCGGACGCAGCGTTAACCTTCGTCTGCATCGATTTGCGCACGCAAAAAGCGGTGCCGATGGAAGGGGAGTTGCGTGATCGTCTGTCAGCGTTGATGGTGGAAAGCGATTAAGAGCAGAGCGAGCTGGCGTCAGAAACGCCAGCCTAAGCTGCTCAATGAGCTCCTGTGAGCGAAGCCGTTCGATGACCTCAATCCGGCGAAGCAGCTTGATAAGTTCCGGCTAGCGAAGCCGTTCAATGATTTCAATCCAGCGAAGCCGCCCAATAAGCGCAATCCAGCAAAGCAGCTTAAAAGGTTCCAGCTAGCGAAGCCGCTCAATGCGTCCCAACCGCGATTCAACTCAATCAGTTAAAACCGCTTTTTTGTTTCATTGCTGCCATGACGGCTGCAGCATTGGCCTGGTAATCCGCCAACCCCCGCGCACGCAGATGGCAGGCGGCGCACTCACCGCAACCGTCGCCTTTGACACCGTTATAGCAAGTCAGGGTTTCCGCCCGCACCAGCGGCAGTTGCTGCCAGTAATCTGCCAGCGCCCAGGTTTCGGCTTTATTCAACCACATCAGTGGCGTTTCAAAGCGAACGTTGCGCGCCATGCCGAGGCTAACGGCATTGTTGAGCGCTTTAACAAACTCATCGCGGCAATCAGGATAGCCAGAGAAGTCTGTTTCGCAGACACCGGTAATCACCGCCTCGGCTTCTACCTGATAAGCATAAATGGAGGCTAAGGTCAGGAACAGAATATTGCGGCCTGGTACAAAAGTACTCGGCAAACCGCTGGCGTCAGGATCGTAAGTGGGCACTGGAATGTTATCGCGCGTCAGGCTGCTGACCGCCAGTTCATTGAGCAGCGTCACATCCAGCACTTTGTGCGCACGGGCACCCAGTTTGTGCGCGAGTTCAGCCGCGACTTCAATCTCTTCGCGATGGCGTTGACCATAATCGAAGGTGACACAGTGCACTTCATCATACTGTTGCAGTGCCTGAATCAGACAGGTGGTGGAATCTTGTCCGCCACTGAATACGACAACGGCTCGTTTCATCTCAATTTCCCCAAAAATCAGTGCATCTATGGTACTGGCTCAGGCGCGGGCTGAACAGTCCCTGCGGTCGCGGGCGGTGGAATCCAGGCGCGGGTGAAATCGAACCAGCCCAGTGTATTGAGCTGGATGCCTTCAACGCCGGGCGGGGCAAACACCTGATAGCGATAGTTAAACAGCGGCAACAAATGTCCATCACGCATCAACTGCTGGAACAGCTGGCGCGTCAATGTCGCGCGTTGCTCTGGGCTGGGCTGATGGGCGATAGCGTTAAGCGGGGCGGTTAGCACCGGGGCGCGTATGGGAGCCCATACCGGATCGTTCTCCAGCCAGTTCGCCAGGGTAAACAGCGGCGCATCGCCAATGAGACGGTCACCCATCACCACATCGGCATCGCTCAGGTCGATATCGTCACGCCAGTTTTTCACATCATGAAAAACACAGGTTAATTCGCAGCCCTGTTGGGCCAGCAAAGGCACCAGCGCCTGCGCCATCACATGCAGTTCGATAGGGAGATGGTAGTGCAGTGTCAGTCTCGCAGGCAGCCTGGCGGTGGTCATCCCGGCAGAGGGAACGGGCCAACCGGGCAGCAACTCCTTGCTTGCGGTAATCAAGCCTTCATCCAACGGTAACTGCTGAATCACTCCACTGTGTTGTATTAATGCAATCAGTGTTGTGACCTGTGCGGCAGTAAAGCCGGCGGAAATGCGCGGTGCCAGATAACAGAAGCCGAGGCTGATACTGTGATCGACCGGGCGCAATGCATCCAGCTCGTCAGGATCGCCAATGGCGATTTGCACCGGATGACGACAGCTGGTACCGAGACCATGTGCAAACAGCTGCGGTGTAATCCAGTATTCCACTACCTGAATCAGCGGTCGTTGCAGATGCCAGCGAGCATGACTTTCCAGGCGAACCAACTCATCAGTGAAATGGGTCAGTTTCCAGGGACCGCTGCCTATATCCATCGCATCAGGATGTGGCAGCAGGCAGTATTGGTGTGCCAGACGCTGCGGCAGCCAATAGTCGCTCTGACGCAATTGAATACGCAGTGCCAGCGGATGTGGCGCCTCGATATGTTCGATTGAGGCCAGCAGGCGACTGCCGCGCACGGTTTGCATAATCTGCTGTAACTGAGCAACCAGCTGCGCCGCATGAATTGGCTCATCGTTGTGCCAGCTGAGCTGCGGTCGTAACCAGAAATACCAGTCACAGCCGCTGCCATCATGTTGCCAGTGATGCGCAAGATCGCCTTCTACATCGTCGCCATTAAAGCGCGTCAGGCCAGAGAAAATCTGCCGTACCAGGTGCTGCTCAGCCCTTCCGGTAAGACGCAGCGGCCGCAGCGGCTCCATCGCGCGATAATAGGGAATACGCAGCACCGGCGCCTGGTTCTGCCATTGGCCCCCCATCAGCGGCCGCAGCATTTTCACCAGCCGCTCAGGATGAAGATCCAGTACCTGCAACGCCTGTATCGCTTCGCCCGCTTCCAGCTGTTGGGTTAATAGCTGTTGGCGGAGTTGTTCAGGGGAAATCAGAAACGTCAGTTCGCCTTGCTTTCCCCGGCCGGATTCGCCGCGCCAGTGCAGCCAGTCAGCATCCTGCCACTGGCGTAATAAGGTACGTACATGGCGCTCACTGCAAAAACAGTGCTGTGCCATGGCGGCAACGCTCAAACGCAGAGGCTCGCCCTGGCTGAGCTGCCACAGTCGCTGAAATTGATTAACCCGATGAAGTTGGCGCATGGCTAAACCCGGAACAGTTTCCTGAAAGTATTCACTATTAGTTCCGTAATTACCAGGCGATAGTAGATTCCTCACTCAGACAGGAGACATTGCATGGCTCGCCTCGCGGCATTTGATATGGATGGCACGTTGTTACTGCCGACGCACCGGTTAGGGAATGAAACCATCGACTCCCTGCATGCCCTGCATCAGCGCGATATCACCCTTGCCTTTGCCACGGGTCGCCATCTGATGGATGTGCAGGTGGTACGTGAACAGCTCACTCTGCCGGCCTGGTTGATCACCGGCAATGGCACACGCATTCACGATTTGGAAGGTCAGCAGCTGTTTGGCTGTGATCTGTCCTCTTCTGTAGCCGAAGAGGTGATCCACACGCATTGGCAAACGCCGGCATCGATTCATATCTTCAACGATGAGGGCTGGTTCACCGATAAACCGTTGTTGGGTGCATTAGAAGCGCACGTGATGAGTGGCTTCCATTATCAGCTGCGCGATTTGCGTCAGATGTCAGCGCATGAGGTGACCAAAATTTGTTTTATTGCGCCGCATGAGATGCTGCAGGCGTTAAAAGTAGAGTTGCAACAAGCCCTGGGCGAGCGCGCCAATATCTGTTTTTCAGCGTGGGATTGTCTGGAAGTTCTGCCGCTGGACTGCCACAAAGGCGCGGCGCTGGCGTATCTGTGCCAGCATCTGTCGCTATCAATGGCGGATTGTATGGCGTTTGGTGATGCGATGAATGACCGCGAAATGCTGGAGCGCGTTGGCAGCGGGTTCATCATGGGCAACGCCATGCATCAATTGAAATCGTCGCTGCCGCATTTACCGATTATTGGACATTGCGAGACACAGGCGGTGTCTCATTACTTAAATCACTGGATGACCACACCACACCTCGATTATTCCCCCGAATGCTGAGGCTTACAGTGAACCGGACAGGATGTCCGGTTTTTTATTGCAGCTCACGCAGCCACGGCTTGATATCCCCGATGTTTTGCGCGACCCACTCAGGGTTGTAATAGGTATCCGGATAACGCTCACCGCTGTCGCACAACAGCGTCACCAGCGAACCTTGTTCGCCATTTTCCCGCATGCGTTTCGCTACCTGCAACATGCCCCAGAAATTGGTTCCGGTTGAAGCGCCGGGGCGACGGCCCAGTATTTTCTCCAGATACAGCATCGCAGCCACCGTTGCGCCATCCGGCACTTTGATCATTTCGTCGATCACATCGGGTAAAAATGACGGCTCTACGCGCGGGCGTCCAATACCCTCAATCATGCTGCCACGATCGTTGCGCAGCGCACTGTCGCGGCTATGCCAAAAATCAAAGAACACAGAGTGTTGCGGATCCACCACCAACAGACGCGTATCGTGTCCCTGATAACGGATATAGCGGCCCAGTGTGGCGGAGGTTCCGCCGGTGCCGGCACTCATAATTAAGGTGTGCGGCACAGGGAAAGGCTCATGCGCCATCTGACGGAAAATACTTTCAGCGATATTGTTGTTGCCGCGCCAGTCGGTGGCGCGCTCGGCATAGGTGAACTGATCCATAAAATGACCGTTGAGCTCACGCGCCAGCCGCTCTGATTCGCTGTAAAGCTGGCAAGGGTCAGCGACAAAATGGCACTCGCCGCCATAAAAACGGATCATTTCGATCTTGCGTTTTGCGGTGCTGGCGGGCATCACCGCAATGAAAGGCAGACCCAGCAAACGTGCGAAATAGGCTTCTGACACTGCCGTGCTACCGGATGACGCTTCAATAATCGGCGTATTCTCGCGGATCCAGCCATTGGCCAAACCATATAGGAACAGCGACCGCGCCAGGCGATGCTTCAGGCTACCACTCGGATGGGTGCTTTCATCTTTGAGATAGAAGCGAATGCCAGGAAAATCCTCCAGCGCAAAGCGAATAAGATGCGTATCCGCAGAGCGTTGAAAATCGGCGTTAATTTCATTGATGGCGTGGCGAACCCAGGGCGTTTGCATGTGACGAATCCGTAATCATTATTGTGCACAGTGTAAGGCACTGGCAGGAAAATAAGGTTGCTTTAATCCGGGTATAATGCCCGAATAAGAGAAAATTTTTCTCCCGGAGCGCCGAATGCTAGATAAAACTGACCGCACTTTGCTGGCGATACTGCAACAGGATTGCACGTTATCGCTGCAAGCACTGGCGGATGCGGTGAATCTCACCACCACGCCGTGCTGGAAACGCCTGAAAAAGCTGGAAGATGATGGCATTATTCGTGCGCGCGTGGCGCTGCTGGATGGGGAGAAGATGGGTCTTTCTCTCACCGCTTTCATGTTTGTCAAAACACAACAGCACAGCAGCGACTGGTTTCAGCAATTTGTTGCCGTGGTGCAGCAGATGCCTGAAGTGATGGCATTCTATCGCATGGCCGGGGAGTACGATTATCTGCTGCGCATCCAGGTGGCCGATATGAAAAATTACGACGCATTTTATAAACGTCTGGTGAATGGCGTGCCAGGCCTGATTGATGTGACCTCCAGTTTCGCCATGGAAGAGATTAAATACACCACCGCGTTGCCGGTAGCGCCCTGAACGGGCACAGAAAGAGAGCGTCTTGTGCGATTATTCAGCCAATTAAGTTGGTATTTCCTGCGCGAGTGGCGGCGATATCTGGGTGCCGTCAGCTTGCTGATTGTGATTGCGTTATTACAACTGCTGCCGCCGCATGTGGTCGGCGTGATTGTTGATGGCGTAACGCAACACACCTTAAGCAGCGGCAAACTTTTTATGTGGATTGGCGTGATGCTGGTGACAGCGGTGATCGTCTATCTGCTGCGTTATGTCTGGCGTGTGCTGTTGTTTGGCGCGTCTTACCAGCTCGCAGTTGAATTACGGGAAGATTTCTATCGCCAGTTGAGTCGCCAGCATCCTGCGTTCTATTTACGCCATCGCACGGGCGATTTGATTGCGCGCGCCACCAATGACGTGGATCGCGTGGTATTTGCCGCCGGTGAGGGCGTCCTGACGCTGGTGGATTCGCTGGTCATGGGCTTAGTGGTGCTGGTGGTGATGAGCGTGCAAATCAGTTGGGAGCTGACGCTGCTGGCGCTGATCCCGATGCCGCTGATGGCGATTGCCATTCAGAAAGATGGTTCGCGTCTGCATCAGCGCTTTAAAGTGGCCCAGGCGGCCTTCTCCAGCCTGAACGATCAAACACAGGAGAGCCTTACCAGCATCCGGATGATCAAAGCCTTTGGCCTGGAAGATCATCAATCGCAACAGTTTGCTGACATTGCGCGCGACACCGGCAAGAAAAACCTGCATGTGGCGCGTGTTGATGCACGTTTTGATCCCATCATTTACATCGCCGTGGGTTTCTCTAACCTGCTGGCGATTGCGGGCGGTGGCTGGATGGTGTGGCACGGTAGTTTGACGTTGGGTCAGCTCACCAGCTTCGTGATGTATCTGGGACTGATGATTTGGCCGATGCTGGCGCTGGCGTGGATGATCAACATCGTTGAACGTGGGAGCGCGGCATGGAGCCGCATTCGCGCGCTATTGGCGGAAGCTCCGGCGGTGGAGGATGGGCAGAAAGTCCTGCCCGACGATGCTGGCGATTTACAGGTCGCCATTCGTGAATTCCATTATCCCGCTAACGCAGGCGCGGCGCTGAGCCATGTTAATTTTCAACTGAAACCGGGGCAGATGTTGGGGCTGTGCGGTCCAACCGGCTGTGGTAAAAGCACGCTGCTAAGTCTGATTCAACGCCATTTCGACATCGACCAGGGTGACATTCGCTACCATAACCTGCCGCTAACGCAGCTGCGACTCGATAGCTGGCGCAGTCGGCTGGCGGTGGTGAGCCAGACGCCGTTTTTGTTCTCCGATACTGTGGCTAATAACCTGGCACTGGGCCGTCCGAATGCGTCTCAGGAAGAAATTGAGCGCGTGGCGCGCATGGCCTGTGTACACGATGACATTCTGCGTCTGCCGCAGGGCTATGACACCGAAGTGGGTGAGCGCGGTGTGATGCTTTCCGGCGGTCAAAAACAGCGTATTGCCATTGCCCGCGCGCTGTTGCTGAATGCGGAAATCCTGATCCTCGACGATGCACTATCCGCGGTGGACGGTCGCACAGAGCATGAAATCCTGCACAACCTGCGGCAGTGGGGCAAAGGCCGCACGTTGATCATCAGCGCGCATCGTTTATCGGCGTTGACTGAAGCCAGTGAAATTCTGGTGCTGCAACAAGGTGCGGTGACTCAGCGCGGCGATCACGACAGCCTGCTAGCGAAAGAGGGATGGTATCGCGATATGTACCGCTATCAGCAACTCGAAGCGGCGCTGGATGAAGATGAAACCGCAGAGGAAGCGAATCATGGCTAAATCGCAACGTTTGTGGCCAACCCTGAAACGCCTGCTGTCATACGGCAAACCCTGGCGAAAATCGCTGTGGCTGGCGGTCGGCATGTTGTGGATTGCGGCGGCGGCAGAAGTCACCGGCCCGGTGCTGGTGAGCTACTTCATTGATAATCTGGTGGCAAAACACCAAATGCCCTGGGGCATCGCCATTGGGCTGCTGGTGTGCTTTATTTTGCTGCAACTGCTGGCTGCTGGTTTGCACTATTTCCAGGCGCTGCTGTTTAATCGCGCGGCGATTGGTGTGGTGCAGCAGTTACGCATGGACGTGATGAACGCGGCACTGCGTCAGCCGCTTAGCGCCTTTGATACCCAGCCGGTGGGGCAGATTATCTCGCGCGTTACCAACGATACCGAAGTGATCAAAGATCTCTACGTCACGGTGGTGGCTACCGTGCTGCGCAGTGCCGCACTGATTGGCGCAATGCTGGTGGTGATGTTCTCGCTCGACTGGCGTATGGCGCTGGTGGCGATTGTCATCTTCCCGCTGGTACTCACGGTGATGCTGATTTATCAGCGTTACAGCACGCCGATTGCGCGTCGTGTACGTAGCTATCTGGCGGATATCAATAATGGTTTCAATGAAGTGATCAACGGCATGAGCGTGATCCAGCAGTTTCGCCAGCAGGCGCGCTTTGGCGAACGCATGGGCGAGGCCAGTCGCTCACACTATCTGGCGCGCATGGAAACCCTGCGGTTGGACGGTTTCTTGTTGCGTCCGCTGCTGAGTCTGTTTTCGGCAATGATCCTCTGTGGGCTGCTGATGCTGTTCAGCTTTGCCACGCCCGGTGTGTTTGAGGTCGGCGTGCTTTACGCCTTTATTACCTATCTGGGACGACTGAACGAACCCTTGATTGAGCTCACCACGCAACAATCGATGTTGCAACAGGCGGTGGTTTCCGGCGAGCGTATCTTCGAACTGATGGATGCCACTCAACAGGGATACGGCAAGGATAACCTGCCGTTGGCCTCAGGGCGTATTACCTTGCACGATGTCAGTTTTGCCTACCGCGATAATCGGGATGTACTGAGCCATATCAGCCTCGAGGTGCCGGCGCGCGGTTTTGTGGCGCTGGTGGGGCATACAGGCAGTGGCAAAAGTACGCTGGCGAATTTACTGATGGGATATTACCCGGTGACACGCGGTAGCATCGAGCTGGATGGTCGCCCCTTACCGCAGCTGACGCATGAAGCGTTACGCCAAAGCGTCGCTATGGTGCAGCAGGATCCGGTGGTGCTGGCTGATACCTTGTTAGCCAACGTGCGGCTGGGACGCGATATCCCGGAAGAGCAGGTGTGGCAGGCACTGGAAAAAGTGCAGCTCGCCTCGCTGGCACGATCGATGTCAGAGGGCATTCACACGCGGCTGGGTGAACAAGGCAACAATTTGTCGGTCGGGCAAAAACAGTTGCTGGCGCTGGCGCGAGTGCTGGTTTCGCTGCCACAAATTTTGATCCTTGATGAAGCGACTGCCAATATCGATTCCGGTACCGAGCAGGCGATTCAGCATGCGCTGCGTGCACTACGCCAGCACAGCACGCTGGTGGTGATTGCGCACCGTCTTTCTACTATCACTGAAGCGGATCAGATTTTGGTATTGCACCGTGGTCAGGTTGCCGAGCGGGGCACGCATGCACAGTTGCTGACTCAACAGGGTCGTTACTGGCAGATGTATCAGCTACAGCAGGCGGGTGATGAACTCGCGGCGAGCATACCCGCTCAAGCAGAAGGGTGAATTGCACCTTTTTTGCGCAGATTTATCGGATTGTTCTGTATTGATGCACTCCTTTGAGGCTAGAAGCACCAAAGGAGTGCAATATTGCAACACCTTTCTTTTGTCCTGTTCCCAAACTGAGCCACCCATCACATAACGAAGCGCGATATAGCGCCTCCAGGCCACTGACTGCGCCCCTTTTTTCATTTATGGCACAGCGTTTGCTTATATCTCCTCGTGTCCGCGAGACTCACTCAATTTATTATCTGGAGGGGAACGTATGAAGCTGGTTACCGTGGTAATCAAACCATTTAAGCTGGAGGACGTGCGTGAAGCTTTATCCTCCATTGGCATTCAGGGACTGACTGTTACCGAAGTGAAGGGGTTTGGTCGCCAGAAAGGTCACGCAGAGCTTTACCGCGGTGCCGAGTACAGCGTGAACTTCCTGCCAAAAGTTAAAATTGATATCGCGATTGCGGACGATCAACTCGATGAAGTGGTGGATGTCATCAGCAAAGCCGCTTACACCGGCAAAATTGGCGACGGCAAAATCTTCGTCGCAGAACTGCAGCGCGTTATTCGTATTCGTACCGGCGAGACCGACGAAGCAGCACTGTAACTGGGGCTCTGAATTGTGATGGGATGGAAAGAAATGAATAAAATGATGACTAAGTTGGGCCTCACCAGCCTGGCACTGTTACCGTCTCTGGCCATGGCGGCAGCACCTGCCGTTGCGGACAAAGCGGATAACGCCTTTATGATGATCTGTACCGCTCTGGTACTGTTTATGACGATTCCGGGCATCGCCCTGTTTTACGGCGGTTTGATTCGCGGTAAAAACGTCCTGTCGATGCTGACCCAGGTTGCCGTGACCTTCGCATTAGTCTGCGTGCTGTGGGTGATTTACGGTTATTCGCTGGCCTTCAGCGAGGGCAACGCCTTCTTCGGTAACTTCCAGTGGGCGATGCTGAAAAATATCGAGCTGAAAGCGGTGATGGGCAGCTTCTATCAGTATATCCACGTCGCGTTCCAGGCTTCCTTCGCCTGTATCACCGTGGGCCTGATTGTGGGCGCGATTGCTGAACGTATTCGCTTCTCAGCAGTACTGATTTTTGTGGTGGTCTGGCTGACGCTCTCTTATCTGCCAATCGCACACATGGTGTGGGCTGGCGGTCTGCTGGCGCAAGACGGCGCGCTGGACTTCGCGGGTGGTACCGTTGTTCACATCAACGCCGCAGTTGCGGGTCTGGTGG
This sequence comes from Pantoea sp. SM3, assembly GCF_000963995.1. Taxonomy (NCBI): domain Bacteria; kingdom Pseudomonadati; phylum Pseudomonadota; class Gammaproteobacteria; order Enterobacterales; family Erwiniaceae; genus Pantoea; species Pantoea sp. SM3. The sequence continues at coordinate 179,158 of NZ_JZRD01000002.1, forward strand.
GGGCTTATCTGGTGGGCAAACGTGCTGGCTTCGGTAAAGAAGCGTTCAAACCGCACAACCTGCCAATGGTCTTCACCGGTACTGCGATTCTGTATGTGGGCTGGTTTGGCTTCAACGCCGGTTCTGCTTCTTCTGCAAATGAAATCGCAGCCCTGGCCTTCCTGAATACTGTTGTGGCGACTGCAGGTGCGGTGCTGTCATGGGTGTTCGGTGAGTGGGCGATGCGTGGCAAACCTTCTCTGCTGGGTGCGTGTTCTGGCTTTATCGCCGGTCTGGTTGCTATCACCCCGGCTTGTGGTTATGTCGGTGTCGGCGGCGCGCTGATTATCGGTCTGGCCGGTGGCCTGGCAGGTATCTGGGGTGTGACCACCCTGAAGAAATGGCTGCGTGTGGATGACCCATGTGATGTGTTCGGTGTGCACGGCGTGTGCGGTATCCTGGGTTGTATTCTGACCGGTGTGTTCGCCTCCTCTTCACTGGGCGGCGTGGGCTACGCAGAAGGCGTGACCATGGGCCATCAGGTTTGGGTTCAGCTGTTCAGCTGCGGCGTGACCATCGTCTGGTCAGGTGTTGTCGCCTTCATCGGCTTCAAACTGGCGGATATGATCGTTGGCCTGCGTGTTCCAGAAGATCAGGAACGTGAAGGTCTGGATGTGAACAGCCACGGCGAGAACGCTTACAACCAGTAAGAAATGAGCGGTAGAAGAGCAGTGCGCTAAAACTATAAAAAGACGAGGGGGCGATAATATCGCCCCTTTTTTTATGCGTCGCGCTGGCGCATGACGCCTTCCTGAACTGTAGTCGCGACCAGTGTACCATCCTGCGTGTAGAACTCCCCACGTACAAACCCACGTGCGCCTGAAGCTGAGGTGCTCACCACGCTGTACAACAACCACTCTGAGAGATCGAACGGGCGGTGGAACCACATGGAGTGGTCAATCGTCGCCACCTGCATGTCAGGCTCCAAAAAGCCTTTACCGTGCGGCTGTAGCGCCACAGGCAGGAAGTTGAGATCCGAGGCGTAACCCAGCAGGTATTGATGAATACGGCGATCGCCCGGCAGCTTGCCGTTGGCACGAATCCACACCTGGCGCATCGGCTCATCGACACGGCCCTTAAGCGGGTTATGGATTTGCACCGGCCGGATATCCAGCGGACGCTCAGCGAGAAACTTTTCTTTGAGTTTGAGCGGTAAATGAGCCGCCAGTTTTTGCGCCAGATCCTGCTCCGAGGGGAGGTTATCCGGCCCCGGTACTTGAGGCATGGTGTTCTGGTGCTCAAATCCGCTTTCGGGTGCCTGGAACGAGGCGGTCATATAGAAGATCGGCTGTCCGTTTTGCACCGCGCTGACGCGACGCGCGCTAAAACTTTTGCCGTCGCGCAGAGTTTCGACATCATAGATGATGGCTTTTTCGCTATCACCAGGACGCAGGAAGTAGCTGTGAAAAGAGTGGATGATGCGCTCTTCCGGCACGGTTTGTTTTGCTGCGTATAACGCCTGACCGACGACCTGGCCGCCAAATACCTGGCGCAGGCCAAGATCTTCACTTTGGCCGCGAAACAGGCCTTCTTCGAGTTTTTCGAGATCGAGTAAATTAAGCAGGTTTTGCAGTGCCTGGCTCATATCAGATTCCTCAGGGGGGCAATCGCGTCAGTGTGAAAGATCCGACCAGTTTCCGTCAATGATTTTGCCGTGATTTCAGCGAGCTGGCAGTGCTTTTGGGCGCAATCCGGTTTTTTGTGCCAGAATTAATGGCATTCGGCGGTTGAAAAGCTACCCAATAAATTGTCCGCCGACAATCATAGTGTTCATAAGGAGACGACATCGATGAAACTCTGGCATGTTATTAGCGGTGTGACGCTGGCGGCAGCATTGGCTGGCTGTGCCGATCACAGTAAGCCGGTAGCCACCCCAACGCTGGGCTCCGCCGTCGCGGGGCAGCAGGCCGCGATTACGCAGCCTAATGTTAGTGGTTCGGTGTACATTCGTCAGCGCATTGCGTTGCCGCCGGATGCAGTGTTAACCGTGACGCTGTCCGACGCTTCACTGGCTGATGCACCATCGAAAGTGCTGGCGCAGCATGTGGTGCGCACGGAAGGGAAACAGGCACCGTTCCAGTTTGTGCTGCCGTTTAACCCGGCCGATATTCAGCCGAATGCGCGGATTCTGTTAAGTGCCGCGATCGCTATTGATGGCAAACTGGCGTTTATTACCGATACCGTGAAGCCGGTAATCAATCAGGGCGGTACGAAAGCGGAGCTGTTGCTGGTGCCAGTGACAAATATGGCGATGCAGACCACGCCAGGCGCAGCGACCACGGTGCCGTCAACGTCGCCAACACAGGTGGTGCCTTCCGCTTCGGTGCCTGCGCCGACGAGTATGTGATAATCACTCGGTGCTAGTCTGAGGAGCATGTAAAAAATCGGGGCGGGGGAGTGTGCGGGCAGGTAATACTGTTGCGTAAAGCCGCTGTCTCGTCCCTGATCGCTCGGCACACGCCATCCCTGGCGTGTGACGCTTTACTCCACAGTATTGCCTGCCCGCACCTCAGCATGGGTGCGAGTTTGTGGAGTGACATCGGCGGATTGTCCCAGAGTGCTCGTCACTTTTATCTTTGGCTTGACGCTTTACTTCACAGT
>NZ_JZRD01000020.1:0-46318 GCF_000963995.1 Pantoea sp. SM3
ACTCCTGACTCCTGACTCCTGACTTCTTTACTGATTACAGTGAACGTTCTCACTTATGCCCTTCCCTTTCGGCCGATTATGGCGAGTCCATTTAAGACAAAATTGCTGATTATAGTGAACGCTCCGCTGAGAGAGCGATTTGGGTTACTGATTACAGTGAACGTTTGAATGTGGCTTAGACAAATTGCTGATTACAGTGAATGCCAGCTAGCCATACGAGCTGTCGATTACTGATTACAGTGAACACTGGGCCAAATTAATGCTCTCTACATGCAGTCTACTGATTATAGTGAATGCTTATGTTGGGACTGTGGTGTCTCCACCTACCGAAAACGTCCACAGCCGATTTCGTCATGGGGAAACCAGGCTTTCAACGGCTCAGCGTGAAAAATCAATATTACTGATTACAGTGAACGTAGCGCAGATGTTTACTGATTACAGTGAACCTATTGCCACTTACAGTGAATGTTTGCTGATCACAGTGAATGTTATGCAGAATATAGTGAATGCAGACTGTGATTTCAGCCGTAACACCCTGCCCGCAAATCTTGTGCAACGGACGATCAAATTACTGATTACAGTGAATGCTGGAGCAAATTCGCGAATGCGGCGTTGCTCACACTTTCATCCATTATTCCGCGCTGATTAAAACATCTCCGCTGATTACAGTGAATGTTGGACTAACACTCTCTTACTCAAGGTATTTTCTCAGCGCTAAATGTTTCGCATTAGATGAGATAGATTTGCCTCATGTGCAGGATTTCGGTATAAAGTCATAAATCCTACATGTGTGGAGCAAGTATGGCTAACGATGAGAAGCAAGTTCTGAAAGTCGCACAACGTTCAGAAAAAATGCTAATGAGCCTGACGGAACAGATTCAGGCGCAGAAAGAAGAGTTGCAGGAAAACACTTTTTATCAGGTTTACGCCAAAGCGGCGTTAGCCAAACTCCCTAAATTAACGCGTGCGAGCGTTGATTACGCTGTAAATGAAATGGAAGAGAACGGCTATCCATTCGATAAACGTGCGGCGGGCAGCTCTACCAAATACGCAATGTCCATCCAAAACATCATTGATATCTACCATCACCGTGGTGTGCCAAAGTATCGCGATCGTCACGCAGAGGCATTCACGCTGTTTGTTGGTAATCTCAAAGGTGGCGTATCGAAAACTGTCTCAACGGTCTCACTGGCCCATGCGCTGCGTGCGCACCCGCATCTGTTGTATGAAGACCTGCGCATTCTGGTTATCGACCTCGATCCGCAATCCTCTGCCACCATGTTCCTCAATCATGAGCGTTCGGTCGGACTGGTGGAAGCCACAGCTGCGCAAGCGATGCTGCAAAACGTGGGCCGCGATGAGTTGCTTAACGAATTCATCGTGCCATCGATCATTCCAGGTGTAGACGTACTACCGGCCTCCATTGACGACGCCTTTATTGCATCACGTTGGGAAGAACTGTGTGCTGAGCATCTGCCTACGCAGAATGTGCATGCGGTTCTGTATGACAACGTCGTAGCAAAATTGAAGAAAGACTATGACTTCATCTTTATTGACAGTGGCCCACATTTGGATGCCTTCTTAAAGAATGCCATCGCCGCATCTGATTTACTGATGACGCCAGTTCCACCTGCACAAGTTGATTTCCACTCGACGTTGAAGTATCTGACGCGCCTGCCGGAACTGATTGGCATTATCGAGGAATCAGGCGCATCCTGCCGCTTGCAAGGCAACATCGGCTTTATGTCCAAGCTATCGAATAAAGCGGACCACAAGCTGTGTCACAGCCTGGCGAAAGAGATCTTTGGTGGCGACATGCTGGATGCTGCTTTACCACGTCTGGACGGTTTTGAGCGTTGTGGTGAGTCGTTTGATACGGTGATCTCTGCGAACCCATCGACCTATGTGGGCAGCACCGAAGCCTTGAAGAATGCGCGTTCGGCAGCGGAAGATTTCGCTAAAGCCGTATTTGACCGCATTGAATTTATTCGCCTGAACTGAGGTTACTATGAGCGCAAAACGAATCACGATTGGCCGTACCTTCAGCCAGACACCTTTGCAGACTGAGGATGCCTCAGATGGACATTCTCAAACCTTTATCCTTTCGACCGGTAAACGTGCCCTGTTCACGCTTGAACACATTTCGGCGAAGGAAATTGAAGAAAAAACCTATGTGGTAATGGAGACTAACGGTCGCGATCAGTCAGGCCTGACGCCTGAATCGCTGCGCGACATTATCCGCACCATTAAATTACAGCAGTTCTTCCCTGCTATTGGTGTGAAGCGTGGCGACCGCATCGAAATTTTGGATGGTTCCCGCCGCCGTGCCGCTGCTCTGCACTGCAAAACCGGGCTGGATGTGCTGGTCACTGAGGTTGCCATCACGGCAGATGAAGCACGTCGTCTGGCGCAGGATATTCAAACCGCACGCGAACATAACCTGCGTGAAGTGGGGATGCGCCTGCTGTCATTAAAAGAGAGTGGCCTGTCACAGAAAGAGATTGCTCAAAGCGAAGGTCTTTCGCAGGCAAAAGTTACGCGTGCGCTGCAGGCCGCGAGCGTACCACTAGAGTTGGTTACCCTGTTCCCAAATCATTCCGAGTTAACCTACCCGGATTACAAAACGCTGCTGCAGGCGTATGAGAAGCTTCAGGAGATTGGTCAGTCGGTCGAAGCGTTAATTGATACCATTGGCATGGATGTTGATACGGTCTGCGCACGTGATGGTCTGGCTGAAGATGAAGTAAAAAATGGGATTCTGCGTCTGGTGCGTAATGGTAGCCAAACGCTGATCCAGTCGCCAGCAAAGGACAAAGCGGTTGCTACTCCACTCTGGACGTTTGCTGATAAAGATCGCTATGCCCGCAAGAAGACACGCGGCCGCATGTTCAGCTACGAATTCAATCGCCAGTCGAAAGAATTGCAAGATGAGTTGGATCGGGTGATAAACGAGACACTCAATAAATATCTCAATCAGTAGCGAAATGCCGCCTTCGGGCGGTTTTTTTTTGCCTGAATTTCAGCTTTTCGCCAGTGCTATTTCATCGCTAACTGTATGAAAAATATCTAACCTATGTAGAAATTTCAGGCTGAAATCGCCAACTTTTTCACCGTATATATGCGTAAAATTCTTGCGCTGTAGAGTTTAGTGAATCTAAGGTGAAGGCAAAATAACCAGCTGGATAGGAAATCAACAAAGGCTACCCAGGGAAGGAAATAAGATTGCGGATGCCCTGAAATTTTCTTCATTCGCCATCAGGATTTCACGGATAATTAATTGAATTAAAAGTGTTTTTCAAATTAATTTCAGGCTGAAATCGCCAGCATTTCAGCAAATTTCAGCGCTGCATCGATGTAACTAACCCGGTTTAGCCAGATGATATTCAATGATTTATCCACAGAAAAGGTGGATAACTTTATTCGAGTCATTAGGCTGTAAGTGACAAACCGCTGGGCGACTGCCAAACCGCTTCCCGAACGCGAACAGGCTTGTTTATCAGACCTAATGCATAGAAACGATCGGCGATGATTTGTTGCTCTTTAATCACTTCAAATGCCATTGAACGGGTTTTATGACTGCGTCGTGTTAAAGCTCTTTCAACAGCCAAAAGGTCAAGACCCAATTCCTGCGCAAGCAGACCAGCAGCTTCCTGCCGATGATTATCAATAAAAATGCCGGTCTGCTGTAAACTCACCACCAGCTGCTGGGCCACGTCATGATGTTTTTCCACATAATCGCGACGTGCCAGATAAAATTGATGGTTGCGCACACGCCCTTCACCGTTGGCCAGTACGCGCAATTCAGGATTGCTCTCTGCCGCACTGAGTAAGGGATCCCACATCATCCATGCATCGACCGCCAGATAGTCACTTGCCGTCAGAGGATATTTTGGCGGTGCATATACCACTTTGAGTTCATCAAGGGCGATACCTGCTTCTTCCAGCAGCTGCAGCAGTAACCAGTGCACATTAGAACCTTTATTGACCGAAATACGTTTCCCACGTAAATCAGCAATACTCCGAATATCGCTATTGTTCGGGACAATAATCCCCACGCTGCTGGGCGCAGGAGGTTCCCAGGCTATGTAGGTCACGGCATTGCCATTCGCCTGGGCGAAAATAGGCGGCACCTCGCCGGTTGTACCGAAATCGATCTCGTTATTTTGTAAGGCATAAAGCAGTTGAGGCCCGGCAGGAAATTCACTCCACAACACGTTAACCCCCTTCTTTGCAAAGCACTGCTCAAGACTTTGACGCGCCTTTAATACACCAAGATTCCCGAATTTCTGATAGCCGATACGTAACTCACGCTCCTGATTAGGCTCATTAACAGAGGCAGTTGCAACGTGACTTGTCGTCTTACGCCGTCCTTTTATCATTCCCTGATGAGCAAGATGGGTACGCAGCGTGTGGCGGCTGATGCCAAGTAGCGCAGCGGCCTGTGTCTGATTGTGTTCGGTGAATTCCAGCGCGTGAGTAATCAGGCTAGCGATGACGCGATCAAACAGCTGATTGGGCTTAGTGGAGAGTTGTTGACGCAGGAAGTTATCAAGCGTTGATTCTTCTGCGTGGCTAAAGCCCTGTTCACTGTATCTCGTCAGCCGCAAATGGGTTGGCGTTAGCGTCTCCTCCCGACTCAGAAGCACTGCGTTGTGAAGCGTATTTTCCAGTTCGCGAATATTGCCCGGCCAGCTGTACTCCAGCAGCACTTCCAAAGCATCCGGTGACAAACGACGCACCGGTCGACCTAAACGACGTGCATACAGCGAAAGGAAATGCTGCGCCAGTAGCGGGATATCATCCCGACGATGCCGCAACGGAGGCAGCGGCACGACGGCAATGTTAAGGCGATAGTAAAGGTCTTCCCTGAATTGACGTTCACGTATCGCCTGTGCCAAATCTACGTGGGTGGCAGCAATGACACGCACATCCACTTTGATCGGCTTGCGCGAGCCCACGCGCGTAATCTCGCGCTCCTGCAGCACGCGTAGCAACTTGACCTGTAGCGACAGACTCAGCTCTCCAATCTCATCCAGCAGCAGGGTGCCGCCCTGCGCAGATTCAAACCAGCCGGGATGCGCCTGGGTCGCGCCGGTAAATGCCCCTTTCTCATGACCAAAGAGTTCTGCTTCGGCAAGACTTTCGGTTAAAGCACCGCAGTTAACGGCGAGAAAGGGGCCATGGCGGCGTTGGCTATGATGATGGAGATAACGTGCGACCACCTCTTTTCCCGTCCCGGTTTCGCCGACAATCAGTACAGTGGCATCCGTAGGGGCGAATTTGTCGAGCAGTGATTGAAACGCAAGTGAAGCCGGGTCGACTAAACGTGGTGAGTCAGCGTAATTGCTATAGTTGGTCAGCATTGATTGATTTCCGCGGGGGAGAATCAGTACACGCTAAACGTTGCTATTCACTGTGAATAGCAGGAAAAAAGCATAAGCAGTTGCATATGCAGCAATAGCTGTGGGTAGCAAGTTGCCGATGCAACAAGCAGAAATGACGCTAAATATCTAACCTGCTGAAAAACCGTGATTATCAATAGCGGGAAAGCTGGCACGTTTTTCGCTAACAGCTATATAACTAAAAAAGCAGCCCGAAATGACCATTTTTAAATAAAGTTATATAGGAAAAGCATAATGGCCGAATCCGCAAATAAGAACATCAATGTCTTCTGGTTTCTCCCGACGCACGGTGACGGTCGCTATCTCGGCACCACGGAAGGTGGGCGCCCGGTCGATTTAGCGTACCTACAGCAAGTGGCATTGGCTGCCGACAATCTCGGTTACTACGGTGTGCTGATTCCCACCGGCAAAAGTTGCGAAGATTCATGGCTGGTTGCTTCTGCACTGGCACCCATCACCAAAAGACTGCGTTACCTGGTTGCCGTGCGTCCAGGATTACAGCCGCCGACATTAGCCGCGCGTATGGCTACCACCTTAGACCGCCTCTCTGAAGGACGTTTGCTGATTAACGTGGTGACCGGCGGTGACCCGGTTGAAAATAAAGGCGACGGCATCTTTCTCAATCACAGTGAACGCTATGAAGTCACCAAAGAGTTTCTCGACGTGTATAGCCGTTTAATGCGTGGAGAGAAGGTTGACTATGAAGGGCAGCATATTCACGTTGAAGGCGCGGAGGTGTTGTTCCCGCCGGTGCAGGAAAATGGCCCACCACTCTATTTTGGCGGTTCGTCGGAGGCCGCAATTGATGTCGCTGCTGAGCAAATCGATACCTATCTGACATGGGGTGAACCCCCTGAGCAGGTCGCAGAAAAGCTGGCAGTCGTCCGTGAACGTGCAAAAGCGCGCGGGCGCAAACTGGAATACGGCATCCGTCTGCATGTCATCGTGCGTGAAACGGAACAGGAAGCGAAAGCGGCAGCAGAGAAATTGATCGGCCATTTGGATGAAGACACCATCGCGCAGGCGCAGAAGATTTTTGCGCGTATGGATTCGGCAGGTCAGGCGCGGATGAGCGCGCTGCACAAAGGCTCGCGCGATAATCTCTACATCGCACCAAACTTATGGGCAGGCGTCGGTCTGGTACGTGGCGGAGCAGGAACGGCCCTGGTGGGCAGTCCTGAACAAGTTGCCGAACGCATACGGGAATATCAGGCGCTGGGTGTGACCAACTTCATCCTGTCGGGATATCCGCATCTGGAAGAGGCGCATCGTGTGGCAGAATTACTGCTGCCACTGTTACCGCTGGCAAATGGCCAGCAACAGCGCGCGCGCACCATTAACACCGGGCCGTTTGGCGAAACCATTGGTGGCGATAAGCGTCCTTCGAAACAGACGAGCGCCAGCTAATGCAGGAGAAGACGATGGCTCGATCTCACATCATCATCACCGGTGGCGGGTTCAGCGGAACTGCGCTGGCGATTCATCTCGCGCGCCAATCGTCCTCTCCATTACTGATTACAGTGGTCGAACCGCGTGAGCAGCTCGGCGGTGGTGTGGCATACTCCACGCAGGAACCGGCGCATCGCATCAACGTCCCGGCGTCACGCATGCAGCTCAGCGGCGATGAGCAGGGCGCCTTTGATCGCTGGTATCGTCAGCAGCCTGAGTGTTCACTGGATTCAGTAGCCCATTGCGATGACGGCTCAGTCTATCCGCAGCGCGCGATGTTTGGACGCTATCTGGCCGAACAGTTTGCTCTCGCTGCAAAACGGTATCCACAGATCGAACTTCGGCACATGCAGGCCAGTGCCGTGGCCTGGGAAGGGCAACAGCTGTTACTCAGCAATGGCGAGATGTTACAAGGCGATCTACTGGCATTAGCGATCAGCCATCCGCCGCCCTCATTGCCTCGCTCGCTGCAACCCTTTGCTCAGCACCCAGCGCTGATTGCCAATCCGTGGCAAGCCGGCGTGCTGGATGCGATAAACCCTGACGCCGCCGTGGCCATTATCGGAACGGGCCTGAGTATGGCAGATGTGGTTGCCTCATTAGGCACTCGGCACCATCAAGGCCCATTAACCGCCTTCTCGCGCCGTGGGCAGCTCTCACGCGCTAATCTGCAGGGTGAGTGGCCTGAATGGACGTTAGCGCCTCAGAACGTCCCTGGCGTGCGTCTATGGCTGCATCACATCAGGGATGAGGTTGATCGTGCCGCACGGCAGCAATTACCCTGGCAGCGCGTGCTGGATGAGGTACGCGCACAGGGCCAAACCATCTGGCAAACCTTACCGCTGCACGAGCAAAAGCGCTTTGTGCGCCATCTGCGCTCGTGGTGGGATGTACATCGTTATCGTATCGCGCCGCAGGTATCAGCGGAAATCATCCGACGACAGCAGCAGGGGAGTTTGCAGGTGCTGGCAGCCAGACTGCAGGCCATTACGGCGCAGGGCAACCAGCTGGCAATCACTCTGCACACGCGCAACGGTGAAGTTGAAACGCGCTTGCTCGATCATCTGATCGTCACCACGGGACCGGGGCATGATGCGCTGACACAAAGCCAGCCGCTGCTCCGTTCACTGAGTGACCAAGGCCTGATTCGCGGTGATCAGCTTGGCTTTGGCCTCGACGTTGATACGCAGACACACGCACTGAATCAACAAGGCCTGCCCAATGCCCGCCTGTTCGTGGTCGGCCCCGCCGCCCGCGCGCGTTTCGGCGAGTTGATGGGCCTGCCGCAGGTTGCCGATCACGCCGCTGCCGTTGCTCAGCAAATTCTCGAAGATCTTCACATCGCTCAAGATGAGCGATGTCCCCCTTACGTTTCTTAATCTCTCAAACATCCTAAAAACACACTAACGAACGCCGGGTCGTCGCACGATCACGGCCTCGCTATGGAGATTGCTATGCCATCGCAACGTGAAATTCGCCTGAATGCTTTTGATATGAACTGTGTCGGACATCAATCACCGGGCCTGTGGGCGCACCCGCGCGACCGCTCCTGGCAATACAAGGATCTGGAGTACTGGGTCGATTTGGCGCGATTGCTGGAGCGAGGCAAATTCGACGGTTTGTTTATCGCCGATGTGTTGGGCATTTACGATGTGCTGAACGGGAACGGCGATGCCGCGATTCGTCAGGCAACGCAAGTGCCAGTTAATGACCCGCTGGCCTTGATTACGCCGATGGCGCTGGTGACCGAGCATCTCGGCTTTGGCCTCACTGCATCGCTGTCGTTTGAACATCCTTATCCTTTTGCGCGCCGTTTATCGACGCTCGATCACCTGACCAAAGGGCGTATCGGCTGGAATATTGTGACCTCTTACCTGGAGAGTGGGGCGCGCAATATTGGCCATCAGGCGCAGAGCGATCACGACAGTCGCTATGACTACGCCGATGAATATTTGCAGGTGGTCTACAAGCTTCTGGAAGGTAGCTGGGAACAGGATGCGGTAGTACGCGATCGTGAACGACGCATCTTCAGCGATCCCCGCAAAATCCATCCGATCAATCATCAGGGCACCTTCTTCAATGTGCCGGGCATTCACCTGTGTGAGCCGTCGCCGCAGCGCACGCCCGTGTTGTACCAGGCGGGGGCATCGAGCCGTGGCAAACAGTTTGCCGCTGAGCATGCGGAGTGCGTGTTTGTTGCAGCGCCGTCGAAAGTTTTGCTGAAGAAAACCGTGGCGGACATTCGTCGCCGTGCAGAAGAAGCAGGCCGCGATCCTCGCCGCATCCTGATTTTTAATCTGCAAACAGTGATCGTCGGGGAGACCGATGCTGCCGCGCAGGCGAAGTGGAAGGAATATCAAAACTATGTCAGCTACGAGGGTGCACTTGCGCTGGTATCCGGCTGGACCGGTATCGACTTCGGTCAATATCAACCGGACCAGGTGCTGAAGTACCTTCACACCAATGCCATCCAATCGGCAGTCGAAACGTTCTCCACTGCCGACCCTGATCGCCAATGGACGGTAAAAGCGCTGGCGGATTGGGTTGGCATTGGCGGGTTTGGCCCGTTGATAGTCGGCAGTGCAGAAACCGTCGCCGACGAATTGCAAAGTTGGGTGGAAGACACCGACGTTGATGGCTTCAACCTCGCCTACGCGTTGACGCATGAAACCTTTGAAGATGTGGTTGAACTGCTGATTCCTGAGCTGCAAAAGCGCGGTGTTTACAAGAAGGCGTATGCGGAAGGTACGCTGCGCGAGAAGCTGTTTAACGCCGGACCACAGTTAACCGCGCCGCATCCCGGCGTGGGCTATCGAGTGAAGCATTCGGTACTGCCGGAGGTCATATGATTGAAATTGACCAGTTGAGTAAGCATTACCGCACCGCGGATGGGCGCGTCACCGAGGTGCTGAAAGCCATCAACTTGCAGGTACCGCAGGCCAACATCACCGCTGTCGTTGGGCCCAGCGGCGCGGGAAAATCCACGCTGGCGAAGTGCATCAGTTTATTGGAGCAGCCCAGCGCGGGCAGCATTCGCGTCAATGGCAGCGATCTCTCGCGGCTGAATGGCGAAGCACTGCGACGCGCGCGCCGTTCGATTGGCACCGTTTTTCAATCTTCTGCCCTACTGCAGCGCAAAAGCGCCTGGGAAAATATCGCGCTGCCATTGCGTTATCTCGGCGTGGTCGAACGGGAGATTTCCGCACGCGTGGGTGAGTTGCTGGAGAGTGTAGGTCTGAGCCATAAAGCCAAAGCGTTTCCCGGTCAGCTATCGGGGGGCCAGCGTCAGCGTATTGGCATCGCTCGTGCGCTGGCGCTTCGCCCTTCCGTGCTGCTGGCCGACGAGGCGACGTCAGGACTGGATCCTGAAGCCACGGTTGCTGTGCTGGACTTGCTGAAAAAACTGCGTGACGACTACAAGCTGGCGATTGTGCTGATCACCCACGAGATGGATGCCGTGCGTCAGGCGGCGGATGCGGTTGCCGAAATTCGCGATGGGCAGATTGTGCAGTATGGCGTGGTGAAGCAGTTACTCGCACAGCCTGATTCCTCCCTGGCCCAACGCTTATTTCCACTGGTGGCACAACCTGGCGTGGCGGAATTAATCCTGCAACTGAGTTATCGCACAGATGTCCCGGTCATCAGCGACTGGATTTCGCGTCTGAGTGTGCAATTCAATCTGCGTATCGATCTGCTCGGCGCGCACGTTGAGCAGGTGAACGGCATTCAGGCCGGACGCTTGCAGGTAGGCATCCACTTCCAGCAAGAACGCGTGCCACTGGCGCGATTACTGGCGCAACTCGAACAGTTTGGATTAGTCGCCAGCGTCTCGGGCAGCGTTCATCAGTTGCGGGAGGCAGTATGAGCATTTCCGTGATAAGTCAGGATACGCCCTGGCTGGAGATCCCGGCGTTGATGTTGCCCGCCATGGCCGAAACGGCACTGATGGTCGGCATTGTGATGCTGTTCGTGGTGACGTTCGGCGGTATCGTTGGCGTGGTGCTATTCAACACCTCAGTGCAGGGGTTATTTCCTCATCGCGGCATTCATCGGGTGCTGAGCTGGATCGTGAATATGGGGCGCTCGTTGCCATTTCTGGTGTTAATGGCTGCGATTATCCCGTTCACTTTCTGGCTTACCGGCACCACCATCGGCATCCCTGCTGCCGTCGTCCCGATGATTGCGGCTGGTATTCCGTTCTTTGGCCGCCTGGTGGATAACGCGCTGCGTGAACTGCCAGGCGAAGTGACGTCGGTGGGTTTGGTGTGCGGGGGGTCGCGCTGGCAAATCATCCGTTCGGCGCAGCTGAGTGAGGCCTTACCTGCTGTTGTTGCCGCCATTACCCTCAACCTGATTTCCATGATTGAGTACTCCGCCATCGCTGGCACCATCGGCGCGGGCGGTATCGGTTATTTAGCCGTGGTGTACGGCTATCAGCGCTTCGACAACCACATCATGATCGCCACCATCGTGGTGCTGATCGCTTTGATACAAACCATTCAATTTATCGGCGACCGTTTAGTCGCTGTTTTACGCCATCCTCAGGGGATATCACGATGACAACACAAGAATTTGAGTTACGTAAGACGCGCCGCTGGCCGTGGCTGCTACTGATCATAGTGGTCATTGTATTGGCCGCTGCCGCCTGGTTCTGGCGCAGTCAGCAACCGCAAGCGGTAGTGTTTGGCTCCACGCTACAAATCCACTTTGAACCGGCAATGGCGGGAGAACAGAAGTTGATTGAGTATGTTGGCGAGCACATTGCGCCGGATTATGGCCTGAAGCTGGAAGCGGTGGGCGTGCAGGATCCGGTGCAGGCGGACCGCGCCGTGGCACAAGGGCAATATGCGGCAACCGTCTATCAGCACCAGTGGTGGTTGAAACAGGTAGTGGATGCCAATGGCTTCAAACTCACTTCGGCGCTGCCGCTGTTCCAGTGGGCGTTTGGTGTCTACTCGGATCGTTATCAATCAATCGCTGACCTGCCGCAGGGCGCCACCATTGTGGTGCCAGATGATGGCGCCAACCAGGGCCAGGCCCTGTGGCTGTTGGCACGTCAGGGTTTGATCACACTCGATCCTAACGTTGAACCACGTACCGCCAAATTAAAAAACATTGTCGGTAATCCGCATGGCTTCGTCTTCAAAGAACTCGATTTGCTGACCATGCCACGCGCATTAAATTCGGTGGACGCGGCGATTGGCTATGTTTCTCAGTTTGATGCCGGAAAAGTGCCGCGTGATAAAGGCATTCTGTTCCCACCGGCGCCGCGTACTTTTGCTTCGCAGTTGGTGATTGGGACGCCGTACCTGGAGCAGGAAAACATTGTGAAACTCAAGCAGGCGTTTTCCGATCCTCGCGTCCAGCAGTGGCTGAAAACCACCGATGATCCCTTAGTAAAAGGCGTATTAGTGCCGGTCTCTGCTGATTAATCCTGACGTTAAACAGCCTTACCCGGACACGCGATGCGTGTTCGGGCTTTTGTGTTTGTGTTTTGATTTATATCATTGTTTTATAACAATTAAATATCACTATTTGTTGCTTTGGACCTGATAGGTAAGCGCTTATAACAACCTCACCTGCACAACTAAAAAACAACGTGAGGCATTATGAGTTCCGTTTCTTTCGAAAACACCTTACCGGCGTCTGAGCCGGTTCGTTCGGTCAGCGATGTGGCAAGGCTGATCAACACCCGCAGTGACAAAAACAATTATGCGCGCATGATTGTGTTCCTCGCGCTCGGCGGCGTCTACCTCGATGCCTACGATCTCACCACGCTCTCTTATGGGATTGACGATGTGGTACGCGAATTCCAGCTTTCTCCTCTTCTTACCGGATTGGTGACGTCCTCAATCATGGTCGGCACCATTGTCGGGAACCTGATTGGTGGCTGGCTCACCGATAAATATGGCCGTTACTCGGTGTTTATGGCCGATATGCTGTTCTTCGTGGTCTCCGCCATCGCAGCGGGATTAGCGCCCAATGTCTGGGTACTGATTGGCGCACGTTTCCTGATGGGGATTGGCGTGGGTATCGATTTACCCGTGGCGATGTCCTACCTGGCGGAATTCTCTAAATTCGCAGGCAAAGGCAACAAAGCCGCGCGACTCGCCGCCTGGTGCCCGATGTGGTATGCCGCGTCCACGGTGTGCTTCGTGCTGATCTTCGCGCTCTACTTCCTGCTCCCAAAAGAGCATCTTGACTGGTTGTGGCGCGCATCACTGTTGTTCGGGGCTGTTCCTGCATTGCTGATCATCGCAGTACGCAGCAAGTTTATGAACGAATCACCGCTGTGGGCAGCCAACCAGGGCGACCTGAAATCCGCGGTGCGCATTCTTCGTGACTCGTACGGCATCCATGCTCACGAGGCCGAACCCGAAGCGCCACCAGCAGAAGCGGCACCCAAAGTCAGTTTTCGCGTGCTGTTCCAGAAACCCTGGCGTGAACGCACCATCGTGGCAGGCGTAATGAACATCTGCATTTCGTTTGAGTACACCGCAATCGCCTTCTTCCTGCCTTCGATTCTTGCGCAGTTTCTTGGTGCAGGCGTGTTTGAAACTATCTCTGCATCGCTCGGCCTGAACGCGCTGTTTGCTTTCACCGGCGGTCTGCTGGGCATGCGTCTGGCCTGGAAATATCCGTCTCGCCATGTAGCAATCGCCGGATTTGCACTGCAGTTCTTCGCACTGATTGCGTTGGCATTGATTGGGCACCCTGAAGCGATCGCGGGGATTGTGTTTGCGGTGCTGATGCTGGGCTTGTGGTTGTTTGCTGAAGGCTTTGGCCCGGGTGCGCAGCTGATGGTCTATCCGGCGCTCTCTTATCCGACGTCCATTCGCGCGACTGGCGTGGGCTTCAGTCGTGCGCTGTCAGGGATTGGCAGCGCACTGGCGCTGTTTATTCTGCCGATTCTGCAGGCGGCGCTGGGCACCAACATGTTCTGGGTGGTGTCGCTTGCTGCCATCATCCCGATCTTTTTCCTGCTCGCGGTTCGCCACGAACCGACGCGACACGACATCGACGATCTTTCTCATCAGGAGTGATTATGAGCCAACTTTCTACAGGCACCGATTACGCTGCGCTGGCTGCGCATTTCCGTCCACTCTTTGATCGTATTGCTGAAGGCGCGGTGGAGCGCGAACGCAGCCGCACCTTGCCCCATGAAGCAATAACCTGGTTAAAAGAGGCGGGCTTCGGTACGGTACGCATCCCGAAAGAGCAGGGCGGGTGGGGCGCATCGCTGCCACAGCTGTTCCAATTGCTCACCGAACTGGCGGAAGCGGATTCCAATCTGCCGCAGGCATTACGTGCGCACTTCGCATTTGTCGAAGACCGCCTGAACCAGCCCACTAGCGCTGAACGCGATCGCTGGTTCCGCCGCTTTATCGACGGCGAGCTGGTGGGCAGCGGCTGGACTGAAATTGGCGTGGTAAAACTCGGCGATGTGATTACTCGTGTCACGCCAGCCGCAAATGGCTGGACGCTCAGCGGTGAGAAGTTTTACAGCACGGGCACATTGTTCGCCGACTGGATTGATGTGTATGCACGACGCAACGACAATCAGGGCGATGTCATCGCTCTGGTAAGCACTCACCAACCTGGTGTAACGCGTGATGACGATTGGGATGGTTTTGGCCAACGTTTAACCGGCAGCGGCACCACACGCTTTGAAAATGCGCACGTCGAGCAGGAACACGTCTTCGATTTCGCCACGCGTTTCCGCTATCAAACAGCATTCTATCAACATGTGCTGTTGGCTACGTTGGCCGGTATTGGACGGGCGGTGGCACGTGACGGCGCGAAAGCGGTGGCTGCACGAAATCGTATTTATAGTCACAGCAATGGTTCGACTTCACGCGAGGATGTACAGGTACTCCAGGTGATCGGTGAGATCACCAGCCTGGCGTTTGCGGTCGAAGCCACAGTAATCCGTGCAGCACATTCACTGCAATCAGCCTATGAAGCCCATGTGAGCAGCGATGAAGCGAGACGGGTTGAGGTCAACGCATTAGCGGAAGCCGAAGCAGGGCAGGCACAAGTCATCGCCAGTGAACTGGTTCCGCGCGCCGCCACCGAGCTGTTTAACGCGCTTGGCGCGTCGGATACGCGTATCAGCAAAGCGCTGGACCGCCACTGGCGTAATGCGCGTACCGTCTCGTCACACAATCCTGTGATTTATAAAGCACGTGATATCGGCGGCTGGAAGGTTAACGGCACGTCGCCGACGGGGATTTGGCAAATTGGGCGCGGGGAAGGGTAAAACATTTCAAGCCGGGCGGCTTGAGTCGCCCACTTCTAATACAACGTTTTTAAACTCTCCTGAATCACATTCAGCGCCGTGGTGACATTGGAGTTCGGCCGCCGCGTGACAAACAAACCATATGTCACTTTTACCGGAGCCTGCGCCACATTCACCAGACGCATACTGTCATGACGAATGAGCTCCGCTGGCAGCATGGCCACACCCAATCCGCCTTCAACAGCGGGGATGATCGCGCCAAGGTTGGAGCTGGTTACCGCGATCCTAAACTCCTTGCCTGCTTCAATCAGCGCATCAAACATCAAGCGTCGCCATGAACAAGGTTCACCGCAAACAATAGCATCGACCGTCAGCGCGCTATCCCAGGGATAGTCAATTCCGCACACCCAATGCAGGTCGATCTCCCAACTGGTTAACGGGTCTTCGCTGAATCCGGCGGTCAAACCCAAGACCATATCAAACGCGCTCTCCTGCCAGCGTCTGGCGAGAATGTGATCGCTCTCAATGGAAAGCTCGATGTGCAGGCCCGGACACAATCTTCTCAGCCTGCCTAGTGCAAAGGGGAGCAAGCTCGATGCCACATCTTCGGACATCCCGATACGAAGCGTGCCGGCGGGCGTACTTTCACTCAGTTGCGCGACCGCCATTTCTCCCAACGCGAGAATTCGCACCGCAAAACTGAGCAGCACTTCTCCCTCTTTGGTGGGGACGACGCCACGTCCTGTACGACGCAGCAAACGCTGGCCCGTATGTTCTTCTAGTCGACGAATCTGTGCACTGAGTGCGGATTGGGCGCGTCCGGCCTGCTCGGCGGCGCGTGTCAGGCTGCGGTGATGACAAACGGCAACAAAAGTACGAAGCAGCGCGGGTTCAAAATTGTCCGATATCATGATGGGGTTATGTCTGATACATGTGAATGCAGCCTACCAACATATCATCAGCTTCGCTACGCTTTATCTACCGGTCATTATTCGTATTCAGCAGTGTGGAGAGCAGAGATGAAAGCAGTAACTTACCCACAGCCAGGTGGTCCAGAGGTTTTGCAACTGGTGGATGTCCCCGAACCTCTGATCACGCAGGATGAGCTTCTGGTGGCGGTGGAAGCCATCAGTGTTGAGGGCGGCGATATCATTTCTCGCAACAGCCAGCACTTACAAGCGGGTGAGTCTTTGGGCTATGCGGCAGCGGGCACCATTCTTGATGTGGGGGCAAAGGTAACGGGATTTAAGAGGGGGCAGAAAGTGGCCACGTTCAACTGGCGAGGTGCTTATGCAGAACGTCGCGCTGTCGCTGCATATAACTGTTTTCCTGTTCCAGAAGGTCTGGATGCGCGAATTGCTGCTGCCATTCCGGTTGGGCCAGGCACCGCGGCATGGGCATTTCATTTAGGAAAGCTGCAGCCAGGCCAAACCGTACTCATTCTCGGCGCGGCGGGTGGGGTGGGCATGGCTGCCGTCCAACTGGCATCCCGCATGGGTGTCCGGGTGATTGGAACCGGTACGCGGCCAGAATCACTGGAAAAGTTACGTGAGTTTGGCCTCAATGACGCGATTGTGGTCGGTGACAAGCAGGCTGGCGAACAGGTGCGTGAATTGCTGGGCGGCAATAAAGTGGATTTGCTGATCGATACCATCGGCGGTGAAGCATTGTCAGATGGCATTGAAGTATTAAAAGACGTCGGAGCGGCGATTCTGATCGGCATTCTCGCTGGACGTAATCAGATGGTCGATGCGGAATATCTGCTGCTGCACCGTATTACGTTGATCGGATGCTTGCTGGGTCCAGAATGGGGCGAAAAACAGATTGCCCGCGATTTGGTGAATGAACTGATGGTGATGGCGGCGAAAGGCGAGCTGATCGTGCCTATCGATAGTACTTTCCCGCTGGAACAGGTGGTTGAAGCTCATCAACGAGCAGAAACGCGTGGGCGTTTGGGCAGAGTGTTTATAACGGTTTAACAGTGTGCGGCCGCAAGGCCGCACACTATCTGATCACTGCTTATCCAGTGACCAGGTCGCGCTGCGCACATCCACTTTAACCGGCAGCAATCCAACGCGGGTAAACGTATCGGCTAACGCCTGCTGTTCATCAAATACCTGCGGTGTCATGCGCGTGGCACCATACGGCAGGCGCTTCAACGTGGTCTGCCAAATCGTTTTATCTAACCCGGTCGATTTCGACAATATCGCCGCGGCTTCATCCTGGTTGGCATTCGCCCAATCACTCAACTTACCCAGTTCCTCCACCACCTGTTTCGCGGTGTCAGGATGGCCTTCCGCAAACGGGCGGCTGGCAAGATAGAAGGTGTAATGCGGCACTAAACCTTCCGCATTACGGATTTCACGCGCGTCGGCATTGGCTTCCACTTCTGCAAGGTAGGGGTCCCAAATCACCCACGCATCAATCGCACCTTTCTGGAAGGCGGCGCGCGCATCTGCAGGTGGCAGGTAAACGGGTTTCACGTCCTTATAATTCAGTCCGGCATCTTCCAGCGCTTTCACCAGCAAATAATTTACGTCAGAACCCTTGTTCAATCCAACGCGCTTACCTTTCAAATCCGCCACACTTTTGATCGGCGAATCTTTAGGAACCACGATGGCTTCGGTTTTGGGGTTAGCAGGGGAGTGACCGAGGTAAATCAAATCAGCTTTGGCAGCCTGCGCGAAAGCCGGTGGGGCATCGCCGGTGGCGGCTAAATCGATGCTGCCCACATTTAACCCTTCCAGCATCTGCGGCCCGGCCGGAAACTCGACCCAGCGGACATTGATGCCTTCCTTCTTGAAGGTTTCATCCAGCGTGCCGCGATACTTCAGCAGCGCAAAGATATTGGCTTTCTGATAGCCGATGGTCACGGTTTCTGGTTTAGCGGCAAAGGCGTGCGCAGAGAGCAGGCCGAAGCTAAGCGCCAGGATGCTTAGCGCAGGAATTTTGGTTGGCATAATCACTCCTTGGTGGTTTTTTAAATCACCATAACAAAGCGCTTATATAACCAATAAATAACTAATTTCGATCGCTTATAACCGAATTTTTGTGATCAAGATCATTCACTGTAATCAGTATGTCATCTTGATTTGCATAGATGCCCAGATAATTAGCACGTTAATAATTTGTATAACAAATCAAAATGTCATATCGATAGGCTTCTGTCAGGATAGGCACCTACGTTGCCTGCTGTGGGTTTCTTTCGCTCTATGAAGTGGTTTTCACAAAGCGCAGTGCTGTTTTCTGCCAAAACTTGTCTTGCCGCCTTTCTGGCTTTTTACATTGCTCTGGAACTCAATCTCGATAAACCGGCCTGGTCACTGACTACAGTGTACGTTGCCTCCCAACTCTATTCGGGTTCGACCGTATCGAAATCGGTGTTTCGCTTTTTCGGCACCTTGCTGGGTGGGCTGTTTACGCTGCTGATCTATCCCACTACGGTAGAGTCACCGATGCTGTTCAGCCTGTGTATCTCGCTATGGGTTGCCGTGTGCCTTTACCTTTCATTGCATGATCGCACGCCGAAAAGCTATGTGTTTATGCTGGCGGGTTACAGCGCGGCGATCATGGGATTTCCCGATGTGACATCCCCTTCGGCCATCACCTACACGGTGATATCGCGTATTGAAGAGATCACCGTGGCGATTATCTGCAGCAGCCTGGTGCACCGCTTGATCATGCCGGTCTCGATGCGCAACTTGCTGGAACAGAGTGTCAGCCTGTGGTTCCAAAATGCCCGTAAGCTGTGCAGCGAGTTAGTTACGGTGATGCCAGCTGATAAATCGGTAGAACGAGAAGATATTCTGGTTCAGATGGCGAACTATCCTCTCAACGTCGAAACCCTGATTACACACTGTGTATATGAAGGCGATGCCGCGCGACGTCTGGTGCGGTTGGTCAGCGTGCAGTATCAACACCTCTCCTATTTGATCCCGACCCTAACGGCAATTGAATCACGTCTCAATTTGCTGGCGCAGCAGGAAATCCGCTTTCCAGACTATGTGTCTGAGGCGTTCCAGCAGTTTTTGTTATGGCTAAATGGCGATGATCAGGTTCAGGTGCACGATGTCCTCACTGTTGCACAGGCGCAGTTGAAACAGGCCTGGCAGGAAGGTCGACTCAACAGTGAAGAGAGTATTTTGTTGATTGGATTGCTGGAGCGCCAGCTTAACTTCGTGCGTATCGCCAATGCCTATCACAGCGTCAGCGAACGCGTGAGTGAGTGGACACCGACCGTCAAACCGGGAAAAACCGTGCGTGCGCATAAGCATGTCGATAAAGGTTTGCTGCTGCTCTCCTGCTTCACTGCGTTTCTTGCCACCTTCGCCACCTGCTTGTTCTGGATCGGCAGCGGCTGGAAAGATGGCTCGACTGCGCCGATGATGGCGGCGGTACTCTGCTCCTTCTTTGCCGGGCTGGATAGTCCTATCGCGCCAATGAAACTCTTCCTGAAGGGCGTATTGATCTCAATGGCGATCAGTCTGCTTTACGTCACCGTGTTGATACCACAAGCGGTAACGTTTGAAGCGATGATCATCTGCCTCGCGCCCGGTTTATTTGCGCTGGGACTGGTGATTGCCAACCCGGCAACCAATTTGATTGGCCTGATCGTCGCCACGCAGATTCCGGGTCTGATTGGCATGAGTCATCATTTCAAACCCGATCTTCTGCTTATAGTGAACGCAATGATTTCAACGCTGGTGGGTATTGTCATCGCCCTGGTGCTGACGTTGCTTATTCGCAACAAACGTCCATCGTGGACGGCGAAACGCGCGGTGCGTAAAGGGATCCGCGATTTGCTGCAGTTTATCGCTGCGCTGCGCCTCAACACGGTAACGATGACGGCGCGCCAGCAATTTGTGGCGCGCACGCTGGATAAGGTCAACATTATCCTGCCACGTAAACGCGTCGATCCCTCACCCGATCTGGTTTCCGGCGGCAATCTGATTGCCGAAGCCTGGCTTGGCGCCAACTGTTACGACTATTACACGCGGCATAAGGCGCTGCTGACCGAGAATGGCATTGAGAGTGCGGCGATGTTCCATGAGCTGAGTGTGTTCCTCAAACGCAAGCTGAAATCACTGCAGACACAGCCCCATCCGGCGTTGTTGCATGAACTTAATCGCCTGCTGTTGGGTTTAGAGGCGCGGACATTACAGGAACAGGCGTTGTTTACGCCGATGTTCCATCTGTTCAATATCCGCTTATCGCTGTTTCCCTCAGCACGCTGGCCGGAAAACGCGCCACTTGAGGTTGATCGCGCATAAGTGTGCCGCAAACCCTGTATTTGAGCTGGGGGCATGCACCAGACTGACAAATCCCGTACAGTGCTGGACAGGCTTGATAAAGGAAAATCGCAGATGAAAATGATCGGTTTGATCGGTGGGATGAGTTGGGAATCGACGGCGCTCTACTATCGCATCATCAATGAACAGGTGAAGCAGCAACTTGGCGGATTGCACTCGGCGCGTAGCCTGATGTACAGCGTCGACTTTCAGGAAATTGAGAAGCTGCAAGTGGCGGGAGAATGGCAGCGGGCCGGCGAGATTCTGGCAGAAGCCGCGCGCAGTCTGGAAAAGGGCGGGGCGGACTTTATTGTGCTCTGCACTAACACCATGCACAAAGTCGCTGACCAGATTATCGGTGCCGTGGATATCCCGCTGCTCCATATCGCCGATGCGACTGCTCAGCGCATTCAATCCGCTGGCGTGAAGCGCGTGGGCTTACTGGCAACGGCATTTACCATGGAGCAGGAATTCTACAAAGGCCGCCTGGCGCAGTCTGGCATTGATGTGCTGGTACCGGATGCGTCGGGCCGGAAGACGGTGCATGACATCATCTATCAGGAGTTGTGCCTTGGCATTATTCGTGAGTCGTCGCGAGCGCGTTATCGTGAGGTGATTGCTGAGCTGGTGGCGCAGGGCGCCGAAGCGATCATTTTGGGTTGCACCGAAATTACCCTGCTGGTGAAGCCCGAAGATGCCAGCGTGCCGCTGTTTGATACCACGTTAATTCATGCCGAGGATGCGGTGAAACTGGCTCTGGCAACAAAATAATTATCCTGCTAATTATTTTTTGTGTTATCATCTGTTCATTGAAGGCACAACGTCTGACTCCACATGGTCGTACAGGGATGTGCCAGAACGGGCTGCCAATACGTTGGCAGCCTTTTTTGTGGTCAGAATGCTGTTTCCAGTGAATCTGTGACGCAATAATCGTCGTCCACCAGTGGCAGATAGCGCCATTTATCAAAAGCGGTGCAGGGATGAGAGATACCGCATCCTACCCAATCACCCGGCTGCAACGTTTCATCATCGGGCAGCAGCAGATACGCATGTTGATCGTTGACGTCACTGATACGCAGATGGGTTGCTGCGCGCGGTTCACTGCCATCTGCGTTGCGGATCCACAATGGATTGGGCAGATCCTGGTCGAACGGCACATCACGCCGGCCAAAATCGACAAAAGCCAATCCTGGCTCAGGACGAGACAACACCCGCCCCCAAATCTCCAGCGCTGCATCGAAGTGATGGCTCGAACCCGGTTGCGCGAAGGGTGCAATGCGCGCATACAAGCCGCTGTCATGCGCCATATAGGCACCGGACCGAATCAAGGGTGTCATCGGCAGCGGTAATGTCGCGGCAGTAAAACACTCGGTCACCACGTCAAACCAGGCGCCACCGCCAGCGCTGAGGATGATGTGATCGCTGCTGAAGAGTTGCTGATCTGCCAGCAGTGCGGCGGTGCTGATCATCATCTGACAATATGCTCTCACGCGTTGAATACCGGCTTCATCACGACCCGCACCCAGCGCGCCTTCATAACCGGCCACGCCCACCAGATGCAGTGAAGTACTGGCTTTCATCGCTTCGGCAATTTTTAGCGCTTCCTGCTGCGAACGGCAGCCGGTGCGGCCGCCACTCACCGACATTTCCAGCAGCACGGAAATCTGTGCATCACCGAGATGCTGCTCCAGCAATTTTACGCCCTGCAGTGAATCCACATAGCAGAGGAAACCGTGGTCGGGATGCTGCTGCTGCCATTGACCAATCCAGCGAATGCCCGCCGGATCGACCAACTCATTGGCGAGAAACACATTGCGGATGCCAAACTGACGCAGCGCGCGGACCTGTGCCGGCGTGGCAGCACCCAATCCCCACGCGCCACCCTCTGTGATAGCGCGGCGCAAGATCGCGGGCGACATAGAGGTTTTTCCATGTGCTGCCAGCATGATGCCGTTTTCCTGGCAAAACGTGGCGAGCTGGTGGAGGTTGTTCTGCAGCGCTGATTGCTTCATCACCATCAACGGGGAGAACACTTCATCAGTAGTAAACACATTGCTGCCAGGCGTTAATGGCTGATGACCTGCACCCGCCACCGATTTAAAACGGGGTGCAGGTTGTTGGGCATCCAGCAACCCGTCGGCCTTCAGTGGAAAATGAATCGACATAGTGACTCCTGTTAATGCTCAAGCACGCGCGATAAGAATTGCTGAGTGCGCGGGTTTTGAGGATGCACGAAGATCTGCTCAGGTGAACCCTGTTCGGCGATAACGCCCTGATCCATAAACACCACGCGATCTGCCGTTTTACGAGCAAAGCCCATTTCGTGCGTCACCACCACCATGGTCATGCCTTCACGCGCCAGGCTGCGCATCACTTCCATCACCTCGCCAACCAGCTCTGGGTCTAGTGCGGAGGTGGCTTCATCGAAGAACATAATTTTCGGTTCCACCGCTAACGCGCGCGCAATGGCGACGCGCTGCTGCTGACCACCGGAAAGCTGTGCCGGATAGTGATGCGCGCGCTCCGCCAGCCCAACACGAGTCAGTGCCGCCATGCCGCGTTTGTTCGCTTCCGCTTCAGACAGTTTTTGCGCTTTAATCAGCGCCAGCGTGACGTTACCCAGCGCGGTTTTGTGTGGGAACAGGTTGAACTGCTGGAACACCATGCCGACATGGCCACAAATTTCGCTGCTGCGCTTGCGGTCGTGCAATGGCACTTTGTTGACCCATATTTCGCCGCCATCAGCGGTTTCTAAGCCGCTCATGATGCGCAGCACGGTGCTTTTTCCTGAACCGGACGCACCAATCAACACCAGCACTTCGCCGGGTGAAACATCCAGACTGATCTCTTTCAGCACCTGAGTGGAGCCAAAGGATTTAGTAATGCGGCTCAGCGTAATCGCGGATTGGCTCATGATATCTGGCTCCTGGTTTGATGATGTTGAACCCAACGAGAAAGCGGGAAGCAAATGGCGAAGTAGAGCAGGGCAACCAGGCCGTAAATCACCACCGGTTGGCCGATGCGATCGACAATCGCCTGGCCCTGATGCATCAGTTCGGACATGCCGATCATGCTGACGATCGAGGTGTCTTTAATCAGCGAAAGATACTGACCGGCCAGCGGCGGCAACACGATGCCACGGGTTTGGGGCAATACCACGCTCATGAAGGTTTGACGTTTGGAAAGCCCGAGAATCCACGACACTTCCCACTGTCCTTTCGGTACCGCTTCAATTCCGGCGCGGAACACTTCGGCGATATAGGCACCTTGATAGATGCTCAAACCGAGGATCCCGGCGGCAAACAGGTTGATCTCATAACCGAAGTAGGCCACGCCGAAGTAGATGAACATCAGCGTGATCAGCACCGGCGTACCGCGAAACAGCTCGGTATAGAGTACGGCGATCTGTTTGGCGACCGGCAATCGGCTGGTGCGCAACACTGCCGCCAGTAAGCCCAGCAACGTGCTGCCGATAATGGCGGCGATGGACAGCAACAGCGTGATACCCAGTCCTTTCAGCAGGATGGGGAAAGAGCTGATGATAAGCTCGCTCATAGCGCATTCTCCTGTTTCACTGGATTAGTCAGCCATTTTTTTGCCCACCACCAGGCGGACTTTTTTACCGGGGTCACCAGCGGCGGGTGGAACATGCGCCGTCCTGCTACCGTGCCCAGCCAGGAGAACAGATTGCTCAGCACCAGATAGACCAGCGCGACCACGCTAAAGGTCTGGACATACAGCAGAGTGCGGGCGTTGATCACCGTGGCGGTGCCGGTCAGTTCTGGCAGGGCAATCGCAGAAAGCAGCGAAGTGCCGAGCAGCAGCTGAATCAGGTTGTTGATGATTGCCGGCCATACGGCGCGTGCCGCCTGCGGCAGCACCACGCTGAGAAAGATTTGCCGACGTGGGATGCCGAGAATATAAGCGGCTTCGAGCTGACCTTTTGGCACCGATTGAATCCCGGCACGAAAGGTTTCAGACAAGTAAGCGCCAACGTTAATGCCCAGCGCCAGCACACCGGCGGTAAAGGCGCTCATGGTGATGCCCAGCGAGGGCAGGCCAAAGAAGATGATAAAAATTTGCAGCAGCACCGGCGTGTTGCGAATAAATTCGACGTAGCAGTGACTGATCCAGCGCAGGGGAGCAACAGGCGATGATTTCGCTAATGCCGACAATAAACCCAATGCCACCGCCAGCACGAAGGCCAGCAATGTCACCTGTAGTGTCAGCCATGCGGCCTCAAGAAAGGTGTCGGCATAGCGCCAGAGGGTTAGCCATTGATAACTCATGGTTTGACTCCTTCGAACGGCGCGGCATCAACTGCCGCGCCGTACATCAATCAATATTGCGGATTCAGTGGGTAACGTGGCTTGCTACCGAACCATTTCTGATAAAGCTGGGCGTTTTCACCCGATGCATTAATCTCAAACAGGAATTCATTCAGATAGTTGGTCCACACCTGATCACCCTGTTTCACACCAAAGGCGTTATATTCCAGCGGAACCAGCGCCTCGTTGGTGACGGTCAGCGTGGGGTCCAGCTTGGCCTGGTAAGCCAGGAAGTTGTTATCTTCGATCATCGCATCGGCCTGACCCTGCTTCACGGCGAGGATCGCGGCTTGCGATGAATCGTATTCCTGAATTTTCACATCAATACCGAGGTTGCGGACTTCATCCCCATTGGTTGAACCCTTCACCGTGGCGATGGTTTTGCCCGCCATATCATGGGCTGATTGAATGCCGCTGTTCTTGCGCACCAGCATTGCCTCACTGGCGACCACATACGGGTTGGTGAAGCCGATCTCTTTGGCACGTTCCAGATTGCGTGTGAAGTTACAGAACACGACATCGACTTTATTGGTTTGCAGGTTAGGAATACGGTTGGCGCTGGTGGTATTCACCATCTCCAGTTTCACGCCCATCTCCTTGGCCAGTGCTTTTGCCAAATCAACGTCATAACCATCCGGGTTGCCATCTTTGTCATAAAAACCAAAGGGGGCAAAGCTCAGGCAGTCACCGACACGCAGCGTGCCGCGTTGCAACACGTTCTGCAGGGCCGATTGCGGTGCCGCGCCAGCCTCTTTTTTTTCTTCGGTGGGTGTGCAGCCAGCTAAAACCAGTAACGCCAGCGCAGCCGCGCCGAATTTAAGCGATGTTGTGTTCATTTTATGCTCTCTATAAAATGGTTATGAGTCGGCGTAACACCGATATTTCACAGCAAAATGAAAAGCATCAATTAATAACAGGCTGTCCTGGTGTGGGCGAAGAAAATAAAAATTCGTCAGCCTGTTTTAACCGTAATAATTATTTACGATCGGCGCGGAAGCATTTCATATCCACTTCCACTTTGCAGTCGACCACTAAATCCTGCACGCTGCAAATACGCGCCGGTGGATTTCCACTGAATATCTCACTGAATACTTTATTAAAGGAACTGAAGTAGCGTGCGTCGGTCAGCACGGCTGTGACGTGTACCACATCTTCCACGCGATAACCTGCCTCGCGCATGATGGTCAGGCAGTTATCGAATGCTAACCGGGTCTGTTCAATGATACCGCCTTCCATTACCTCACCGTCGCGCATCGGCGTCTGGCCTGAGATGTACAGCCAGCCATCAGCTTCTACCGCACGGGCAAAAGGCAATTTTTGCCCGCCGGTGCCTGTTCCGCCTTCAATGCCATAACGTTTTATCGTCATGCAAATTGCCTCATTTCTGGAGTTGTTAGTCTGTCCGGTATATCAGACTTGAATCTGCAATACCGGATAGGGCAAGATTTGCACAGTGGATTTGCTTTTGCAATATGTGATCGGTTATTTAATTTTTTGTGATGTAGTCGGGATCGCAAAATAAATATCCTGGAGAGTGTTCGTTTAATAATAATGTGACCTTTGTCGAACATTTCAAATGTCAGCAAAAAACGATTGTGCCAAAATGAGGCCCCAAAATAGATCGCCATAATATAACGTCAGTGATTAATTTTTATTTTTACGGGGATGGGTAATTGTTGCGTTGGGGTGTATGATGCTTTTCTTTTTTCATGTATTCCAATCGCACCAATGCAACAGGGGAGTGAGCGTATGCCGGATGAAAAACCGTCACGGGCGCGCGGTGTTGACCGGGTTATTGATATTTTCCGTCAGTTGCATATTGCCCGTCAGCCGATGGCGATGCGCGATTTGATCGATGCCACCGGCGCACCCCGATCCAGCGTTTATGAGTTGGTCAGCCTGCTCAGTGAAGCCGGGCTGGTGGAATTAGACGCAGATGGTGCGGTGTTTTTTGGTCGCGAAATGCACTATTACGGTGCAGACTACATGGCGCACAATGACCTCATCCGTCGTGCCCATCAGTTGATGGTGGAGATTGTGGCGCGCCACGGTGAAACCGTGCAGCTTTGCATGTTGGAAGGCAATAAATACACGGTGGTGCTGTCCGAGAGCAGCAACGCGCACCCCTTCAAAATCACCTCAGATATCGGCGTACGCGTGCCCATCACCTGGACCGCGACTGGCCGCTTGCTGCTCAGCAACTGGTCTGACAGCGCGATCCTCGATTTGATTCCAGAAGAAGATTACCGTCTCGCCAGCGGGCAGATTCTTGATAAGCAGGCGTTTCTCGATGAAATCCATCATGCCGGTAAGCTGGGCTATTGCATGACGGAAGGTCTCTCCGAAAGCTTTACCTGCTGTATGGCGGCACCGATTCGTTCCCGCAGCGGCCAGGCGGTGGCGGCGATCTGCTTTATGGTGAGCCGTGATACGTCGCAAGAGCGTCGGCAGATGCTGTTGCAGGAGTTGATTACCTCCGGGCAGAAGCTGTCAGATTTTACTTAATACCTATCCAGGTGCGCATCAATGCGCACCCTACGCAAACCCATCCCATCCTTTTTGACTCAATCCGTTACAACCCATTGTCCTGATGTTTATTTTTCGGTACTTAAGGTTGTGTTAAGGTAATTGATAATAATAACTATTCTTTTTACCACGGAGTTTTAGGATGAAAACGCGCCTGCTACTGGCAATGGGGTTACTGGCTTCCACGGCTGCTTCGGCTACCACTTATCCGTTAACCGTCACCGATATGGACGGTCACACGCAAACCATCAATAAAGAACCACAACACATCATCCTGCAGGATGGCCGCGATATTTTGACGCTGGCGTTGCTGGATCGTGATGACCCGTTCAAGCGCGTGGTGGCGTGGAATAACCTGCCGAAAAAACAGGACACCCAAACCTGGGATCTGCTGAAAGGCAAATGGCCGGAAGCGACCAAAATTGTTGATATGGGCTTCAGCGATCAGGGACAGGTCAATTTAGAAAGCGTGCTGGCGCAAAAGCCCGACATGATGATTGCCCAGCTGCGTGCAAAACCGGCATTGGAACAATCAGGTGTGTTGAATACGCTGAATAATCTGCATATTCCCGTGGTGTTTGTGGATTATGAACTGCACCCGGCACAAAACACCGCACCGAGCGTGACGCTGCTGGGTAAAGTGTTGAACCGCGAAAGCGAAGCAAAAGACTATACCGACTTCTACCAGCAAAAGTTTGATCGCATCATCAAAGGCGTCGCCGAGGTGAAGAATAAACCGACCGTGTTCATTGAACCGATTGCCGGTAACAGTGATAACTGCTGCTTTACCCACAGCCATAACGGTTGGGGCGGATTGGTCGAAGCCGTTGGTGGCAAGAATATTGGTTCGGAATTGCTGCCGGGCAATGCCGGGTTCGTTGCGCTGGAAAAAATCATCGCTATGAAGCCTGATGTTTACATCATGTCTGGCTCTAAACGTCCGAACACGAATGTGCTGCCATTTGGTTACGGCGTGCAGCCAAAAGAGATCAACGCCACGTTCCAGACCCTGCTTCAGCGTACGGGTTTGGCACAAATTGAACCGGTGAAAAAGGGGCGTGTGTATGGCGTGTACCATCATTTCTACAACCACCCGTACAACATCATCGGCATGGAAATTCTGGCAAAGGATCTCTATCCACAGCAGTTTGCCGATCTGAAACCCACCGCAGATTTCCATACTATTGTGAAAACATTCACAAAATTGCCAGATGAACCGATTGATCTGAGCTACCCCAACAATCAGTAATGTGATTGAGCGGGCCGACAAAGGCCCGCTTTTTTATGCCTTCTCAACAATCTTTCTCTGACATCATGACAAGTACAATTGTTATGTTATAACATATCAATTATAACGTTGGGTGTGGCATGTCACCGCACCTGCACTGGCCATGTTGAAGGAGTCGCAATGTCATCACTATCCCCGAATTTTAGAAAGCTGCCGGTTACTGTCCTGTCCGGCTTTCTCGGCGCAGGTAAAACCACGCTGCTTAACCATATTCTTAACAACCGCGAAGGTCGCCGCGTCGCCGTCATCGTGAACGATATGTCGGAAGTGAATATCGACGCCGCCTTAGTCCGAGAGGGTGGGGCTGAGCTTTCTCGTACCGATGAGAAACTG
Source organism: Pantoea sp. SM3 (assembly GCF_000963995.1). Classification (NCBI taxonomy): domain Bacteria; kingdom Pseudomonadati; phylum Pseudomonadota; class Gammaproteobacteria; order Enterobacterales; family Erwiniaceae; genus Pantoea; species Pantoea sp. SM3. The sequence continues at coordinate 28,854 of NZ_JZRD01000020.1, forward strand.
GTGGAGATGAGTAACGGCTGCATCTGCTGCACGCTGCGTGAAGATTTGCTGCTGGAGGTCGATCGCCTCGCAAAAGATGGCCGTTTCGATAACCTTGTGATCGAATCCACCGGGATTTCCGAACCGCTTCCGGTGGCGGAGACCTTTACCTTTGCCGATGAAGACGGTCAGAGCCTGTCAGAAGTCGCTGCGCTCGACACCATGGTGACCGTCGTGGACGGCTTTAATTTCCTGCGCGATTACGAATCCAACGAAAGCATTAAATCCCGCGGTGAATCGCTGGGTGAAGAAGATGAACGTACGGTAGTCGATTTGCTGGTGGATCAGATTGAGTTCTGTGACGTGCTGATTTTGAACAAAACTGACCTGATTGATGAAGCGGAAAAAGCCCGCTTGCTGGCGATACTGCACTCCCTCAATCCGCGCGCGCGCGTGGTAACCTCTGAGTTTGGCAAGGTCGCGCTGAATGAAGTACTGAATACCGGTTTGTTTGATTTTGATGCGGCCTCACAAGCGCCAGGTTGGTTACAGGAACTACGTGGTTCACATACGCCGGAAACCGAAGAGTACGGCATTCGCAACTTCGTGTTTCGCGCACGTCGTCCTTTTCATCCCACCCGCTTCGCCAGCGTCATCGAAGGCGATCTCAAAGGCGTAGTCCGGTCTAAAGGCTTCTTCTGGCTCGCCAGTCGTCCCCATTATGCTGGTTCCTGGTCACAGGCCGGTGGCGTGACGCGTCAGGGCTTAGCGGGCATGTGGTGGGCCAGTGCGCCAAAAGAACGCTGGCCGGAAGATCCCGAAACGCTGGAATACATCATGCAGAACTGGGTAGAAGGCACCGGCGATGCGCGTCAGGAAATCGTGTTTATCGGGATTGAAATGGATGAAGCCCGTCTGCGCAACCAACTGGAAAATGCGCTGCTGACTGATGAAGAGATGACTCAGGGGCCGGAAAACTGGGCCGGGTTTCCGGATCCGTTTGATCCCTGGTTTCACTGATCACAGACGCACGCCAGGCACGGTGCAATGAACTGAGCGACTGGCAACACCTTTCTGATTGAGTGAAGCGCAGTCAATCGCGCGGCTCCCCAACTGCCACTCTGGCAGTGCATGGCTTAACGGAACGGCATGACGCCATGGATGGCAAACCCAGGCCGCAACGGGCGGCAGCAAGAGGTCACAATGCAAAAAGTCCCCCTCACCATTCTCAACGGTTTTCTGGGTGCAGGCAAAACGACGCTATTAAAAAGCTTATTGATTCAGGCGCATAAACAGCAACGCGCCGTCTGCGTCATTGTCAATGATATGAGCGAACTGGACGTTGATGGCGTGCTGATTGCCAACACTGAAATCGTCAACGCCAGTAAACATAATTTCATCACGCTCTCAGCCGACAGCATCAGCAGCCGAACGGGTATCGAAAAACTCGATGCCGCACTTGCGTCGATGCTCAACGCACATCGTCCGGATCTGATTCTGCTGGAAACCTCTGGCAGCAGTCATCCATTGCCGCTGGTGCGTTATTTCCGCGACCATGGCAGGGTGCAACTCAATGGATTCCTATCGCTGGTCGACAGCGTGATGCTGAATGACGATTACCAGCAGGGCGAGGCGCTGATTCCTCGTTTACAGGCCAATCTGACCCGCCATGAGCGGCGTATCGAGAATCTACTGGCAGAACAAATCATGTTTTGCAGCCATTTGCTGCTCACCAAAAATGATCGGCTGCCTGCTTCCAGCATTTCCCGCATTGCTCAGGCGATTCATCCTTTGAATCCTTATGTGGCAGTGATGGCGGTGCCATGGGGAAATTTGTCACTGAGCGAATTACTGGCGATGCCACCATACGATTTCCAACGTGTGGCGGGGCTGATTGACGAACTGGCAGAGGAGGTGGATGCCATTGATACCACAGCGTGGCAAATGGTCTCAGAAGTGATTCATGACGATCGGCCGTTTCATCCGCAGCGATTGTGGGATACCTGTCACCACTTTATGGGCGCGGGCATCTATCGCAGTAAAGGCTTTTTCTGGTTACCGACGCGCGATGATTTAGCGCTGTTATGGAATCAGGCCACGGGCAGCATCAATCTGGAATTTATCAGTTACTGGAAAGCAGGCATTCTGAATCATCGTGATAGTCCGCTAACGGCAGAGGAGCGCGCGGCGGTTGAACAGGCGGTAGCCAAAATGCCGGGGCGATTTGGCGATCGACGATGCAGTTTAACGGTGATCGGTGAACCGGATGAAGTGAAAGCCTTCACCGTCGCCCTGAAACGCTGCTTTCTCAATGAAGAGGAGATTGCATGGTGGCAAAGTGGCGGTGAATTTGCCGATCCCTGGCCGCAGCGCGTGGCGCGCGTATCCGCCTGAGTTAGCCTGCCAGCGCACGCATTTGCGTACAAAACGGACACTGGCAGCCGGATACGGGCTTTAACAGCGCCGCATGCACTTCTGCCGTCGCAAGAGGCTGCGTCAAATCGACGTTAGCCACTGCGGTATCCGGTTTTTGCGCCAGTTTTAACGTATCAATCTTTGCCTGAAAGGCACCTGCTTTTGCCGATGCTATGGCAATCAGCAGCAGAGGAACAGTGGTCTTCATCGCAGCAACCTCAATGAATGATTTGAAATGTGACGATATAACATTAACACAAGGCTGTTAAGGATTTTCAACATGACCAAACCCACAGCAGGAGAGCAGCAAAACCTTCTCAGTATGCCGCCGGAAGAGTATATGAATGCTCACCAAAGTGATTTCTTTTTGCGCTTATTGCGACACGAGCGTCAGGAACTGCTCGAACATATCGACTACCTGAAAACGCAGCTGCAACGCAGTGAACAGCAGGGGGATGAAGCGGACAAAGCGATACGCGAAGAAGAACTGCGCTTGTTGTTTCGCCAGATCGATCGTGAAAGTCGGCTGCTACCCAAAATTGATGCGGCAGTGCAGCGCATCCATCAGGGCGAATACGGCTACTGCCGTGAAACGGGCGATCCCATTGGCCTGGCTCGTCTGCTGCTACGCCCCACCGCAGAACTCTCCATTGATGCCAAGATCAAGCAGGAACGGGTTGAAGCGCAGTATCGGAAATAAAAAATCACCCAGAGCGCAGGCTCTGGGTGCTGATTACTGTGAACGTCCCACCCACATGGACACTTCCACACCATCATTAAAAGGCAAGGACATATAGCCGTTTCCGCTGTGCACGCGCGCCAGATATTCCGGACTGAAATCTGCGTCATCGGCGACGATCAGTGCCCCAGGGCGCAGATAAGGCTCAACCAACGCCAAAATCTCTGGGTAAATCGCTTTCGCACCATCCAGCACCAACATATCGACCGATGCTGGCATCGCTTCGCTTAAAGTCAGCAGTGCATCGCCAACGCGTACCTCAATCAAATCACTCACGCCCGCATCCGCAAAATGATTACGCGCTAAGGCAACCTTGCCCGGTTCGAATTCACTGGTAATGATTTGACCGCCACCGTTATCGCGCACCGCCGCGGCCAGATGCAGCGTCGAAATGCCGAATGACGTCCCGAACTCTACAATAGATTGTGCTCTGCTGCTGCGCGCCAGCATATACAGCAGTTTGCCGGTCTCACGTGATACCGCCAGCGGTACATTTTTCAGGTGGCCATAAAGTTCCAGATAATCGGTTTTACTCTGCATCAGGCGATTTTGTTCTTCATCAGACATGGCGTGAAAAGCTTCGTTGGTCGGATGCGCCATGTTGTCGGCCAGTTCAAAAAGATAGTTAAGCAGTGGCGCTAAAGGCGCAGACGTTAAAGTATTCATGATGTTTCCCCGTGGATTAAACTGTGCGATCAGAATACGATGAATCCTTCGCATTTCACTATTCGTGTTCAGGAGTATCAGATGGCTGAACGTCGTAACACTAAGATTTCAGAGAGAAAAAGGCCGCAACAAGCGCGATCCAGTGAGCTGGTTTCGGCGATTTTGCAAGCCGCTACTCAGGTTTTGGAACAGGAAGGCGCCACGCGATTTACCACGGCACGCGTGGCAGAGCGTGCCGGTGTGAGTATTGGATCGCTGTATCAATACTTTCCCAATAAAGCGGCTATTCTTTTCCGCTTACAAAGCGAGGAATGGCAGCGAACCGGCGATCTCTTAGGATCGATCCTGCGCGATCGGGCTGTGCCACCGCGTGAACGTCTGCATCAGCTCACACGGGCGTTTTTACACTCCGAATGTGAAGAAGCCGCCATGCGCACCGCACTCAACGATGCGGCACCCTTGTATCGTGATGCCCCGGAAGTGGCGGCCGCGCGAGCGGCGGGGGAAAATGTGGTAAGTGATTTCCTGTATGAGTTATTGCCCCAGATGGAAGAGAAAGAACGTCTGCGCGCTGCGGATCTGATCAACAGCACACTGGGTAACGTGGGCAAGCATTTTTCCGAAACACCGCGCTCTGAGGTGGAAATTCAGGACTACGCACAGGATATGGCTGAGATGTTCTGTGTCTGGATCAGGGAAAAAGGGGCGAATTTGCAGTAAAAGATGGCACTGGAAATCTCTGAAAGCGGTTAACAATCTCATTATTACCATTCTCATTAATCCACACCGCGAGTAAGCTCTATGAAAACCTTTTCACAGCTGGAAGGAATGCTGGTTAACCGATACGGGAGAGCAAGATGGCAGTAAAAATGATTGCGGTGGATATGGATGGGACTTTTCTCGATGACAACAAACAGTACAACGCTCAACGTTTTGCGCGTCAGTACGCCTTGTTGAAAGAGAAAGGCGTTCGTTTTGTGGTCGCCAGTGGCAATCAATATTATCAGTTGCAACGCTACTTCCCGGACATTAAAGATGAAATCGCCTTTGTCGCCGAGAACGGTGCCTGGGTGTCAGACAGCAATGAAGAGATCTTTTGCGGTGAACTCGCGCCGGAACGTGTCCATCAAATTTTGGATATTCTGGCGAAAGAGCCGGATATCAGCACCGTGGTGTGCGGTCGCAATGGCGCTTATGTGCACACCTCGATGCCGGAAGAAGTGATTGCGATGCTGGCGAATCACTATCATCGCCTGGAAAAACGCGACAACCTCTACGATATCGATGACACCATCTTTAAGTTTTCGTTGAATCTGGCCCACGAAGGGGTGGATGCCCTGATGGATCGTCTGCACAAAGAACTGGGCGCGATTGAAAACATTATGCATCCGGTCTCCAGCGGCTTTGGTTTTGTCGACCTCATCATTCCCGGCTGCCACAAAGCACACGGCATCGCGCTGCTGCAGGAAAAATGGGGCATCGACGATTGCGAAGTACTGGCGATTGGCGATAGCGCCAACGACCTCGAAATGCTGCGTCAGGCGTGTTACAGCTTTTCGATGGCGAATGCAGCCGCACCTGTGGCCGCCGTTGCGCGTTATAAAACCGATAGCAACAACGACGAAGGTGCGCTAAACGTGATTGCACGCTTGCTGGCACGCGAAGAGCCGTTTGGTTAATTCCTCGCGGCAGAGTCTATCGAGCAAGAGCTAAACTTTCAGCTGGGCGATCGATTCTGCCGCGACGTTTAACAATTTGGGTATTTGCATTCATTTGCCTACCCGTTTGCATTTTACTTGACCATCGCCAACAAAATGCGGCCAGGTTGACAGGCAGCTGTGAGCGATCAGCGGACATTGAAATGTATTTAGTGACATGTGATTTTTATTGCCATTACTTAACTGGCGGGAGAAGTATCCTCGCCTTAGAAATCAGTTTTTCCACTTCCTCCATAGGAATGTTTTCTTCGTAGCAGGTCAAAAAGAATTCCTGAGTAACGTCAGAATAGAAAACGTCCGCAACCAGCCTTGAAGAGGATTTATCACTGACAGATAACTCTAGATACATGCCATCACGAAGCACATCGCTTCCACGCGTCAGTTCAAACTTAATCTTAGACATATGCGAACTCCTGCTTATTAATGACAGGGAATGTTATAATTTATTGATTTATAAAAAGCTTTTCTAGGGTGTATGAGGAGGGCATTATGAACAATTCAGTTTGAAAGACAAAGCCCTTATATGGGTAATCCTTAAATTGTCATAACGCGACAACATCTATTACTGGTGACCTGCTCCCCATTCTTCAACATAGATCGTTATTAGCTACTTCCGCTTCTGGCACACAGCAGACGGTCACGCAATGCCATGTATCCCCCTCAACATCGACATCAATTCAAGCTTCACGCCTCGCTAACCTTTTTTCCATCCTCTTTATCAGCGGTGGCAAGAGTAATGCGCTGCCGACCACCAGTACCCAGAATATGATCGGTAGTGGCGCGGCTATCTCAAAAGTCATGGCCGAAACAAAAAAGGCGAGGGTGGTACTCAATGACATCAGCGCCGTTTGCAGGGACAGGAAACCAGCCCGACTGGCCTCATTTGGAAATCTCGCGGTCACACAAGACACCACCACCAATCGTCCGTAAGCTCCACCCAGAAACAGCCCCATGAAAAGTACGCTGGCATGCAAACCTGTCACGGGAAGCAGCATGCTGACCAGTAATATCAGTGTTGAGACAACGGCTAAGGTGTAGCTGGAATATTGGGCCAATAGTTTTCCGGTGAGTTTTGTTGCCATCATCCCTGCGATGCCACCGATGAAGAACAGCATTGGCAGCGAGGCGCTCACAGCCTGCATGTGTTGGGTCAATAAAGGCACCAAAGCAGGAATGATGAGCATAGGGGTAAATTGTGCGATGGCGTTCCCGCTGGCGAAAAACAACCATTCTGGCGTCAGCGCTATCGATGATTTAGGGGATGTTTTGCGCGGAGCATCAGGAATAAACCCGGCAATAAGAAGCAAACCTATCAGACACAGCAAGCCAATGAGTCTCGGTGCGCTATACCAGCCGAAATGTGTGCTCAAAAACAGCATGGTCGGCATCCCTGCAATGCTGACCACAGAGAAAGCGGCAATGACGGTGGCAATCATCCGTGCTCGTAAGGACTCTGGCGCGAGGCTGATTAATAAACTCATCCCTACGCCCATGGTTGTTCCCCCCACTAACCCCGCCATAAATCGTAGAACCAGCAGCAGGGTATAATCGCTCGTGAAGGTGATCAGCACCGTCAGAGCGCCTAAAAGCGCCATATTCCACAGTAAAAATCGTTTGGCGTTAACGCGGTCAATCCATTTCCAAATACATAACCCGGATAGCACTGAACCCAGGGTGTAAGTCCCCGTGACATATCCTGCATAAGTGACAGGCACCGAAAATTGAGATGCCATGTAGGCAAACAGCGGATTAAACATCATGTATTCGAGGGCATTCGTGAATTGAACAAAAGCGATAATCACAGCGATGCGGATCACAGCGAATGAACCTGATTGCGGGGTGAGGACAGGCATAGTTTGCTCCATTAAGTGACAGGAGGCCTAGTCTATTGTCCGTGCATCATTATGATTAGATAGATAAAGTGAGATGAATAATTATCATAAATGGGATAATAGATGCGCAGTAAAATCGATTTAAATGTCTTACGTGTCTTCGTCACCGTTGCAGAAAAAGGCAGTTTTATCGGTGGGGCGCGGGCCCTTAATATGCCTGCATCGAATGTGAGTCGCCAAATTTCCCAACTGTAAGAACGGTTGGGGATGCGACTATTACAGCGAAGTACGCGTCACATGAAGCTTACCGACGCAGGGCAGATGTTTTTTGACAGCATGCGCCCCTTGTTGGACTTGGTGAATGAGACGGAGGCCAGGCTAAGCCACGCGAAAACTGAACCGGAAGGATTGCTACGCGTGTGTTTACCGAGTGGCGTTGGGCCGGTGGTGTTTGGCAATCTTCTGGCTGACTTTGTACTGCGGTATCCCAGGATAGAACTCCACTGTATGACCAACCTTCAGGGGGCTGATGCTCTGTGGGAAGACTGCGATGTTGTGATTGATATCAGTCGCGGCGCTCGTGCCAGCAGTGATGTCATTGCTCAACAGCTGGTCTTATTGCCCTGCCAGATTGTTGCGGCGCCGACTCTGCTTCAAAGGTTCCCAAGACCTACGCACACAGAGCAATTGCTGGCTCTGCCCTGTATCACTACCGTTAGCGCTCTTCAGGGACAGGCATGGCAATTTCTCACGACGGGAAAAGGGTTTCGACATATCAATGTGACGAGCCCGTTTCGTGTCGACAGCGGTGAGATGGCACTGCAAGCAGCACTGAAAGGCGTCGGGTTTGCCATCCTTTCAGCGCAGGCTTGTGAACCTTATATTCGTGACGGGCGGCTGGAAGTGATTGAACTTGAGCTCGTTCCTGCCCCTCTTGAGATCGCACTGCTCTATCAGGAGCGTAGTTTTCTTCCCGCGCGAAGCCGTGCGTTTATTGATTTCCTACAAGAGGCAGTGCGAAATCATCGGGAAAAATAACCCGCCTCGCGCATATCCTGCAGTAATCCCGGCCCGGTGGGTTGCCAGTTAAACGTCTGGCGCGTCCATTCACTGGATGCAGGGTTATCCACGGAGGCAAAGAACGCCATCCAGCCCAGCCACTCTTTGGCTTCTTCCAGCGTCAGGCTTTTTACCGGCAGGGATAAACCGGTGCCGATGGTTTCGGCGATCTGACGAAACGCAATGCCTTCCTCCTGAATCGCATGCAGAATCGTGCCGGCTTCGGCGTGCTCAGCGGCGAGGCAGAACAGCTCGGCGGCATCATCACGATGTACTGCTGGCCAGCGATTGCTGCCGTCACCGATATACACCGCAGCCCCTTTCTCTCGCGCCATATTGATGATCATTGGCACAAAACCATGATCGCCAGCTCCGTGGACGGTCGGTGGTAAGCGCACCAGCGACACGCGTACGCCTTTATCAGCCAGGGCGAGCGCGGCAATGTTGGAGTCGGAACGAGGATGACCGCCGGAAACCGGTTTGGTTTGCTCTACAGCAAGACGTCCCGGTGACACCAGTGCCGTGCCGGTGGTGACCACCAACGGACGGTTTGATCCGGCAAGGACTTCGCCCATTGCCAGAATCGCCTGCTGATCGATAGCCGCCGCGTGATCCATCCGGCTGAAATCGTGGATGTAGCCCGCGTGAATCACGCCATCGCTCTGCTCAACGGCGCTGCGCAGGCTGGCAATATCTTCCAGATCCCCACGAATCACCTGCACACTTTGCTGATGCAGTTTCTCAGCAGAGGCATCACTACGCGCCAGTCCAAGCACATCCACGCCGCGTGCCTGCAGTTTTTTCACAATGGCCGAACCGATAAAGCCGCTTGCGCCGGTCACAAAAAGTCGCATATTCGTACTCCTATTTCTGGCTGTTGAAGCACTATGATAAAAGTCTCCGGCGCGGCGAACAGTCGTGAGCTTATACAGGTATATGCACTAACAGGATAACGCCATGACCCTACAAGACGACAATCTGCTCGGGAACTATCTGCGTGAACGCCGCCAACGGCTGGATGCGAGTAAACTCGGCTATCCGTTGCTGCGCCGTCGTACACCCGGCTTACGCCGTGAAGAGGTGGCAGTGCGTGCCTGTGTCAGCACCACCTGGTACACCTGGCTGGAGCAGGGCAGAGGCGGTGCGCCTTCTGAAGAGGTGCTGGAGCGATTATCCAAAGCGTTAGAATTGAGTGCTGCCGAGCGCGATCACCTGTTTTTACTGGCGCAAAACCGTTTGCCGGGCGTCACCTGGCAGGCGGGCGTGGATGTGTCGCCCTCTTTGCAGCGAGTGCTCGATAGCATGACGCAAACCCCGGCGCTGGTGAAAACCGCAGAGTGGCAGGTCGTCGCCTGGAATCATGCGGCGACCAAAGTGTTTGTTGATTACGCGCAGCTGCCGCCGGAACAGCGCAACATCCTGTTGATGATGTTCAGTCATGAGGAGATGAAAAAGCGCCTGCCGGACTGGCATCAGGTCACGCGTAACATGGTCGCGAATTTCCGTGCCGACGTGGCGCGCACCGGTGCCAGTGAGCATGTGCGCGCGCTGGTAGAAGAACTCAGTGAGATGAGTGAAACCTTCCGCCAGCTATGGCAATCGCAAGAAGTCAGCCAACACGGGGAAGGTATCAAACAGTTGTGGCTACCGGACGAAGGTGTGCTGGAACTCGAATACAGCACGTTTGCGGTCGAAGGCAAGCCTGGCTTGAGTCTGGTGGTGTTTAATCCGCGCTTGTCGAGGGATCGAGAGACGGTGGCGCGTCTGATGGCACGTCCGTAGCCTTGCGCAAATTGTCTTCCATCGCATCGAGCGCCGCCTGATTTTCCAGCCCCCACTGATACATCTGTTCAATCGGCGCTGCGAAGGTTAATCCTAACGGCGTTAAGCGATAATCCACTTTCGGTGGAATCACATCGTACACATGGCGGGCGATCAGCCCTCGCTGCTCCAGCTCTTTCAGGGTCTGAAACAGCATCTTTTTTGAAATCCCCTGCAAGCTGCGCTGCAACTCACCGGTGCGCGCACGCTTTTCCGGCCAGTGATAAAGCGCGTGCAGCACCATACTGCTCCACTTCAGCGAGAACAGATCCATCAAGCGACGCGGAGGAGAATCCGCATAAAAAAACAGCTTACCGTCAACCCAGGCTGGCATCAGTGTCACTCCTTTATGGTCACCAAAAGGTAACTACTATCATTTCTGCACCACGTTGACTATAGTCTGCCGCCTTCAATTCAATTACGCCAGCACCTTGCGGAGGCACCATGAAAATCAACGCATTAGTCGCTCACGACGCGGCAAAACCTCTCGTATCCAGCCAGATCGCGCTGCGTCCACTGCAACCGCAGGACGTGAAAATCGACATTTTGTACTGTGGCGTGTGCCATTCCGATCTTCATATGGCGCGTAACGAATGGGCGGTCAGTCGCTATCCACTGGTGCCCGGCCATGAAATCGTGGGACGCGTGATAGAAACCGGTGCTGCGGTCACAAACTTCAAGGTTGGTGATGTTGTGGGTGTCGGCGTGATGGTCGATTCCTGCCGCGAGTGCCATTTTTGTCAGCAGCAGGAAGAGCAGTATTGCGAAGCCGGTTTTACGCCGACTTACAACGGTATGGATAAGCACACGGGCGACAGCACCTGGGGCGGTTACGCGCAGAATGTGGTGGTCGATCAGCATTTTGTGGTGTCAGTACCGCAAAACTTGCCGCTGGCGGGCGTTGCACCTTTGCTCTGCGCAGGTGTCACCGTATGGTCGCCGTTACGTCACTTCAACGTACAAGCAGGCGATAAAGTGGGCGTGGTCGGCTTAGGTGGCCTGGGCCATATGGCGGTGAAACTGGCGAGTGCGATGGGTGCGGAAGTCACCTTGTTCACCACCTCTCCGGAGAAGGGCGCGGATGCACGCCGTCTCGGCGCCAGCCGTGTTGTGGTGTCGCGTGATGATGCGCAGATGGCAGCGGCGAAAACCTCACTCGATTTCATTATCGACTGCGTTTCCGCGCCACACGACCTCGACCCGTACCTCGCGACCTTAAAAACCAATGGCCGTCTGGTGCTGGTGGGGATTCCTGAGCAACCACATCAATCTCCTGACGTGACGCCGATGGTGTTCCGCCGTTTAAGCATCAGCGGTTCGTCGATTGGCAGTATTCAAGAGACGCAGGAGATGCTGGATTTCTGTGGCGAGCACAACATCACGGCAGATATCGAATTGATTGCGGGTGAGTCAGTGGAAGCTGCCTTCGCGCGTATGCTGAAAGGCGATGTGAAGTATCGCTTCGTCATTGATATGGCGGCTACCCGCTGGTGATAGACGTTGGCGATTTCAGCCTGAAATCGCCAGACAAAATGTTAGTTGAGTGACATCCCCACGTGCAGTGAAAAGTGCTGCACCAGTTGCGGTGCGCTGAGGTTATCGTGATGCGATAACCCTGCCGTGACAATCTCCAGCACATTTTCGCCACAGGCGATCAAAAGCGGCTCAATGGAAATAATCGACCCCGGCGCATGCTGATGCGGCTGGGCAAGCACACGGCTTTTCCACACGATAAAGCGTTGTTCACCTATCAGGCTGTACGCGCCAGGCCACGGATAAGCGACGCCACGAATCAGGCGATGAATCTCATCAGCAGATTGATGCCAGTGAACCTGTCCATCTTCAGGCTTTCGCTGTCCGGGTTCGCTGGCGAGGCTTTCATCCTGCACGCGCTCCATCAGACTCCCCGCACGCAGTGCGCGCAGCCAGTTTGGTAATTGTTCCCGCGTCGTGCGTACCAGTTTACGGTGCAGTGACAGTGCATCATCGTCGTCAGTGATGGTGACACGACTTTGCGCCAGAATTGGCCCGCCGTCCGGAACATGATTGATACGATGCAGCGTTACCCCGGTTTCGCGTTCGTGGCGGATAATCACCCAGTTAAGATGGGCACGACCGCGATAGGCAGGCAATAATGAAGCGTGCACGTTAAATGCCCCTTTCCTGGCGGTGGCGATCAAAGCAGGGGAGAGAGCCTGACGATATGACAGGGTGAAAATTGCATCGGGTTGCAGTGACGAGATTTTGGCAATCCATTCCGGCGTATTGATATCATCCGGGCAAAACACCGGGATCTGAAGTTGTCGCGCCATGACTTCAACTGAGTCAAAAAAACTGTTTTCCTGATGGGCGCCTGCGTGGGTGAACACGCAAGCCACTTCAAATCCCACTTCCTGTAAACTCTCCAGCGCCGCGCATCCCATCTCATGATACGCACATAACACGACTTTCATTCTTCCGCCTGTGAACACTGATTAACGTCTGGTGCTTAGCATAGCAGGGGAAGATTATGCCTGGCTTAAACCATCGCATTTGAAATGACATCTGTTATCTGTGGAGGTTAGGCGAAGCGCGGGTGTTTGAAGAGTTAGCCGCCACTCTCATTGGCTGTGTGTGGCGGCGAGCCCGGGCATCTTAGCGTCCACTTCTCACAATCACTTTGCCGCATGCATGGCCGGAGGCAACGCGTTCCAGCGCGGCGCGGCTCTGTTCCAGCAGATGGATGGAATCGATCACTATCTGCAAGTTACCGTTGCTGAAATCGCGCATGGCCTGGGGCAGGGCGACCGTGGCATCGGCAAAGAAAACGGCATGGCCATGGCGGTCACCGCGATCGGTAATAGCAAAGTCGGCCAACGTAGCAATATGTCCACCGAGTTTTAACACTTGCCATGAGCGCTCCAGGGTTTAGCCGCCAAAGGGATCTAACACCACATCAACCGGGGCAATCTGGGTGAAATCCTGGCTGCGATAATCGATCACCTCAAAATTATAGTGCCGGGAACTGGCCAATCTGCTGGAACATGGTAAACCAATCTTCCATATGCCAGGTGGTGGTCACGCGCTCGCCGTTGAGTAAGTGGAATTCGTGCAGGCGCACGCTAATGCGACGACCGGTGGGCGCAATGCCCATAAACTCACCCTGGTGCGTACCGGTAATTTCTGCGCGCACAGCAATCTTTCCCGGCTCCTGCAGCATGTCGTGCACGATGATGTTGATATCCGGGAACGCGGCGATAAAACCTGCCAGCAAAGGTTTAAATCCTTCGGGTCCCGGCCCCTGACCTGGCGCCAGTGGGATGTCATCCCAGTCTTGTGTTACCGCCAGATCCAGCAGGTCGGGATTTTTGTCACTAAAGGCGCGATAGAGGTTTTCTACCGCAGTACGTTCAGTTTGCAGGCGTTGGTTCAGTGGTTGTGTGGCAGACATGTTGGAAACCTTATTGGATTAGTTAGCGGTGCATCTCACCGGCTTGTGCAGTATTCCCGAATCTGACACTATCCATCCAACAAATGATTGGTATAGAGCAATATACAAAATATGAATTTTGAAGGGTTCGATCTCAACTTGCTGGTGGCATTTAATGCCTTAATGCTGGAGCGCAACGTCACTAAAGCTGCGGCACTGGCTGGCGTAAGCCAACCGGCGATGAGTGCCGCGCTCTCTCGCTTGCGTCGTGTTTTTGACGATCCGTTGTTTATCCGCAGCGCAGAAGGCTTGTTACCCACGGCGAAAGCGCAGGAGATTGCGGTGCCGGTGGCCGATGCGTTAGGGCAGGTGCGTCATTTAATGAAGCCCGCAGAGGTGTTTGATCCTACGGCTAAACAGCGCAGTTTTACCCTGGGATTGACGGAGTATCCGATGCATGTGCTGCTACCGGCGTTAACCAAAAAGCTGGCGGCAGTGGCACCTCATTGCACGATTCATGTGCGTTATTTTATTGATCGCGATGAGGTTGTTGCGCTACTCGATGCGGGGAAGATTGATATTGCCGTAGGCGTACCGCCAACCAAAGCAGAAAACCGAATTCTTTCCCAACCATTGCTACGCGACGATTTTGTCACCTTAGTCGGGCGCGAACACGAGGTAGCGCGTAAAGGCATGAACCTACAAGCGTTTCTGTCGATGCGTCATATTTTGGTGTCACCCGAAGGTAACCATTACGGCTTGGTGGATCAGCAGTTACGTGAGCAAGGGCTGGCGCGCACCATCAGTCTGACGTTGCCTACTATGTTTACCGTGCCCGCGCTCTTGCCGGGAACGGATTATGTGGCAACGGTACTGCGCCGCGTGGGCACCACTTCAGCCAGCCAGGGCGACATCATCATGTTTGAACCGCCGTTGACGCTGCCCTCTATTCCATTTGATTTGCTTTGGCATCGCAGAACGCAGGACAGTGCGGCGCATCAGTGGTTACGCGGTGTGATCGCGGAAGTCGGAGCAGCATTGTAGGTCAAACCAGCGGCGGGTACGTGTTGCCGCTTTTGCATAAAACTGCCATGTTACTCGACACAATAAAAAACCAAGTCGCTTTGCAAACCCGTTTAACATCAGACCAGGAGTAACAGCCATGCTGGGGATAATCCGCGTATTTACCCATCCAGATCAGCACTTTGTCGAAGAACATGGTCGGCTGATTCATCAGGAATACGCTATCAACTCAATTAGCCGGGCTATCCCCGATCAGCACAAAGGCATTTTCGATGATGCCAGTGAAGCGCTGGCGGTGCCTAAGATCGTTACGCTCGGGCGGCAATTAGAATCCGACGGCTGCAATGCGCTGTTTCTCAGTTGCGCCGCCGATCCTGGCCTTGCAGCACTGCGTGATGCCGTATCCATTCCCGTCATCAGCGCCGGTTCGGCTTCAGCAAGTATTGCTCGTATGCTGAAACGCCCGGTGGCCGTGATGGGGATTGGTGCGGCGGCACCGGCGCCTTTCCGCCAGCTGCTGGGTGAATCCGTGCGTTACGCGCGTCCGGAAGGAGTGTTGAACACCACGGATCTGCTCAGTGCAGAAGGTCGTGCCAGCGCCCTGGCCTGCGCTGATACGCTCTATCGCGAAGGCATCGAGGTGATCGCTTTCTCCTGCACGGGTTTTTCTACCATCGCGCTGGGTGACAGTATTCGCCAGCAGTTAGGGAAAGTGGCGGTGGATGCGGTGAGCGCTGCAGGCCTGTTTATCAGCCAGTTAGCCCCGCAATCTGCACGATAACCTGCTCGCGCCGCCACCCGGCGGCGCATAACATCCTGTAATCGTTTTTTTGTGATCTCAGCGATAAACAAATCCCGCCTCGCTCCGATAACTCCCTTACCAGAATTTACAAAAACAACATTCGCAGGAGAGGGAACATGGGGCTGGTATCCCGTTTACGTAATGTACGCATCACCCGGAAATTGTCAGCAGGATTTGGCATTGTGTTGCTGTTAGTGGCCCTGGCCACCTGCATCAGCGTGCAGCGCTTCAACGCGATTCATGACATTTATCAGAAAACCAATCTGATCTATGACATCAACATTGAGGTGTTCCAGGCCAAAATTAACCGCCTCAAATATCTTTATGGTGATGATAAGTCAGGCAAAGTGATGGCTGATTATGTGGCGCATGCCCAGCAGCTCAATCGTGAGGCCAAACAACTCTCCTGGACAGACAATGCCCGCGCGCTGGTGGATGAACTGGATACCCATCTCGCCAGCTTCCAGAACAGTATTGGCGCAATGACGCAAGCTACACAGCAGCTGAATAGCCAGCGAGCACAGCTCGATTCCCTGAGCCAGCAAGACATGACCTCGCGCTACACGCAGTTGATCCGCACGCCAGTGACCAATCCAGAACTGACTAACCAGATTTACGAGCAGCTCTTCGCTATCAGCAACGTGCGTGAAGAGGCCTGGGCGCTGCGCTTCAATGTCACTGATACCCTGCGCAATACCTTGCAAACCCATTTCCAGCAGGCCGACCAGGGCATGAAAGCCTTGTTGGCTCAGCTGCCACCCGAACAGCAGGGCGGATTTACCGCGCTGTGGCAGGATACCGAACGCTTTAAAGATCTCAGCCTGCAAGCGGCGGACAGCTATGGCCAGCTGCGTGCGTCAGAAGACACGGTAAAAGTCGCGGGTGATAAGAGCAGCGCGGCGATCAAAAAGATCATTACTATCGTGAAGGAGCGTAACGATGAACTGGCGAACGGTTCAGCGACGCTATCCTTGTTGATTGGGGGTCTGGCGATTCTGTTTGGCGTACTGGTGGCGTGGTACATCATCCGTCAGATTACGCGTCCGGTGTTCCACAACCTTGAGTTGGCGGAGCGCATTGCCAGCGGCGATTTAAGCTCGCAGTTTACCACCGACCGTCATGATGAACTCGGCAAGCTGACCTCGGCGATGGGGCGGATGAACGACCGTCTGCGCAGTATGATTGGCGATGTGTTGCATAGCGTCAGCAGCGTGTCGCAAGCCGCTAGCGAGATCAATCAGGGTAACCTCGATTTGTCATCGCGAACTGAACAGCAGGCGGCGGCGGTGGTGGAAACGGCTGCCAGCATGGAGGAGTTAACGGCTACCGTGAAAAATAACGCCGAGAACGCCCGTCAAGCCAGCCAGATTGCTGCTGAAGCTTCGCATAACGCCAATCAGGGCGGCAAAGCGGTGCGCGACGTGGTCAGCACCATGGGTGAAATCTCTGACAGCTCGAAGAAAATTGCTGACATCACTGCGGTGATTAACAGCATTGCATTCCAGACCAATATTCTGGCACTGAACGCGGCAGTGGAAGCGGCACGAGCCGGTGAGCAGGGGCGTGGTTTTGCCGTGGTCGCCAGTGAAGTGCGCAACCTGGCACAGCGTAGCGCCGGTGCCGCAAAAGATATTGAGCAGCTGATCAGTGAATCGGTGAGCCGGATTAGTAACGGGCATCAGCAGGTAGCGCGTGCAGGTGAAACCATGGATCAGATTCTCGGTAGCATTGCGCGCGTGAATGAGATCATGGAGGAAATTTCTGCAGCGTCCGATGAGCAGAGCCGTGGTATTGAACAAATTGCTCGCGCGGTGGGTGAACTCGATACCACAACCCAGCAAAACGCCACGCTGGTTAGCGCATCCTCGCACTCGGCAAACTCGCTGGAAGAACAGGCGATGATGCTGGAGCGGCTGGTTGCGCAGTTCCGCTTACAAGGCGCGGGGCGTTAAGTTTTTTCAAAGATAAGGCGGCCTGATGGCCTAATGCCAGTCAGTTAAGC
>NZ_JZRD01000021.1:0-174525 GCF_000963995.1 Pantoea sp. SM3
ACGGGGTTAGGTGGACTGAGTCCGGTACAATACCGAACTCAGTACCAACAGGCGATGCTGTAACTGTCCAGGTTAAGGGGTTCACTTCACTTCGCGCGCCCATCGTTAATTAATGTTGTTCCCAGGTGTGATATTCGCCATCACGTCGGCCTGGAGCCGTTTCAGGCAATCGCAGCAGGCCTACAACGGAAATCACCCCCAGCACCGCAACATACAGCGCCAGGCCATACCAGTGCCCATCGGTGGCCTGCAGGATTTTCACCGCAACTAAGCCAAGCACGCCACTGCCAATTAACGATCCCACCTGCCAAATCACTGCAATGCCGCTGCAGCGAATATGCGTCGGGAACAGTTCCGGGAACCAGGACGCCTGTGGGGCGTAGCACATACTGTGGCCCAGTGTCAGCGCGACAATCATCGCAATTTGCGTGAGCCAGTAGCTGTTTTGGGACAGGGCATAAAAGAAGGGCACAATGGAAATAACAATGAGCAGTGCACCCATCATGTATACCGGTTTGCGTCCGATCTTATCGGATAACGCCCCCATCAGCGGGATGGCAAATATCTCGAGAATCACAGCCACAATCATGCTGTTCATCAGTATGCCGGCGTCGAGATTATTAGCTTTGCCCCAGGCCAGGATAATCACCGTGAAGAGGGCAAAGGCGCAGGCTTCGATTAATTTAGCCGCCACACCATTGATGATTAATTTCGGATTACCGCGAATCACTTCTTTTAACGGACGCGATTCGGCGGCCTTGGTTTCGCGGATGGCGGCGAACACTGGCGATTCGTCGATGCGTAAACGAATAAACAACCCCACGATGACCAGCAGTGCACTCAGTAAGAAAGGTACGCGCCAGCCCCAATCCATCATTTGTTCCGCGCTCAGGGAGGCATTAAGAATGGCGAACAGTGCCAGCGGCAGCAGGAACCCAACCGGAGCACCTATTTGAACCCAGCTGGCAAAAAAACCACGACGTGATGCTTGCGAATATTCTGCGGTCATCAGGACCGCGCCAGCTTGTTCGCCGCCCACGCCAAAACCTTGCAACAGGCGAATGGCTATCAATAACACCGGTGCCCAGATGCCGATCTTTTCATAGGTTGGCAGCAGGCCAATACAAAAAGTACCGAGACCGACTATCAGGATGGTGGCCACCAGCGCTTTTTTACGTCCCACTTTGTCGCCAATATGGCCAAACACAATGCCGCCAATCGGCCGAGCGAGGAAGCCAACGGCATAAGTCGCAAATGCGGCGAGGGTGCTAATTAAGGGATCGTGGCTGGGGAAGAACAGGTGGCCAAAAAACAGTACTGCAGCCGTGCCATAGGCAAAGAAATCATAATATTCCGCGGCGGTGCCAATCGCCGAAGCACTGGCGACACGACGAATGAGTGAGGTGTGATTTCCCTGTGCCGTTTGGGTCTGAGTAAAAGTGGAAGATGCCATAGCCAAAATCCTGCAGGTTTATAATATTAGACTACCATACAAGGATGTCTGCTGGTTTATTGCGCGAACGATCACAAATTTACGATGGCGCGAAATCTCCGGTTCACTTCAATTCGCTTCTTCAGAAAACAACCACCAGGCAGGCTTAAACAATATAATTTTTTCTGATTGCCTCGCTGCGCTTATTAATCTTTATGAGATGAAAATTCAAAATAGAATGGATCTACTTCATTGATGGTGACGTTTTATCTACATCTCAAATTGTAAATAATTAAATGAATTTTTTTTAATAATAGCAGTAAATGTTGGATCTTAATTTAAATCTAATGCACTGATATAAAAGAAGAGGCGAGCATTAATCAAAGCCATGCTATCTGCTGATTTTAAAGGGTTAATTCTTAATTTCACTTAATCCCCTCCGTTCTCCTTAACTCCAGCTAGACGTTTCCTTTACGAAATGCTGAGATAACTCTACATAATGCGTTTTCCATTCCTGCTCTCTCGCTTATTAAACAACCGTCATGCCTGGCGCTATTTTGCCGCGTGAAAATATTATTTTCTCTCTGGAGGAAAGGATGTCATTTAAATTAAAACCGCTGGTTATCAGTTTGCTGGCTGCACAAGGCATTATGATTCCTGCGATGCAAACGAATGCTGCCGTTATTCAACCTTTTGACCCTGCGAAAAATGACAACAAAGTGGGGGTATTTTGCGTGTGTAACGGCAGCACACAATCGCTAACGGGGTTGCCGCAATTTACGCCGGGTAAAAGTGGCGAATTGCAGGTATCCATTGGCGAGTTACAGGATCAAGGCCGGTTGGTGACAGACAACAACTTATTAGGTAAAGAGAGGTTGAGTCTGGGGGCGCAGGATTTCACGATCTCAGTGCCTAATGAGGATCACCGCTCTTACAGCAATTTTCAGACTTACAACACAGCCGCGTTGAGCAATCTCGCCCCGGTCGATAGCAGCATCCTGGTCACCGATTTCGAAGAGGTAAAGAATCAGCAGTACATTGATTCGCGTGTTGCCTCAGTGAGTAATGGCACTATCAACGTGCAATTAGGCACGGATGGAGCCAGCACGGTGGCAAATGGTTGGGAGATGGCGGCTAAACAGAGCCGCTTATTCACTGCCAGCAATAAAGGCAACATGAACTGGGATTCGGATAACCGTATCACATTCACCGCGACGCAGATTCCTGCCGTGTCGCGCTGGGGCCTGAATGTGGACAATCTGGTGGCATATAACGGCGCATTCAGTGTGACCAGCCTGTATGGCGACACTACCGACTTCAACGTGACGTCATTGAGCGACCTGCAAAACTACAACGACTGGCTGATTGAGCAACTGCAAAATGGCCAGATCAGTTCCTCTGACTACAATAACGAATTTAATAAAGCGGTCACGCTCAGCAGCGGGCAAGTGGTGTGGGGAGTGAATACCCCGGATGAAGATGAAGCCTTCCTGCCGATAGGTGAACGCGTGGTGCTCAGTGCTGATGGTGCTAATGCATACGCCACCATTGAGGCAGGAAAAACCCTTGAGGTGGCGAATGCCAACGGCGGAGCGATGCGCGCGGACAAGGGTGCCACCGCAACCATTAACGGCAAGTTAGCCAGTACCGGTAGCGGAATCACCGATAATGATGCACTGGTATTAACCCATGGCAGCAGCGGCATCAACAACGGTGTCATTAATAGTGGTTTCTTTAATAACGCCGAGGGGAGTGGCATTGATAACAGCACGCTTGGCGTCAATGGGTTAGCTGTTAACGCCAGCGGTAGTCGCTTTATTAACAACGGCATTATCAATAGCGCGGGATCAGCCATCCAGTTAGATAACAGCGAAGGAGTGAATAACGGCACTATCAATCTTGTCGGCGACAACGGCAGTGCCACTGCGGTGACACTGAGCGGCGCTGCGAGCACCTTCACCAACAATGGCACCATCTACCTTGGTCGTACGCCGCAAAACCATCCGGGTGACGCAACGTCTGACATTATGCTGGAGAGCGCCAACGGTATCCTTCAGTTGGGTAGCAACAGCGCAGTTAACAACGGCTACATCATCATGGGTTCGGGTGTACAAAGCGGCGCGGCGATGAGCGTGACTGGCGGCGCGGATGCCGTCACACGTAATAATGGCGTCATTGATGTCAATGGTCGCGGCACTGGGCTGAAGGTGATGGACTCTGGCAGCGGCGGTCAGGTGGGCAATGCCGGAGTGATTAACCTGAATGGCGATAACGGTACTGGCCTGTTGGTGACGGCGAATGACGGTGGTTTTGCGCACGCCTGGTCTGATGGCCCAATCAATATTGCTGGCAATGCAAATGTCACGGAAGGAACACGTAACACCGCAGTATGGGTGAACGGTATCGATAGCGGGGTCGCGTCGGCGGAGATCAGCGGACCAATCACCTTAAACGGAGCTGGCGCGATTGGGATACGCGCGGAAGGCAATGCCACGGTGAATGTATCGCAGAAGGCTCTACCCACGGGTAATAGCGGTGCCGATCAAATCACCTTTCTCGCTATGGGGCCGAACGCAAAAATCTTACTGCCCGAGAATGGCCACTACGGCGTAACGGGAGATAACGCATCCATCTTTCGTGTGCAGGATGGCGCGAGCTTTGATGGCAGTGGCATGACGTTAACTTCAAATGGCAACCTTTCCACCGCCGTCCTTGGCAGTGGCGATAACACCACGGTTAGCACCGGCAATGCCATCTTTAATCTCGGCGAAAATGGCATCGGTTTGCGTATTGAGGGCGCGGCGCAGGGCACCATTGACGCTGCAACCACCGTCAATATGAATGGCATACATAGCATCGTGGCGCAGGTACAAGGCAATCGTACCGACCTCAACGGCAATATTACCAACTCCACAACGCTGCCTTTCACCAACACGCTGCTGACTAACAATGCCAATATCTATGGCTCGCAGGATCGGCAGATTGGTTTTATTGCCAGTAGCTCCGGGCAGCTGATCAATAACGGTGATATCACACTGGAAGGCAGCAACACGGTGGGGATTGGCTCGCTCGGCGGGAATGCCACCAACAATGGCACGGTGTCGATCACTAATGGCAGTAGCGGGCTTTACACAGAGGGTTACACCTATTCGGTTGGCGCTCGGGCGACTAATAACGGCACGATCAATGTCTCCGCCGGCAATGCCAGCGCGGAACAGCCTTCCGTGGGTGGCGTGGCTTTTGGGGACGCCGCTTACTTCTACCAAAATGGCACCATCAATTTGTACGGTGAACATGCGGTAGGCGCGCAGGCGGGCAATGGCGGCACGGTAGTGATTGGTGAGGGCAGTCAAATTGCATTCCATGCTGCCAATCAGATCGGTTATCAGGCGCTTGAAGGCTTTAGCAGCATCAGTAACAGCACCAATCTGACGACGGATGCTGAGAATATCTCGTTATTGAGTGCAGGCGACGGCGGTTATATCAGTAACCAGGGCACTCTCATCGTCAATGGCAACAACAGCCGCGCGGTTGCACTGACGGATGGCGGCCTGCTGATCAACAGCGGTTCGATTTCCGCATATAATGGGGTGGCATTGGACGCCTCGTCAGGGGCTTCGACATATCGTCAAAGCAGCGGACAACTCTATTCCGAAGGGATCGCTGCCATTCGTGTTGGCAATGGCGGTTCGCTTAACATTATTGGTGATGGGCAAGGCGATCAGTACAACAACTACAGCAGCACGATCTGGTCCAGCGGTAACGCAGATACGGTACTGATTGACAACGGTGCAGCCGGGTTTAGTGCCGATCATGTGGTATTGAGTGGTGCCCGCAATCTGATTAATAACCGTGCAGAAACCAGCAATATTGCCCTGAACTATGTGCGACTGGACGTCAATGGCGGTAATGGCATCCGCTCGGCAACTTCGTTCGGTTATGACGACCATGTTTATCTCAATGTCAGCAGTAACAGCCAGACCAACGCGCCCGGCATCGGCTATCTGTTTGCCAATGAAGATGGTTCTGTCACCCACAACGATTTAACCCTAGGTCCCAATTACTACATTTTCCTTTCGGGTGCCAATACCACCGGCGTTCAAGCCAACACCACCGGCAAAGTGATCAACGAAGGCTTCATCGGCGTATATGACTTGAGTGGTGGCTCGGCGATTGTCACTAACACCGCCAGCGAGGTGATTAACCGGGGCAATATCGTCTCAAACAGTAAAGTCTCGCCTGTGATTGATCTGCGCGGCGGGCAAACGCTCTTTATCAACCAGGGGCAAATTAGCGCAACTTTCCCGGATATTGAGGTGGTGGCAGGCGGCGCGACGAATGACCGCATTGCACTGATGTCGGGTAGCGTGGTGGGGGATGTGAATACGGGTGCGGGTAATGACATCGTACAAGTGTCCGGCGGTACGCTTGATGGTAGCGTGACCATGGGGAGCGGTAATAACCAGGCGCTGGTGGAGAAAGTTGATCTGGCAAATACCCGGCATATCACGACACAGAATGGCGCTGGCAGCACACTCTATTTTAATGACATCAATGCGCGTGGCGGGTCATTTAGCGCCGATGATTTGAGCAAAGGCACCAACCTTGGCGGAGGCTGGAGCACCATCAACTTCAATAACACCCAATGGACGTTGACCGATAACCTGAAGCTGGCGCACAGCACCATTAATATCGGTGAAGGTTCAACGTTGTATGCGGGCAATGGCGTCAATCCCCTGCTGAGTGGCGCAACCGATGGTTCGCTGGTGGTGAATAATGCCGGTACGCTCGATCTGACCAATGGTAATGGCGTGCCCGGCAACACGCTGACCATTGATGGCGACCTCAATTCGCCTGGCGGTCATGTGAAGCTGAACACTCAGATTGACAGCGGTACAAGTGACAGTGTGCACGTAAATGGCAACACCAGCGGCACCACTTTGCTGGATGTTAACCCGATGGCGAACCATCTGGCGGTGATTACGCCTGATAACGGCATTGCACTGGCGCAGGTGACAGGCATTGCCAGTGCGAGCAGCTTCGCGCTGGCAAAGGGTTATGTGGCAGCGGGGCCTTATCAGTATGGCCTTTACAATAGCCCAAACGGGACCGGGCAGGATTTTCGTCTCGCCAGCAACTTTGTCAGTGATGCAGATGGCCATGCACTACGTCCACAACTGACGCCTCAAATGCCGTCTTATATCTCTGCGCCTGTCGGACTGGCCTACTACAACATGGCGGTCATAGACGACCTGCATAAGCGGTTGGGGGAATTGCGCCAGGATCCTGATAGCAGCACGGGCAACGGTGGCGAGATGTTTATCCGTTATCTTGGTTCAAATCTCACCTACAAGACGGATCGCAGCCTGAGCCAGAACGGCTACGACTTCGACCTTGATTACAGTGCAGTGCAACTGGGCGGCAATTTGATTCATCTGCAGGGCGCCAGCGACAGTTTGCGAGCCGGCGTGGCCTACACGCGAGGTAATGCCCGGATTCGCCCCGATGCAGCGGATGGTTACAGCTCGACCAGCTTCGACAGCGATACCCTGTCGCTCTACGGCACCTGGCTGCGTGACAGTGGCTTCTATGTGGATGGGGCGTTGTCATTCGACTGGCACCGCGGTGATACTGATATTGCACGGCAAAAAGAGGTGGGCAAACTGAAGGGTAACGGCTGGGGCGCGTCACTGGAAACGGGCTACCCGTGGCAGTTGGGCAATGGAATTCGTCTGGAACCGCAGGCGCAATTAGTCTACTTGCAGCTCAACATGGATGATCTGGTGGATCGTGATAACACCCGCGTCAGCTGGGGCAATTACGATCAAACCATTGGCCGCGTGGGCGCGCGTTTGGATCGCACCTGGCAAGATACCGCTGGGCAGCAATACACGCCTTATCTGCGGACCAGCTACACACGCGGTTGGGGCGGGGCGGCCACCACGCGAGCGGGTATAAACGGCAGCGCGGATAACGTCAGTTTCGACAGCGGAAAGTTCGGTCAGATGTGGGACGTCGGCATGGGTGGCACAGCCACGCTTAAAGGGAATCTCTCATTGTATGCTGAGGCAGACTATCGTCAGGAGCTTGACGGTAACGGTACTCAAGGCTGGCGCTATAACGCTGGTGTACGCTGGCAATTCTGATTGCGTTTACCTTACGCCAATATTCCCTGGCGTAAGGTTTTTCTTATTTCACCGCTCTGACCTTTAAGGCATTAGCGCCACTATTATTCAATATTACTCTCCCTCCTCAATTCAGGGTTATTTGAAACCTTCTTTTCCTCGCATTTTAAATTAAGCCGCGCTTTTGATGTTTAACCATCAAAATAAAATATCCAGAATGCTTGATATCACATTTCGGAAAATCAATTTCAAATAAAAATTAACATGAAACAAAAATACCGATAGCGTCATTTCTGTTTTGTTCTGCTGTATTTCCAAATGCGTTTTTTACCAGGAGAGGTTATGGAAAAAGAACTGTATATCTCGACAAATACCGCGTCAGGCCCTAATAGCGTGACGCGAACTGAGCCTTTTGTGAAGATTATTGCGCTGGTGGCAACCCTCGGCGGATTATTATTTGGCTACGATACTGGGGTGGTATCGGGTGCGCTGTTATTTATGCGCAGCGACCTGCAATTAACGCCATTCACCACGGGTCTGGTGACCAGCTCGTTACTGTTTGGAGCCGCATTCGGCGCTTTGCTGGCCGGGCATTTCGCCGATGCTATGGGCCGGCGCAAAATCATCATCACTCTGGCGTTTATTTTTGCCCTTGGCGCAGTCGGTTCAGCATTTGCGCCGGATGTGGTGTCGATGATTATGTCACGACTTTTCCTCGGCATTGCCGTGGGCGGTGCTGCGGCGACCGTGCCGGTGTATATCGCTGAAATCGCGCCAGCCAATAAACGCGGCCAACTGGTGACCTTACAGGAGTTGATGATTGTATCGGGTCAACTGCTGGCGTATGTCTCGAATGCGACCTTCAATGAAATCTGGGGTGGTGAGCATACCTGGCGCTGGATGCTGGCACTCTCGACTGTTCCCGCCGTGCTGTTGTGGTTGGGTATGATTTTCATGCCAGAAAGCCCGCGCTGGCTTGTGATGCGAGGCAATGTCCGCGAAGCCAGGCAGGTGTTGGAGAAGACCCGTGCAGCAGAGGATGTTGAGTGGGAGTTAGAAGAGATTGAAGAGACCATTGAAGAAAACCGGCAGAAAGGTAAAGGTCGGCTGCGCGATCTGCGCACGCCCTGGCTACGTAAGGTGTTTCTGTTAGGTATTGGTATCGCTGCCATCCAGCAGCTGACCGGCGTTAACACCATTATGTACTACGCGCCGACCATGCTGACTGCGACAGGGCTGAGTAATGATGCTGCGCTGTTTGCCACCATAGCGAACGGTGTCATTTCTGTGGTGATGACCCTGGTCGGGATCTGGATGATAGGTAAAATCGGCCGCCGTCCGCTGGTGCTGGTCGGGCAGATGGGCTGCACCGCTTGCCTGTTCTTTATTGCCGCCGTGTGCTTCTTTATGCCGGAGTATCTTGCAGGCGGAGAGGTCAATCTGTTGCGCGCCTATCTGGTATTGACTGGCATGCTGATGTTCCTGTGTTTCCAGCAAGGCGCGCTCTCACCGGTGACCTGGCTGCTGCTTTCGGAGATCTTCCCCGCGCGCATGCGAGGTATCTGCATGGGCGGCGCGGTATTCGCACTGTGGATGGCCAACTTTGCTATCTCAATGGCATTTCCGATATTGCTGGCTGCCTTTGGTCTTGCAGGCGCTTTCCTCACCTTCGCGATTATCGGTATTGGTGGATCGATGTTTGTGCTGCGCACCATTCCGGAAACGCGAGGGCGCAGTCTGGAACAGGTCGAACATTACTTCTTCGCGCTGTATGACGGCAAGCCTTAGAGGTGGATGCGCGAGCTTGATGTAAATCACTCAAGGATGACGCAGTACAAATCCAGAAGATAAATTACTATCAAAACACGCTAAACACCGTAGCAAAACAGAATAACCAAAACACAATACGCTGATAATCATTTCAGGAAATAACATGACGCAGAAAATAAGCCATGACCGTTTTTGTATTAATCGAAAAATTGCGCCGAACTTGACTGTTAATCAGTTTTTCACCTTGGTGAAAGATTTGGGGATAAATAAGGTCGAGATTCGTAATGATATGAAGAGTGGCAGTGTGACGGATGGTTTAGGGGGCACGAAAATTCGTGAATTGGCAAATCAACATGCGCTGACCATCGAAACAATCAATGCGGTGTATCCGTTTAACCAGTTATCCGCTGAGATATTGGAAAAAACACGGGGTTTATTAAAGGACGCACGTGAAACCGGGGCGAAAGCGCTGGTGTTGTGCCCACTCAATGACGGAACGGTGGTCTCCAGTGAACAAACGGTTGCCGCTTTAAAAACGCTCGCGCCGCTGTTCGCCGAATACGGCATTGAAGGGCTGGTGGAACCGTTGGGCTTCCCGCAGAGTTCGCTGCGTTCAGCGGCACTGGCACAACAGTTGATCAAACAGGCAGATGTGCCATTCAAGATCGTGCTCGATACCTTCCATCATCATTTGTATGAAGGCGCAGAACAGGACTTCGCCGGTGGCGTTGACATTAACCGCATCGGATTGGTTCACCTGTCTGGCGTGACGGATACACGTCCAACTGCAGAATTGACTGATGAAGAACGCATCATGCTCAGCGCTGAGGACCTGTTGCAATCGAAACGACAAGTCCAGCGCCTGGAAGAGAGAGGTTACACCGGTACTTACGCGTTTGAACCCTTCTCGTCAGTGATGGAAGCGTGGAGTGAAGCGGATATCGCGCGTGAGATTCGTACCAGCATTGATTTTCTGAACCATTAACTTTACTCGTATAGAAGAACGAAGGAACAAACCATGACGCTGAATATTGGTGTAATTGGCACTGGCGCAATCGGGCGCGAACACATTCGTCGTTGCAGCCAGGTGCTGCAAAACGCTCGCGTGGTTGCACTGAATGACATCAACCGTGCTAACTGCGAGCAGATCCTGACCGATCTCGCACTCAAAGCCGAGATCTATGACAATGCACATGACCTGATTAATGCTCCCGATGTACAGGCGATTCTGGTGACATCATGGGGCCCAACGCATGAAGAATTTGTGCTGGCAGCGATTAAAGCCGGGAAAGCGGTATTTTGTGAAAAGCCGCTGGCGGTAACGGCGCAGGGTTGTATGAACATTGTGGAGGCGGAGATCGCGAGTGGTAAAAAGCGCGTGCAGGTTGGCTTCATGCGCCCGTACGATAGCGGCTATCGTGCATTGAAAAGCGTTATTGATAGCGGAGACATTGGCGAACCCTTAATGTTGCACTGCGCACACCGTAACCCGGAAGTGGGTGATAACTACACCACGGACATGGCGATCACTGACACCCTGATCCATGAACTGGATGTTCTGCGTTGGTTGTTGAAAGACGATTACGTCAGTGCACAGGTGATTTATCCGCGTAAAACGCGTAAAGCCTCATCGCATCTGAAAGACCCGCAGATAGTGTTGCTGGAAACGGCGAAGGGCGTACGCATTGACGTCGAAATTTTCGTCAACTGTGCCTATGGCTATGATATCCAGTGTGAAGTGGTGGGTGAGACCGGGATTGCGAGCTTGCCTGAGCCGATGTCCGTTCAGACACGAAGTGCGGCTAAACTCTCCACAGGCATTCTGACCGACTGGAAAAAACGCTTCATCGATGCCTACGATGTGGAATTGCAGGATTTCATTAACAGCGTGTTGTCTGACAACATGACGGGCCCGTCTGCCTGGGATGGTTATGCTGCGGCGGTTGCCGCCGATGCCTGTGTTGCCGCGCAAAACAACGGTGAGATTGTGCCGATTACCATGCCACCACGCCCTGCGTTTTATCAATGACGGAAACACGGGCGCACCCTGGTGCGCCCGTGACTGAGTGTTTACGCCATCACGTGAGCTTGATTTATCGTTGGCGATTCACCGCTAAGTGCTGTATAAATACTCAGTTCATTGAAAGCGGGTGGGTATGTTTTGCATCCAGAGAGGGTTCCTCTTTCAGAGGTAGATTGAATGTTGCCCACTTTTAAATGTCAAAATTTCAGGAAAGGTTGAGTTTCTACGTTAAAGAGGCATCATGTTTAAGCGGTTGATGCCCGTTGACGGTTTAAACTTCGCGAAGTCAGGAGATCATATGCCAAAGATTCTGGAGCTTTTTCTCAGCATGCCAGGACGATTGATGCAATCAATCAACCAGCAGGATATTGAGCAGTCTAATGACAGTAAAATTATCACTGATGCTAATGGTAATGCGTTGTTAAACATGAATAATCCGCAGGTCCGCGATTCCATGCAGGCCCGTATGAAGGAATTGGCCGCAAAACGTTAAGGATTAACGATGGGTCCGCTGGTGATTATGGTGGTATTGGTCTGTGGCTTTTGGTTTACAGAAAATCATTATCAATCCCGCATACGCCATGCCAGAACCGATGGCTGGACATCGTATTTTTATGTTGCCATGCATGGCTGCTAGTTTGTCATTCAGGGATTTTGCCTGATTCTATTTATTTACCTGTTCCTGGTCGTTGTCAGCCTCATCTTTTCAATTCCCCTCTGTTTGTGTCCACCTATGGCATCAAAGACTACTATTCGTGGTTAACGAACAATACGGCACTCTCCTATCCACTCTTTTTCCTTCTCTCTGTAATACCGATGGATGAGGTTGAGACCCTCTCATTGTTTGATACCAGCACCTACCAATGTTTTGATGAATTCATCAATAAAAGGTCTTAACACCCCACTCACGAGTGACGCTGTCACCCTACGCTGACACTCAGCGCGTCACGATCTGATCCCGTTGCCTCTCCCTCTTGACACTTTCCGTGTAGTATCGCCGCCTTTGATCTTTCAGGGATTCTGATAATGACGGACTCAACCTTGAGCCAGCGCCAACCTTCCGTTTGGTGGGGAGCGATGATTATTTGCGGTACGGTGGTGGGCGCGGGCATGTTCACCTTACCGATTGTGATGGCCGGTGCGTGGTTTAGCTGGGCGCTGCTGCTGTTGCTGGTGACGTGGGGCGCGATGTTGCTATCAGGTTTGCTGTTTATGCGCACCAGCCTGCACTATCCACAGGGTTCGGGTTATGACACCTTAACGAAGGATCTGCTGGGTCGCGGTTGGGCAACGCTTAACGGTCTCAGTATTCTCTTTGTGCTGGGCATTCTGACTTATGCCTATATCTCCGCCAGCGGTCCGGTTTATCAGCACTCGCTCAACCTGGCAGGGCTGCCGCTCTCCACCGCCGGCGCAAAAATCGCACTCACGCTCGCCGTGGCCGCCGTAGTGTGGCTGGGTACGACAGGTGTGAGTCGCTTAATGACATTCTGCGTAATGGCGAAAATCCTGCTGCTGATCCTGCTCTTTGGTGGTTTGCTGACGCAGGTCAGCGTGCCTTCGTTACTCAGCGTCGCGCCAGCGGGAGAGCATTATTGGCCTTATGCACTGGGCGTATTACCGTTTTGCCTGGCGTCTTTTGGTTATCACGGCAATATCACCGGGCTGGTGAGTTATTACGATGGTAACAAACGGTCAATCACGCAAGCGCTGGTGCTTGGTACCTTAATGTCGCTCGCTCTCTACCTGTTCTGGTTGACCAGCACCATGGGTAATCTGCCGAGGGCTGCATTCCCCGGAATCGTACAGCAGGGCGGTGATATCGCCGCGCTGATGGCGGCGTTGAGCGACCACCTCAATGGCAGTGCACTGGCATTGATGATGTCCGTCTTTTCGCATTTTGCCGTTATCGCCTCTTTTCTTGGCGTGACGGCGGGGCTGTTTGACTTCATTGCCGATCGTCTAGGCTGGGGCAACGCACCGCTGGCACGTCTGAAAACAGCCGGTCTGACCTTTCTGCCCCCGTTGATTGCATCACTGCTCTGGCCGCATGGTTTTGTCGCCGCAATTGGCTTCGCGGGATTGTTTGCTACCCTTTGGGCAGTCATTATCCCGGCGATGCTGGCCTGGAAGGCACAACAGCGTTTTGCCGGGATGCCGCGATCCACGCTCTCAATCGTGCTGGTCATGATTTTCGGTGTACTGAATATCGGTGCCTGGTTACTCAGTTGGTTAGGTTGGCTGCCCACTTTCGGCAACGCCTGATTTAACACCATTAAAATGCCATTGAACGCCAGCCTCGTGGCATATCATGCCGGTTCGTGCGGCCAGTGATTGGGCTGCACGTTGTGAACGCGCCAGGTTGTCGGGCATGAGTTCAACGGCGCGTTGAATAATGCCCGCATTAATGGCGGCATCCACGCGTACCGGCAGATGCGGACCATGCTGCTCAACGGCCCCAATCGGTAAGACAGCCACCATGTTTGCCATATCGAGTTCACTAAATTCCCGAGTGGAGAGATCCCACCACCAGGGCGAAGACGGTTTTACCATGTTAACCTCCATTTTTTTAGCTCAACAGAGCGAGATGCGACTGCAATGGAAGCAACAAAATTCGTACTGAGCGTTGCCTTTTAAGCATTGCTGGTTGAAGGTGCTCTGCAAGACCTGACTGAATGCATCACAGGATCTTGCTTTATGAAAATTAACGGCCGTCGCCTTAAATAGAACGTATTCTCTTTAGGCAAGTCCTGTTCAAGCTTTAAGACAGAGCTGACTTTTTCTGAAATGGTACCTTCAATATCCGTT
This sequence comes from Pantoea sp. SM3, assembly GCF_000963995.1. Classification (NCBI taxonomy): domain Bacteria; kingdom Pseudomonadati; phylum Pseudomonadota; class Gammaproteobacteria; order Enterobacterales; family Erwiniaceae; genus Pantoea; species Pantoea sp. SM3. The sequence goes on from NZ_JZRD01000021.1 coordinate 14,159, forward strand.
ATCTGCGGCGGCCCGGTGGGCCGCCTAAGACATCATTTTTGATTCTTGTCAGTGAACGCCTGGTAATTTTCACGCGTTACGGTCTGATAGGGCACCCAGTTATAGGCTTCGGTTTTCTTGCCGGCCAGCATATCGCTTGCCACATTGACTGCTCCAATAGCCTGACCCTTTGCATCCTGGAAGATGGTCACCGCCATTTTGCCATTCTTGATGAACTGCAAACCGTCCGGTGTGCCATCAATGCCAGCCACTAACACATCGCTCTTCTTCAACTGATCCAGTGCCATAATCGCACCAATTGCCATCTCGTCATTATTAGCAACAATGGCGTTGATGGTGTTGCCATCCTGCAACCAGGAGAGGGTTTTATCGACGGCTTCATTGCGCTGCCAGTTGGCAGTCTGCTTCTGAATAACTTTAAGCCCCGGATGAGCACTGACATAGTCCTCAACGGCTTTAGTGCGCTGGCGCGCTTCTTCTGTGGAGAGAGCCCCCATCAGGATGGCGATATTACCTTGATTGTTCATGCGTTTTGCCAGCGCTTCAATCTCCATTTTCCCGCTTAACGCAGAGTCGGAGCCCACGTAAGCCATCTTACCGCTCAGGGCCACTTCAGGTTTACGGTTGACGAATATCAGCGGGATGTTGGCTTTCTTCGCTGCTGCAATCACAGGCATAACACCCTGCGTGTCCACCGGGTTAACGATTATCGCGTCGGCACCCTGATTAATAAAATCATCAACCTGCTGGATTTGTAGTGAAACATCTCCTTTCGCATCGGCAAACTGGCTATTTAGTCCTTTTTCTTTCAACTGTGTTTCCATTTGACTGCGAAGGATTGAAACAAAATTAAGGTCCAGATTAGCCAGAGCAACGCCCACCATATACGTTTTAGCTTGCACAGCAAACACACTCAGTAAACCACAGGCGATTATTATTGCTTTGATTATATTCATATTTATATCTCTGTAGGGTGGATGGGACTTTATGCACCCGGGTGCAAATTAATGCAAATCAACACATCGTGCTGGGCATTTGTTCGCTATGTCCCTGAGTGCTTATCATAACTTTCAGATGAGGTGAGAAATTAGTCAATGCGGTAAAAATGGATTCCTTCATCCGGATCACAAAATGAGGGCAAAGGTCCTCGATAAGATATCAGAAATGCTACCGGGTGCAAACTTCTCTGCCATTGACCGCTTTGCTTATTCCCTTTTTAAGTTACAACATACAGTACGGTTTTAATAAAAGCGCGTCAGTAAGCCACGGAGTCGTTTATCGCTGACCAGCGGTTCACTGAGCGCAATATGAAGAATGTAACGCCGGACGAAACACCAAAGGGTGGTCAATTCTCGACAAAGATGTTGTAAATCATGATCTTGAGATAAAACATAAACACCAGGTTATCGCTTACGGCTTGGTGTCTCACTAAGAGGGTACCCAACTCAACCACTTTACGTTGTTCCAGTCGCAACGCTTCAAGTTTTTCGCAGGTTTACGGATAAGTAGTGTTTATTGATTTTGATGGTGAAGCGCAAAAGCTAAGAAGTTGCCCGGCACATTATTGCCGGGCACGGTAAGTTAGCCTTCAATACTGCTTAACAGCGCATTTTGAATGATTCTCTGGGCTTTGAGTGGATTTTGTTCACTTTGCGCCGCTTGCAATGCGGCAATATCCAACTTATCCAGAGCACGATAAATATGCTTAAGGAAACGAATCGACAGATTGGCGGCTTCGACATGGTCCTCACGGAAGGGGAACTGATCCAGCTGCCACACGCCATCCCAATTATTGATTTTGAGTACATAGAAGAACTCAAAAATTTCCGTCATGTGTACTGTGCCGACGACGAGATCGTCATCCCAGCCACGTAAGTTATCGTTGACGTCCATCCCAAACAGTCTGCCACGATCGATAATCAGCTGGGCTGAGTCCGCTGGTGATTCGCCGGCAAATAGCGCATGACCAAAGTCCAGCAGTACCCCGACGTTAGCGAGTCCAATATCTTCAATGCCCAGCAAGGTGCGAGAAGCAGAATCCCAGGTCATTTTTACACGCGGTTCACGCGGTTTGTATTCGATGGCGAATTTGACATCAGGATTGGCACTGGCCAGTTCGCGCATGCCATCAACCGCCAGTTTCCAAAGATTTTTATGATCAACCTGGAAGGGGTAATCCCATCCATCTTGTCCCGGCCAGATTTTCACATAATTAGCCCCTAACTCACGGACTACTGTGGCGGCTTCATGCATCAGATCGAAGGCCTGCTGGCGCAGTGCGGGATCGGGGTTGGTAAAGGCACCGCGTGAAAAGCGGCGCAGATAGATTTCAGGCGTCACGCCAATCGCTTTAAGTCCGGCCTGGTCTAGTGCTTCTTTTACCTGCGCAACGGTAACACCTTCCGTAAAGGGATAGGGCACATCTACATACGATAAGTCTTCTACACTGCCAGCCAGTTTGATCTGGTCTAAGGTACTCAGCGCCGGACCATATCCGTCGACGGCATAACGATCAATGTAGTTAGCAAAATGCCATAAACCGGCACCAAATTTCGGGTAGGTGTAACCACTCATAAGACATTCTCCTTTGATTAGGGTAATCCAAAGCGTTCTGATGTTATGTTGAATATATATTCACATATGGTTATATATTCCATTCTGCGCCTTGTGCTTCTTGCTTAACCAGCATTGAGTGAAGAAATTGAGGGTGGCTTCACACAAAATTTGTTTGCCTGCAAGTGAGCAGCCAACCCGGCATGACATTATCAGCGCACAATTAAAACCAGCAGGTGCTACCTTGCTTAAACAGGTGGCAACCCGCTTCCCATAATTTCAACATTCAATACGTTAACCTGAGGTCATTCATCATGATGTCTCCGTCAATTCAGCTTGGCCCAACGAAAGCACCGACAAAATTTACCCAGGTTGAACCCGTTTTCCTTTCAGACGAAACCATGCTGGAACGAAAAAACAAGGTTTTGCAGGGGATGGCCAACGGCGGTTTTGATGCCCTGGTGATTTATGCTGATAAGGAACATGGCGGGAATTTCGAATACTTAACAGGGTTCATCCCGCGTTTCGAAGAGGGGCTGTTAATCGTTGATGCCAGTGGAGAATGTACCGTTATCCTCGGGAATGAGAATCTCAAACTGGCTCGCTTTTCACGCGTACCTGTCACGTTGCTTCACTGCCCGTTGTTTTCGCTGCCTAACCAGCCAATGGATCATGAAATACCGCTTGAAAACCTTCTGGCAACTGCCGGCTTGAGTGACAAAAGTAAAGTAGGCCTGGTGGGATGGAAGATGTTTACCCCAGCCGCAGGCAATGGCTCCGCCTATTTTGATTTGCCGTGGTTTATTGTTGATGCGGTGCAACGCACGCTGAAAAAAGAGGCTGAGCTGTTAAATGCAGCGCACTTATTTATTAGCGGCGCTGGCGGTGCAAGAGTGACCAACAACGCCAATGAAATCGCGCATTATGAGTATGGGGCCAATCTGGCATCTAACTGTATTCTTAATGCGATGGACGCGGTGGAAGTGGGTGTGCGGGAAAGTGATTTGGGCGCGCTTCTGGCTGCGGAAGGCCAATACAATACGGTGGTCTCCATCGCTGCCACCGGCGTCCGTTTCGATCATGCTAACCTTTATCCAACATACAAAAAGCTGCAGCAGGGCGATCCTTTGTCGCTGACCACAGGATTTAAAGGTGGATTGTCCAGCAGAGCTGCTTTCGTTATCGCCGGTCCTGCAGAATTGCCTGACGCTCAGAAAGATTGGCTAGACAGAATCGCTAAACCCTACTTCTCTGCACAGGTAGCCTGGCTAGAAAATATCCGCGTGGGGATATCTGGCGGTGAGCTTTATGACGTGATCGAAGATGTACTGCCCAAAGCCCGATATGGCTGGCATCTCAATCCCGGCCATCTGGTTGCTGATGAAGAGTGGATGTCATCGCCGGTGTACCCAAATTCCGGCGAACTGTTGAAAAGTGGCATGATATTGCAGATCGATATCATTCCGTCGGTACCGGGCTATAACGGTGTCAGCGCAGAAGAGTGTGTTGCGTTGGCCGATTCATCACTTCAGGCCAGGATCGCAGAAGCGTATCCGCAACTTTGGCAGCGAATTACGCGTCGACGTGATTACCTGCGCGATGAAATCGGCATTAAACTCAGTGCCGATGTATTGCCGCTATCCAATGCGGTTGGTTATTTAAGGCCGTTTTTGCTCGCTAAACACCTGTCTCTCAGTGTGAAGAAATAGAGCGCACTGTTAGCGCATCAGGGCTTAATTTGATTACGCCCGCTGCGTTTTGCCAGATAAAGTGCCTTGTCGGCGTCCTGTTTCAGCTGATCCGCTTCCCCCGTTATACCTGTTGACGTCAGCGTGCTGTAGCCGGCGCTGATGGTCACCACGCCAGCGGGGATCTCTGAACTTTCATGCGCAATACCCGTTTCTGCAACACATCTGACCGCGCGCTCCGCCACTTTTTTTGCATCAAACGCTGAGGTATTAGGCAGGATAATCGCAAACTCTTCACCACCATAACGTGCGACGATATCGCCCTGATAATGCACGCTATCCTTTAACGCGAGACCGACATCCTGCAAACACTCATCACCCGCAACGTGCCCGTAGGTATCGTTATAGCGTTTGAAATAATCGATATCGATCATCACCAGCGAGAGCGGTTCAGCATGCTTTTCTGAACGAAGCAGGGCCTGCTCCAGCAGAGCATCGAACTGACGGCGATTCGCCAGACCGGTCAAACCATCGACCAGCGCTAAGGATTGCAGCGTATGGTTAATGGTGGTCAGTTCATCTCGAACATGGGTGAGCTCAATCTGATTGCGCACGTTGGTGCCCACCTGTCGCAATACAAAGACGCCCATGCCGGTGATGGTTAAGAGCAGCACAATGTTGAGCAAAACATTCGTCAGGTTGGCCGCCATCCACTCCATACGAAGCCGGTCGCGGTCATAGCCAGCCGTCACGATCAGTGGATATCGCTCCAGTCGAGCGTAGCCGAACACGCGTTCGACACCGTCGAGAGTAGACCGCCAGGTTGCACTGCCGCTTGAAGCGGATTTCAATTCGGTTTTAAACAGCGGGCTGGCGGATAGGGTTCGGCCAATATAAGAATCAGGGAAAGGGCGGATATACAGAGCCGTAGCATCCGCCAGGATCAATCCTAACGCATCTTTATCGCCAAGCGTGTAGTAGCTGTAGTACTGCCGGAAATAATCTACTTTGACCGTCGCAAGGGCAACGCCAGCAAAATTCCCCGCATTATCATTGAGGCGTACCGAAACAGGAATCACCAGATCACCGGTAGAGCGACTGCGAATGACATGGCTGATATGGATATCCAGACTGGGATGTGTCCGGTGCCAGACGAAATAATCGCGGTCCGCGTTACTGGCATTGGTCGGGGTGAAGTTGCCAGATGAAGCCACCCAATGTCCCTCGGTATCGTAAACAAACAGTCCATGAAGTTGAGGGAGCTTACTTTGCTGGTCTTTGATTTGATGCAGGAACTGCGGCGTTGCCGCAAAGCTGTTGCCGTTTTGACGTAACTGACGTACCGCATCCGCGAGGGTGATATCGACTTGTAAAAAGGCATCTTCAGCTTGTTTCGCTAATGAGAGTGAGAGATTGCGTGCATCCTCTTCTTTCTCTGTCAGGTGCTGCTGCCAGGAGTGCCAAAGAGACCAGGCATTAATAGCCACCACCAGTAAACTGATGGAAAGCAGAAATACGGCCATACTTCTTCCAAGAGAAGTCTTTAGCAGACTAGGGGTGCTATCTGAGAGGACACTTTTACGCATTGATACTCTTTGTGAATGCTGAAAAGGTGGGCAGAGTGAATAGGGATATTACAGGATTCATGTAACTGTCATAAGCTAAGTAAAGAAAATTTTATGCATTTGTGGAATAAATCTGATGAGCGAGAATTGGCGCCGTAGAAGTGAGTATCTAAAACCCCAGCATGGTATGGAGTGCGCATTAATTTATCGTATTTAACATAATCATGATTATGCGCACTTTGATTGAGGGTCCAATTAGATAAGGAGATGCGGCGCGTTTGCCACCTTTTCTGGGAGGTTTCTGCTAATGCTGGTGACCATGTCGAACAAAGAACTTCACCGTCTTTCCGTCATTCAGGCTGTTATTGAAAAACGTCTGCGTCGCCGCGACGCAGCCTCTCAGCTGGATCTCACCGAACGTCAGGTTCAGTGGCTGATGAACCGCTACCGCGAGTCTGGTGCAGCCGGTCTTACCGACGCACGGCGTGGAAAGCCCGGCACGCATCGCATCGAAGAGGCTCTGCGCCACCGCATGCCACCGCATACTGACGCTGCTACGTGAAAATTACGTGGGTTTTGTCCACAAATTACCGTAGAAATGCTTCAGGTACGTTCCGAGATTGATAAGCGGCTTACTTCACCCAGTCTTCCAGCACCAAACCCGGTACCCGCGCAAATTCCCTGGTATTATTTGTTACCAGTATAACGCCGGCCGCAATGGCATGACCGGCAATAGCCGTGTCATTTGGGCCTATCGGTGTTCCGGCTGCGCTTAGGGTGGCCTTAATTTCAGCGGTGGCGTCTACCGCCGCCCGATCCCAGGGCACAATTGCATCAAGTCGGGCGCAGAATTCGTCAACCAGTTGACCATGACCCGGCGAGGCTTTCTTTCCAATCGCGCCAAAACGCATTTCTGCGTAAGTAATAGCCGAAACTACGATGCGATGGTTGCGCAGCACCGCTTGTTCAAGCCGTCTGATCACATCCTCCGGTTGCTCGCGCATAATAAACGAACAGATACAAGTATCCAGCATGTAGGTTTTGTTCACAGATCAAATCTTCCCTCATCACTGACAACATCCCCGCGATCCATCATAAAATCCGGGTCCGCTTTCTCAAGCTGCATAAATGAGCCCCAGGTCGGCCGTACGGGACGCAGTATGATGCTGTCACCTTCCCGGACAATCTCCAACTCACTTACCCCTTCAAAATCCATATCGCGTGGCAAACGAATGGCGCGGTTATTGCCATTTTTAAATACAGAAACAGTTCGCATGATTAATCCTCCTGAACGGACTTCCGACACGGTGTCGTCACCGGCATTATGTTTTGAGCTTCATCACTCAGCATATGTCTAGTATATGCCCAGCTTTGACATATGTATATGCCCTGTTCTCTTCATCAGAAAAACACCAGAATGTGACATTCGAAGCCGTAAGTTCGGGGTGACATTAGCGACATGAAAGACATTTCTTGTTTTCATTTTTCCTTCGGTGGGTAAAGAAACGTGAAGTAACCTACGCAGGCACTGGGTTCCGCTAACCTTGGTAGAACACGATCTTTAACCTGCCGGGGAAACCATCATGTCGAAGACGAATTTACTGCTAAAAACGCCACTGCTGCTGTTGACCATTTGTTCAATAATGAGTCTTAACACCGTTCGTGCGGCTGAAGAGCCCCTGTTTCAGCCTCTATCGCCGAAGGTCTCAGACCTCACTCAATATCGCTGGCACAATCGCCCTCTGGTGATCTTTGCCCCATCAAAAACCGATCCTGCTTATGTCACGCAGATGGCGATGCTGGAGAAGCAGAAAGCGGAATTGGCCGATCGCGATATCATTGTGTTCAGTGATACCTCACCAAAAGCCAATGGCACTCTGCGTAAACAGCTCAATCCGAAAGGATTTGAAGTGGTGCTGGTTGGAAAAGACGGTGGAATGAAACTACGCGAAACAACACCTCTGAATACTGAGGTGTTGCTCTCAACCATTGATAAAATGCCCATGCGTCAGGCCAAACTCAATTAATGAATGAGACGGGTTTACTCGACATCCAGCAGTGAGCCCGTTTTATAAAAACGTTTACCGGCGATGTAATGCAAACTGCGCATCTCGTCTGGTGCGTCCTCGAATAACCAGCGCCCTTCTTTAAACACCCGGCTATCCGCCCAGGCACCCTTGATTTCACCGATGAACAAATCGTGGTCGTTCTGATTTTGTTCGATAGGTATCAACTCGCAGTACAACCAGGCCGCACAGCCAGCCACTAAAGGGAGATGACTTTCAGGTAACTGGAAGAACTCGACGCCAGCTGTGGCCAGCTTATCTGACTGCTCAGCGCGGGAATGCGTACCGAGATAATGAACCATCTGCGCCTGGCTGACGGTTGGGACATGTATAACGAATTTCAGGCTTTGCTCAATCAATTTACGCGTGAAGGTGGATTTATCCAGCACAACCGTCAATTTTGCCGGTTTGAACTCTAATCCACATACCCAGGATGCGGACATCACATTGTCAATCCCGTCATGGCGGGAGGAAACCAGTGTGGTTGGGCCATGGTTGATCAGGCGATAGGCTTTTTCCAGCTCAACAGATTCAATATGGGCATTCATAGATTCATTTCATCGCTTAAATTTCAAAGGCCTTTATTGTCGCCTGGTCAATTCGACTTTGCCAATCTCCAGCCATCACTTGTGCAAATCCTCTGCACCCCACGAGTGCAGTCATTGCTCCATCTTAAGCGTTTATAACGGCGTCATGGCTGTGCCAGCGCCTGTACCGCAGTCATTAAGCCTGGCGCGTTTCTTGCGTGTAACAAAAGGTTTCCCACCGCTGACGTTGCTTTCCCATTCATCCAAAGAGGTTTTTGCTATGGAATTGAAATGGTTTGAAGATTTTCTCAGTGTTGCACGCTGTTATAGCTTTACCCGCGCCGCCGACGAACGACATATCACGCAATCGGCGCTCAGTCGGCGCATCCGCCAGCTCGAAGAGTGGCTGGGTGTGCCGTTATTTGATCGTAAAACCTATCCGGTTACGCTCACGCCTGAGGGACAAACCTTCCTCGCGACCGCCAGCGAAACGGTATTTTCCATGTCGCATCTGCGCAATGATCTGCACCAGCGCTACAGTTCGCGCACTGCGGTATTACGTTTTGCGATGCTAAATACCCTTTCACTGACGTTCTTTCCTGACTGGATCCAGCGATTAAATCTGCAGCCCAATCTCAGCTTTATCCGCCTGTGCAATCAAAAACCGACTTTCGCTGAGCACATCTCCACCTTACACAGCGGTGAAACCGATTTTCTACTGACTTACGCGCATGATGCGGTGTCGCTGATACATCAGCTGGCGGCGTATCCCATGGTGCAACTGGGCCGTGAGCGTGCCATTGCCGTATGTCGCCCGGATAGCAGCGGCAAACCACTCTATCCGGTGCGCGCGGATAGCGGTCCGATTCCGTGGTTGAGTTATGGACAACATACCTTCTTTGCTCATGCGCTGGCGCAAATGCTCAGCAAACGCCCGCTTCCTCTTGAAGCGGTATATGAAAATGGTATGTCGGTGAATCTCAAAGCCATGGTCCTGGCCGGTGGCGGCGTGGCGTGGTTGCCTCTCAGTCTGGTGCATGAAGAGCTGGCCACCGGCAGTTTAGTGCGCGCCGATGACAGCAGCTGGGATATGTCGCTGGCGATTCGGCTCTATCGTCAACCGGTTCTGCAAAATCCTCAGGCTGAAAAACTGTGGCTGCGTGCGTGTGCCAGCGAGACAGCTAATGCGGCCTGACACAAAACTATGCCGTTTTGGAATGGGGAGTGTGAATTGCTCATTGGCCTTACGCTGATGATTTACTCCATGCTGGGGCTTCAGAGAGACGAAAACCTGACCAACCAAGCTGGGGACTATCATGGAAAACAAAGCGTTAGTCTGGAAGTGGGTAGAAGAATATCAAGGGGTATTTTGTGAACTGAGCGATCGCGTCTGGGGCATGCCGGAAATTTGCTATACCGAGTATCGTTCGGTGGCTGAACACACCGCGATGCTAAAACAGCAAGGATTCCGCGTCACAGAAAACGTGGCCGACATCCCCACTGCGGTGATGGGAGAAGCCGGTGAAGGCGGTCCCATCATCACTTTCCTCGGAGAATATGATGCCTTACCAGGATTGAGTCAGGAAGCGGGCGTGGCACGTTATTCTCCGCTGCCGGGTAACGGTCATGGTCACGGCTGCGGGCATAACTTGCTGGGATCGGCTGCCATGCTGGCGGCTACTGCGTTGAAATCCTGGCTTGAAGAGACCGGCACACCGGGCCGCGTTCGCTATTATGGCTGTCCGGCAGAAGAAGGCGGTGCAGCCAAATCCTTTATGGCGCGTGCTGGCGCATTCGATGGCGTCGATGTCGCCATCACCTGGCATCCAAGCGCGCATCATGAAGTGGCAAAACCTCTTTCTCTTGCTAATACCCGTATGGATTTCGCTTTCCGTGGCCGCTCATCCCACGCTGCGGCTTCTCCACATCTTGGGCGCAGTGCGCTGGATGCCGCCGAATTGATGAACGTTGGCGTACAGTTCCTGCGCGAACACGTGCCGCAAGATTCTCGCATCCATTACGCCTTCCTCGATGCCGGTGGTGTGGCTCCCAATGTGGTACAGGCAAAATCTACGGTGCGCTACGCCATTCGCTCGCGCGATGTCCATGCGATGTTTGAACTGAATGAGCGGGTCAAGCGCGTGGCACAGGGTGCCGCCATCATGACCGATACCGAAGTGGATATCAGCATCATGAGCGCGGTATCCAACCTGCTTGGCAATCGTCCGTTAGAAGAAGCGATGCAGCGAAATCTGGAAGCGCTGGGTCCGGTGCCATTTGATCAAGCCGACCTCGCCTTTGCAGCTGAAATTCAGGCCACGCTAACAGCGGAAGAAATTGATAACTGCTACCGCAAAACCGGTGTGAAACCCGCCGATCCTAAACCCCTTAGCGATTACATCATTCCGCTCGATACCCACGGAGAGGTCATGATTGGCTCCACCGATGTCGGTGATGTCAGTTGGGTGATCCCGACCGTGCAGGCGCACGTACCCACCATGGCCATTGGAACCCCTGGTCACTCATGGCAACTGACCGCGCAAGGCAAAATGCCAGCCGCACACAAAGCGTTGGGGCATGTCGCTAAAGTCATGGCCGCGACGGCGGTCGACGTGCTGACCGACAAAATACTGATGGCGCAAATGAAGAAAGCCCATTTCGAGCAGGTCAGTGAAAAACCCTATCACTGCCCTATTCCAGCTGAGGTGAAACCACCGATTCAGCCTCGCCCGGAAACTCTGTAACGCCTCAGGAGAGATAGATGAAAAACAAGATGTTAACTGCCGCATTGACGCTGGCAGCGACCTGCTGCGCTTCAGCACAGGCCGCAACGCCCGCCGATTCTTTAGTGATGGCGTGGAACATTGATGCCATCAGCACCTGGGATCCGGCGCAGATTGGTGAAGTGGTCACCAGTGAAATCTATTCAAACACCTGTGACACGCTGGTTGATTTTCGTGTCAGTGATGAAACGCAACTCGATCCTGCATTGGCCAAAAGTTGGGATGTCTCTGCCGATCGCAAGACCATCACCTTTCATCTTCAGGACAACCTGAAATTTGCCGATGGCTCAGCCGCAACGGCCAGCGACCTGGCGTGGTCGATGCAGCGCGTAGTGAAACTGGGCTACGGCAATGCGGCTGCTATCAAGGAGTATGGCTTTGATAAAGATAATGTCGACTCACGCATTAGCGCGCCCGATGACAAAACGCTGGTGATGCGTTTCGATAAAGCTTACCCCACCAATCTGGTGCTCCAGGCGATTGCCGCCAACAATGTCTCTTCCCTGCTTAACCGCAAAGAAGTTGAAAAACAGGCAGTGGATGGCGATCTGGGACACAAATACCTTTCTACTCATACCGCCTGTGTTGGGCCTTATCAACTGGTGCGCTGGAATGCCGGTGAAGGTGTGGTGCTACAGGCCACCCCGAACTACTGGGGAAAAGCGCCGGTGCTGAAGCGCATTCTGATTCGTCATGTGGCTGAAACCGGCACTCAGCGTCTGCTGGTGACGCAGGGCGATGTGGATATCGCTCGCGATCTCTCAGCTGACGATCTGAAAACGCTCGATCAGGGCGGCAAAGTGAAAGTGGAAAAAGTCCTGAAGCCACAGCTGTTTTTCTGGACCTTCAATAATGAAGACCCCATTTTCAAGAACGAAAAAGTACGTCTCGCCATGCGATATCTGATCGATTACGACGGGTTAGCGAAGAGCGTGATGCCTTATCTCGGCGTGCCGCGCGCCAGTTTCGTTCAACAAGGGGCGTTTGGTGCGCTGGATGCCAAACAAGGTCAGCCTTTCCACCTCGACCTGGATAAAGCCAAACAGTTGCTGACGGAAGCCGGTTATCCCAATGGTTTTAGCACGGCGGTGTTGTTTGGCACCCTGCCGCATTCGGCGCCAATCGCGCAAAGCGTACAGCAGAATGCCGCCAAAATCGGCGTGAAACTCAATCTGGAACGCATGGCTAACGCTCAGTTGTTCAGTCGGGTACGCGGCCGTGAATTCCAGAGTGCCATGATGGCGTGGCAAACCTCTGTGCCCGATGCCTACGGTAATGCCTCGCGTCTGGTTTATAACCCTGACAATCGTAAAGAAGCGCGTGCCACGCAATATCCAAGCTGGCGTGCCGCTTATTACGATCCGCAGATGAATCAGAAAGTGGAAACCGCGCTGTTAGAACCGGATGACACCAAACGCGCTGCACTGTATGGCGATCTGCAGAAAGAGCAGATGCAAAAAGGGCCTATGGCGATCATGTTCCAGATGTACAACACCGCAGGAATAAACCCAACGGTGAAAAACTGGACCTGGAACGGTTTTCGCGTTTGGTACGGTGCCGCAAGTAAATAACGGAGGTGGCAGATGTCACAGGTCATGATGCCCGTTGCACACAACACCCCTTCCGCTGGCTGGCGTCTGATAAGACGCCTTGCTCGTGGGCTCATTTCGATTGTTTGCACGCTACTGGGGTTGGTGGCCCTGACCTTCTTTATTGGTCGCTTACTGCCTATCGACCCAGTGGTCGCGATCATCGGGGATAACGCCAGTCAGGAAGCCTACGACAAGATGTTTCATCAGTTGGGGCTGGATCAACCGTTGTGGCACCAATTTGCCGACTACGTCTGGCAACTGCTGCACCTCGATTTTGGTATCGCTTTGACCACCAGCCATCCGGTGGCGCAGGATATCGCGCGCGTCTTCCCCGCTACGCTGGAACTGGCAACCGTGGCGGCCATTATTGGCGTTGGTTTCGGTATTCCCGCTGGCGTGCTGGCGGCAATGTACCGCAACACCTGGTTCGATCATCTGATCCGCTTCGTGGGGCTACTCAGCTATTCCACCCCGCACTTCTGGCTTGGGCTGATGGGATTGCTGCTGTTTTACGCCACGCTCGGCTGGATTGGCGGACCAGGACGCATCGATTTTATCTACGAGTTCGATTTACATCCGGTGACGGGATTCTGGCTGATCGACAGCGCACTGAGCGGAAACTGGGAAATGTTCCGCAACGTGTTTGGTCACATCATTTTGCCCGCATCGATTCTTGGCTTAAGCGCACTGGCTTACATCAGCCGTATGACGCGTAGCTTCATGCTGGAACAACTGTCGCAGGAGTACATCATTACCGCTCGCGTGAAAGGTTTGTCGTGGGCGCGATGTGTTTGGGTGCATGCATTCCGTAATATCGCTGTGCCCACGCTGACGGTAGTGGCCCTTTCCTGGGCCTGGCTGCTGGAAGGCGCAGTACTCACCGAAACCGTATTTGCCTGGCCTGGCTTTGGCCGCTACCTGACCAACGCACTGCTGGCGGGCGATATGAATGCGGTCGTCGGTTGCACATTGCTGATCGGCGCCATTTTTGTCGCAATCAATCTGCTATGCGATCTGCTTTATCGTCTTTTCGATCCGCGTACGCGTCAGGAGGAAGCATGACCGATTCCGTCAACAAATCGATGCGCGTTAAACCTTCGCGTAACTTACGCGCCTGGCTGCGCGATCCTGCGCCACAGTCACCGTTTCAGGCACACATGCAGCTGTTATGGATTCAGTGGCGACGCTTCTGCGCTAACCACTCGGCACTCTTTGGTCTGCTGGTACTGTTGATGATTGCTGGCGCGGCGGTGTTCGCGCCCTGGTTAGCCACTCACGATATCTATGCCCAAAACCTTGCCTTCCGCCTGCAACCGTTTTCTGCTGAGCACTGGCTGGGCACCGACGAATTGGGTCGAGATATTTACAGCCGTCTGCTGTATGGCGCGCGAATCACGCTGTATATCGCGGGCTTAACCGCGTTGATTATCACACCCATTGGCTTACTGGTCGGGACCAGCGCGGGTTATCTCGGCGGTTGGGTCGATACGGTGCTCATGCGTCTGGTAGACATCTTCCTGGCCTTCCCCAGTTTGATTCTGGCGCTGGCGTTTGTCGCGGCATTGGGGCCAGGCATCGAGAATGCGATCATCGCGATTTCTCTCTCCGCCTGGCCGCCGATTGCCCGCCTTGCACGCGCCGAAACTCTGGCAATCCGTAAGATGGATTACATCGCAGCGGTGCGCTTACAAGGGGCATCCGCCTGGCACATCATCGTGCGACATATCATCCCCATGTGCCTGCCTTCTGTCGTCGTGCGCGTCACCCTTAACATGGCGGCGATTATCCTTACCGCCGCTGGACTGGGTTTCCTGGGTCTTGGCGCGCAAGCTCCCAGTCCGGAATGGGGTGCAATGCTGGCTTCCGGCCGCGAGTTCATGCTGAACAATGGCTGGATCGCTGCCATTCCTGGATTAGCAATATTGTTCACCAGTCTCGCCTTTAACCTGCTGGGTGATGGCCTGCGCGACGTAATGGATATCCGCCATGAATAATCTGCTACAGGTGAAAAACCTTAATATCGTGTTTCGCAGCGCGCACGGGGAGCACCGCGCGGTACGTGACGTCTCTTTCCATGTCGGACGTGAGAAAGTCGCGATTGTCGGTGAATCCGGTTCGGGAAAATCACAGACCTGCCGTGCGTTACTGCAGCTGACGCCCAAAATCGGTCACGTCACCGCCGATCAGATGCAGTTCGGTGATATCGATCTGCTCAACAGCAGTGAAAAGCAAATGCGCCAGATTCGCGGAAATCGTATTTCGATGATCCTGCAGGATCCCCGCTTCTCGCTTAATCCGCTGATGCGCATTGGCGATCAGGTGGCGGAAGCCTTCAGACTGCATCGCCGGGTCAACAAAAATGAAGCCAATGCGCGCGCATTAGCGATGCTGGAATCGGTGCATATTCGCGAAGTGGCGAAAGTCGCACGACTCTATCCGCATGAGATTTCTGGGGGTATGGGCCAGCGCGTGATGATCGCTATGATGCTGATCCCCGAGCCGGATTTGATCATCGCCGACGAACCTACCTCTGCACTGGACGTGACGGTGCGCCAGCAGGTACTGAGCATCCTGAATGAACAGTTGGCACGCCGTCAGACCGGCCTGCTGTTTATCAGTCACGACCTTAATCTGGTCTCTCGTTTCTGCGATCGCGTACTGGTGATGTACGCCGGGCGCATCGTCGAAGAGATTCGTGCCGATCGTCTGGAACAGGCACAGCATCCTTACACGCAGGCATTACTTGCCAGTCAGCCACGTCTGCATCATCCCCTTGATACGCTGCGTGTGCCGACCCGAGATGCCAGTTGGCTCACCGGCCCCTATTTTCGTGATGGAGTCGCATTATGAATCCCATTCCAACCGCACAACGCAGCATCGAAATGGTGGATGTCAGTATTGCATTCGGTCAGGGAGCGCATCGGCGGCAGGTGGTTGATAACGTAAGCCTGACGCTGGCACAAGGAGAGTGTTATGGTCTGATTGGTGAATCGGGGTGTGGAAAATCCACTATTTTGCGCGCGCTGGCTGGTCTGAATCACGATTATCAGGGCCATATCCTGTTCAATAATCGTGAACAGCAACCGCAGCGAGATAAAGCCTTTTATCGCCAGGTGCAAATGGTGTTTCAGGACCCTTACGCCTCGCTCCATCCGCGAAAAATGGTGTGGGCCAGTCTGCGTGAACCGCTGAAGCTGCATGCCATGGATCACCATGAAGCACGCATCAGCGATGTGCTGCACGCGGTCGGACTGTCCGATGCCTTCCGTTATCGTTATCCCCATCAACTTTCTGGTGGTCAACGTCAGCGTGTGGCCATCGCGCGGGCCCTCATCCTGGAACCTTCCGTGCTGTTACTGGATGAGCCAACCTCAGCGCTGGACGTCTCAGTTCAGGCGGAAATCCTCAATTTACTCAGCAGCATGCAACGGCAGCGCAGCCTCACTTATTTAATGGTGACGCATGATTTGGCGGTCGTAACACACCTGTGCCGCCGCATCGGCATCATGCATCATGGCAAGTTGCTGGAAGAGCTCAGTGCGGACAGCGTGCGTCAGGGGGGAGCACGGGAAATCTATACCCGCGAGTTTCTGGCGGCGAGTGAGGCGTGAACCTGTGCTCAACTTAAAACCATGAGGCTTTGCCATGTTACGCACGCTATTTACCGTATTGGACAGGGAGACATCATCATGACGCTTATCGAATCTCTGGCACAGTGGTGTGCCACTCCACCGCCCTTTTCTCTTCGTGCTCGTGAACTGGCGATTGACGCCATCACCGATACGTTGGGTTGCATGGTGGCTGGCCGTAGCGACTTTTCTACCCAGGCGGTGCAGCAGGCATGGCCACAGTTGCCCCGCAGCCAGGCGCTTGATGCACTGTTCAACGCCACGGCCGCTCACGCTATCGACTTTGACGACAACTTTGCACCGGGCATGAGTCACGCCTCGGCCGTACTGGTGCCGGCACTGCTGGCCGTGGCGCAAAACAGCGACGGCACATCTTTGATACGCGCTTATTTAATTGGTCTGCAGGCACAAGCCTTTATTGGCGAAGCTATCTGCTACCAGCATTACACTGCCGGCTGGCATGGCACTTCCACCGTTGGCTGCATTGGCAGCGCGGCCGGCGTTGCTGCCCTGCTCGGCCTGGATGCAGCAGGGATTGCCCGTACGCTGAGTATCGCAGTGAGTCTGGCCAGTGGCGTAAAAGGCCAGTTTGGTACGCCAGTGAAACCTTTTCATGCCGGGATGGCGGCGCGCAATGCCGTTGAAGCCGCTACGCTGGCGCAAACCGGCATGCAAGGTCGTCTCGACATCATTGAGTGCGCTCAGGGCTTTGCGGAACTCTATGCCGGTCAGTTAAGCCAACCTTCTCTGCCCGGCGCTGAGCCGCATGTCATTGAGCAAATCGGTGTGATGCCGAAAAAATATCCGTGCTGCGGCTCAACCCACCGCATTCTCGATGCGATTGCCGATATCCAGCAAAAGCGTGTGTTGAAGATTGACGACATCGAAAGCGTGCACTGCCAGGTGGGGATCGCGAACTGGCGCAATCTTGCCTACCACCAGCCGCAGGATGAAATGCAAGCGCGCTTCTCGATGCAATATTGCGTTGCCATGATGCTCAGGAATGGCACGTTGAGCGTGCAGGACTTTACCGCCGCCAGCGTAAAACACCAGGCGGATGCACAACAGTTGGCGATGATTACCCTCGCGCCATGGACAGCGGATCAGGAGGCTGAAGACAGAAACCTGCCGCATATCCTCACCTTGCGTTTCAGGGATGGTCAGGAAATTGTCCACGCCAGATTGCGGGCGCGAGGTGCGCTAGACGAACCTTTCAGCACCGACGATCGGCAGACAAAATTCTTAGATTGTTGTGCAGCGCTACCCCAGGCAGAATCGCTTTATCAGCGCCTAAAGGAATTAGCGCAGCAAGCTGATTTAACGTTTATACGTCAGTTGATGGTTTAACCCTGACACTATGGGCAGCAGCCATCGTTGGATGGCTCCGTTTCATCGCAGGAGAAAACGATTTAGTGCGGCGGTGAATCGGATCTGTTGAGCGGCACCGAATCACCGCTAAATTTATAAGCTCGGAAAATATTTTCACTTTTTTTGCAATATTCACATCGCTCATTCGTCTACCTCAGTACGGGCCAATATCGGCTACTGTAATGAGGAATAACAACAATGAGAGATTTTGATATGCGCAGACAACATCACCGTGGTCACTCTTTTGGTGGTCATCGCATGATGAAACCGCTGTTGCTCGGCGTGGTGATTATCGCGGCACTTGGGCTGCTGGTGATGTCGCTGTGGAATGCCGTGCTGCCTGCCATCATCGGCGTGAAGGCGATTGGGTTCTGGCAGGCGATTGGGCTGCTGGTATTGTGCCGCATTCTGTTTGGTGGCTTAGGTTTCCGCCCCGGCATGTTCGGTATGGCGCGTCGTCG
Source organism: Pantoea sp. SM3 (assembly GCF_000963995.1). Classification (NCBI taxonomy): domain Bacteria; kingdom Pseudomonadati; phylum Pseudomonadota; class Gammaproteobacteria; order Enterobacterales; family Erwiniaceae; genus Pantoea; species Pantoea sp. SM3. The sequence goes on from NZ_JZRD01000021.1 coordinate 32,391, forward strand.
TATGCACGAACGCTGGATGCAGATGACCCCAGAGCAGCGCGAAGAGTTTATGCAACATCGCCGTGAACGTTCGCACCGTGGACGTCGCGATCGCTGTGACTGGCATGGCCGCCACGATGATGCGCGCTCACCCTCCGACGAGGCTCCCGCTAAATCGCCAGATGCAGAGTAAACGCCATGGCGCAGGATTCTCTGCTGATGTCCGCGTTGAACGCCTGTCGGGCAAAATTGAGCGCATTTATCCGCGGCCGCACTTCGGTACGTGAAGATGCTGACGATATCCTGCAGGAAGTGACCTACAAGCTCATGCAGGTCGAGCAACCGGTGGAAAATGTCGCGGCCTGGTTATTCCGTGCGGCACGCAATGAAATGACCGACCGGGCGCGAAAGAAGCGTGAACTGCCGCTAGCCGATCTGTTGAACGGCGATGAGGAGGCGGATGTTCCCGAAGATGAGCTAGCTGAAACGCTATTTGGCGTGCCGGAAACGCCGGAAGATGAGTATCTCAAAGCGCTGTTATGGGAAGAGCTGGAGGAAGCCTTAGCGGAACTGCCCCCTGCTCAGCGCGAGGTGTTCGAAAAAACGGAGTTGCTGGGTTACAGCTACAACGAGCTGTCTGAAGAGAGCGGCATCAGTGTCCAGGCACTGTTATCACGCAAACACAAAGCGGTGCTTTCCCTGCGTACACGATTGCGCAATCTTTATGATGAACTCACCGCTGAGTAATCATGTTTATTTCGGATGCTGAACGAGCATGGCTGCTATTTTCCAGCAGATAGCAGCCAGCCTGCTCAGATTACCACCAAACGGCCTCTTCCTGCGGCGCCAGGATATTCACCGCTTGCCCAATCACTGGCAGTGACAATTTAATTTTTTGATCACGCGCCAGTGCGGCTATTTGCCTGAAGGGATCATCCCAGTGATGGAAAGCCAGATCGAAAGCTGCGTTATGAATGGGCATTAACCATTTGCCCTTTAAATCCTGAAACGCCCGGATGGTATCCGTTGGCAACATATGAATATCCGCCCACCGGCTGTCATAAGCCCCATTTTCAAGGCAGGCAACATCAAATGGACCGTATTTATTGCCGATTTCTTTAAAGCCCGGAAAATAGCCGGAGTCACCACCAAAAAATAAACGAAACTCATCGGTGATGATGCTCCATGAACACCACAAACGTTTATTGCCGTCAAACAAACCACGACCAGAGAAGTGCTGCGACGGCGTGGCGACAAAATGAATTTCACCCACATCGGTAGATTGCCACCAATCCAATTGCGTAATCTTGTCTTCAGCAACGCCCCACTTGGCCAGTAAATCGCCGACGCCTAGCGGTGCGAGGAAATAGCGCACACGATCTTTCAACTGCATGATGGTCTGGTAATCCAGATGGTCATAATGATCATGGGATAAAATAATGCCCTCAATAGGCGGTAAATCGCTCAGCTCGATGGGTGCAGCCTGAAAACGCTTTGGTCCGAGCCACTGAAAGGGAGACGCCCGCGAGTTAAATACCGGGTCAGTAAGCCAATATTTGCCTTTCAATTTGAGCAGTAATGATGAGTGCCCCAGACGAAACACACTGTTGTCAGCTGACGCAGTAAGTGTCTCGGCCGTGATCGGCTGCACAGGTAATGGCTGCTGCGGTACGGTTTCTTTCGGTTTATTGAACGCCAAATCCCAGAACATCTTTAAATATTCACCGAACTTCAAGGGCTGACGTGGCGCAACATTGGTGAAACGCTTGCCATCAAACTGCGCGGATTGCGGATAGCCCTTGATGGCGCTGCGGGAGATGCTTGAACAATTCAACATTGATCTTTTACCTGGCCGGATGCGATGCCCCACAATACCGTTTTTTGGTGAACCCTATATGGCATAACGGGCGGTCTGGTCAAGAAATTCAACCTTCAGATGACTTTTCATTTCATGATCGCTAGAGTCACTCTTTTGTTTGATTTTATGAGGGAAAATGAAACCTTTATTTGTATACGGCACCTTACAACCGGGTCATTCAAATGCGCATATTCTGGAAAATATCGGTGGAGAGTGGCAGCCCGGGACGGTCAACGGCATCTTCTATGAACGCGGCTGGGGTGCGGCAGCGGATTTTCCCGGCATTGTGCTGGACAACAATGCGGGTCATGTTAAGGGCTCACTCTTCTTCTCAGAGTATCTGACTGCGCATTGGCCAATGCTGGATGAGTTTGAAGATGGCTATGATCGTGTGGATGTTGAAGTCACCACCCCTGAAGGAGCAAAAATCATCGCGTGGATTTATCAGTTACAGCCGAAACAGGCCTGATTTGCCCTGCTCTTTTCCAGCCTAATGCGGGTGCCACGCCCACGATAAAGTCACTGATAATCTGTTGATATTCGGCGTGGCTGAACGCATAGGGCAACTCCACGCGGAACTCGTCCACTTCGCGCAGAATCGGATTGTTAATTAACTGCGCGACAATTTCCTCACTGCTGCCCACAATATCCTGCGAGAAAAGAGTGCGCTTCGGCCCCTGTGGCTCCAGTGTGCGCTGATAGCGGCTGGCAGCAAAATCCTGATAGCGCTTGATGGTGGATGGGCTGGCACTCTCGTTAGGGATGATAACGCGGCCAGCTGCAATGCGCGGTCGATGGATGCGTCCGCTGCCCAATATTGTCTAAAGGTACGAATTAAGGCCAGTTGAGCCTCATGATAATCGAGGCTGACTTCTGCTGATGTGAGATTTCCGATCAGCAAATTGAACTGGTTTTCAGCGGCCCATTGAATAGAACGATGTGAGTTGCCGCCATACCACAGGCGTTGCGCGAGTTGGGGTGCGGCGGGCTGCACTCTGGGCCGCTGGCGATTACCGGGTGAAAGGATAACCGTCTCATCATCGCCAAAGTAACGTCCACGGATGTTAAGTTGTAATCGTTTAAGGCGTTCATAGCTGAAGTCCTGCTGCTGCCAGTCACCGTGAAACACCTCATCGCCAATCAGCTCAACGTGATTGGGGGTACCTGCACTCAGCCCGACATTCAGTCTGCCAGCGGATAATACCTCCACGGTCATAAGGTCTTCCGCCAGACGAAGTGGGCTTTCATAGCCCATTTGGATCACGGCACTGCCTAACTCAATCGTTCGCGTCCGCTGCGTGGCGGCAGCTAAAAATACGCTGGCGGAAGAGACGCCATGTTCCAGGTGACGTTGACGCACCCAAGCGCCGTTATAGCCGAGTTGTTCACCCAAAACGATTAATTGTAAGGTCTCTTCCAGCCCCTGCTGTGGCGCATCATCCGCATAGTTGCCTGGTGTAAGAAATGAAAGGTGTGAGATGTTAACGGACGGCATGACTATTCTTCCTTTATCGATCAGCATCCACAAATTATGGCGGTGACCCTTTTAAGGAAGAAATAACCTATTCAGCATTGGTTATCTGATTATTCACTCATCTCACGCTCTCCGAGATGCCAGATTTTCTCTGCATAACGGCCTATCAGTGCGAGTGAGGCTGCAAGCACCAGGAAGAAAACAACCTTGTGTAAACCATCCCAGAAATATTCGAAATAACGGGTATACAAATTGATCGCCAGAAATGTGATGCCAAAGCGACGCAGCCTGCTGTCATCGGTTTTTGTGGTGGTTTCACACATTAGCACGTATCACGCCAGGCTAAAATTAATACAAACCGCATGATGGAGCGTTGAGATGATTAAACTTTGCACCGCTTGTAGCACTTCCTACGAAGATGATGCGAGCATCAGGCATTGTAAGATTTGCGAAGACGAGCGCCAATTTGTGCCGGTGAGTGGGCAGCATTGGCTGGCACTCTCTGATTTGTGCGCTACCCACCAAAATAAATGGCAGCAACATCAGCCAGGATTATTCAGCTTACAAACCGTACCTGCTTTTGCCATCAATCAGCGTGCATTTTTATTACAAACCGCGCATGGCAATATTCTGTGGGATTGTATTGCCAATTTAGACTCAGCAACAGAAACCTTGATTCAGGCTTTAGGCGGTATTGATGCTATCGCGATTTCACATCCTCACTATTACAGTACGATGCAGGATTGGGCAGCGACGTTTGATGCGCCGGTATATTTGCATGCGGATGATCGGCAATGGATTATGCGTCAAAGCCCGTCTATTCAGTGCTGGCAAGGCGACGAACTGGATATCATACCGGAGGTTAAACTGTTGCGGCTGGGTGGGCATTTCGCAGGCGGGTCGGTACTTCACTGGGCAGAGCGTGGTGGCATATTGCTGAGTGGCGATATTGTGCAGGTGGCACCAGGCGCCAATACGGTTTCCTTTATGTGGAGTTATCCCAATATGTTACCGCTCTCAGCCTCTACCCTGAGCACACTGGTTCACAGACTCGATAAGGTGAGTTTCTCGCAAATCTATGGTGCTTTTGCCGGACGAGAAATTACCCAGGATGCTCAGCAGATTGTCAGGCAGGCAGCGGCGCGTTATCTCGACTGCCTGCGATGAAGTTTATTTCGCTAATCCGGTATTGACGCGTTTACCAATCTCTTTGAGCTGTGAATACTTTTCAAGCAATGCCGGGCCATCATCAAGACTCATGGCAAACATCCATAAATAGGTCATCACGGAATAAATGTGCCCTGCGCTCATTCCGCCTTTTAACGCCATCACCGTAATCGTGATGCCAAACAGCAGTGCTGAGGCAACACCAATCGATAAGTAACTCATCGCTTCACGATCGGACAGACGGATGCGCACCCGTGCCAGGAAATGATAATGCCGATGCAGTTTCTGTTCTCCAGCACTGCTAACAAAGCCCACTTCCCGTTCAAGCCGGTCGTTCATACGCGCAATTAACGCTTCATTGGTGCGCGTGTAATGTGGCAGAAAGCTAGCGAACAACACCAAGATTGTCAGGCAAACTAAGCCCGCCCAGGGTTCGATGGTCAACAACATCACCACTGCACCACACATGGATGCGGTAGAGGTGATCAGCATAGGCAGGTGTGTTTCGAAAAAATCAACGAATTGTCGTGACAGTGTCACCCTGGCAGCAATGGCAGAATGGCTATGCGCCTCTTCGCGCTGCGCAAGGATCACAGGCACTGCAAGACTTGCGTAGATCCGCGCAAAAGTGCGCGTATCCATGGTGCGACGTGCGGCACCAATCATCCACATCACCAATACCAAACCGGCATAGAAAAGACCATGTAGTGCGTGGCCGTGCATGATGGCGTTAATCGCGAACCCCGCCAGCAGTGGATAAAGCAGATAAACCACATTTTCAGCGATGACCAGCATGAGCGTCAGAAGTAGTTTTTTCTTGTTTCGTTTTGCCAACACTTTCAGGGTATTGAGGGCGCTGTGTGACGCCACGTTTTCGAGGTTTTCAGGTATGATTTGCATAAGATTAGGTTCAAATTGAGCTTTTGAGCGATTGCTCAAAAGTGGTAAAATTGTATTTGAGCGATCGCTCAAAGTCAACGGTGGTGGTGATGAAAGAGACAACAGCAGAGTTGCGTGAAAAGATCCTGGACACAGCGGTCGCACTGTTTATTGAAAAGGGATTGGAGAATGTGAAAACGCGCGAGTTAACGACGCAACTCGGCCTGTCACGCAGCCACATCTATCACTATTATCCCGACTGGGCGACATTGTGCCTGGAAGCCTGTGGCCGATTTGCGCAGCGTGATTTGCAGGTATTTACCCGGGATATTGAACAACTGCCCTTCACTGAACGCCTGGAAGCGTTTATCAGTAGCTATTTACCGCAGGAACCGGATGCGGTGTGGCAGCTGTATAGTTCTCTTTGGCGTAAAGCGACAACTGAACCGGCGTATGCGCAATTGGCCACGCAATTGACACAACATTGGCAAGCATTGATGGCGGGAATCATAGAGGATGGCATCCGTGCAGGTGCATTTCGTGAAGCAAACGCCCAGCAGGTGGCACGTCAACTCAGCGCGATGTTAAATGGCTATGCGGATTTACTGATTGTGGTGCAACAAACTGAAGCGCGGGAACAGGCGATAAACGATTTACGTGCCTTTATTAAACTCGCGCTTTGATTTGTCGAAAAATCTGTTTCAGGAAGTGGTTAATGAATTATCAGTGGTGGCGACAAAATAGGCATCGCGTTTTTCAATCGTGACACCGCGATCGCGCCAATAGGCTGCCATGTTGAAAAACGCATCGCTGGTGAGATTGAAGCCAATAATAACTGAAGAGTGCTTACCGCTACTGAGAAACTTGTTCAACTGCTCCATATTCAACGCTTTAACAGACTCCATCATCTTCTCCCGATCTATAACAAGATAATCTGCTTCAACAGATTATCTTGTAAGTATCAGGACGCACAATGCAGTTATATTAATATTACGTTCTGCGAAAATTCTAATGACATTCGACATTTTCCACCCCGCCAAGCCGCAAAAATTCTGATAAATGAGATCGATCTCAAGTAGATAACAAGCCTCAGTTCGCAACTCCGAGCCTGAAATCTTCTGTTTTTCTAAATTATTTCCTGTTGGATATATCAGCAAAGCACAATGTCAGTCACGGGGATTAATGACTAAAAAGTATGATTGAGCGATTTTTTGAGCTGCATGAAATTCAAGCGAACGCGCTCCCAGCGGATGTACAGACGTCCAGACGTATATTATAGTCCTTCCCCTACGTTTCTAAGGGACCTGTGTCATGAAAAAAATTGTGCTTTCCACCCTGCTCGCTGCCGCCGTTTCCCTGCTCAGCGCATGCGATAACCAAAAAGATAATGCCATCAAAGTTGCGATTAATACCGGACCTGATAAGGCGATCTGGCAGACCGTGAAGCAGGTAGCGCATGATAAGTATCATCTGGATGTCGATGTCGTTGCATTTAACGATTACGTGCAGCCAAACGAGGCGCTGCGCAATAAAGATGTTGATGTCAACGCCTTCCAGAGCCTGCCTTACCTGGAAATGCAGTCAAAAGAGCGCGGCTATAAATTTGCTGTCGTTACCAACACCTTCGTGTTCCCGATTGCAGGATACTCGCGCAAGATTAAAACTCTGGCCGAGTTGCCTGAAGGCGCCACTGTCACTATTTCTAACGAAGCGACCACGCTGGGCCGCAGTCTGCTATTGCTACAAGCACAAGGTCTGATCAAAGTGAAGCCGGAAGCGGGTCTGCTGCCGACGACACTGGATATCACAGACAATCCTAAGAAGCTGAAAATCGTAGAAGTCGATACCCCGCAGTTGGCACGTACGCTTGACGATCCGCAGGTTTATATCTCGATCATCAATAACAACTTTGCTGCGCTGGTGAATCTTTCTGCCTCGCGTGACGGCATGTTTATGGAAGGCAAAGCCTCGCCATACGTGAATGCCATTGTGGCGCGTGAAGACAACAAAGACAGCGCCAACGTGCAGAAATTGAAAGAAGCCTTCCAGTCACAGCAAGTGCTGGATAAAGCTAACGAGATTTATAAAGGCGATATTATTAAAGGCTGGTAATAGCCTATTATAGGGGCGTCCTACAGGACACCCCTATAAAGGCTCGGCTTGAAAGGTTTAGCAACAGATAGCTCAACTGACAATCATCATGTCATATCAGCATTTCGCGTTGAGGTTATTTAAAATCCACTTCCATTAATTCCGCAATGGTTGCATCTTTCGTCGAAGTGACGCAGCGATGTAGATAATCAGTGAATTTTGACGATGGCGGCATGCCCAACTCCAGCAATTTATCATTGCTGAAAACCACATTGAGCTTTGAGAAGTGGCCATAGAGATTCATCGCTCTCAACACAATACGCTCGTTGCAGGGGCCAAACAGAGACGAGAAGCTTTTCTTACTTTCAGCTAACTCACGGTAGTTGACCTTTTGATACGTCTCTGCGACCGGAATTTGACCTGAGGCCTTTGCCATCGCTTTATCAATTTCGGCGAAGGTCACACTGCTGTTGAGGCCAGCAGAAATATGAATAATACTTTTATCGACGTTCTCGGCGGTCAGCAGTAATTCCAATGCATCTGCGCAGTAATCCACTGGCACCACATCAATGCGGTCCTCAAGTTCACACATGAACTTACCCAGCGTGAGGGCCATGCGGAACACCCAGAAAATACTCGGCGATGGGGTGCAGCCATGATCGGAATGGCCAACCACGATAGAAGGCCGAGCAATGACCAGTGGCAGATTCGGCAGCGATTCGGTCATCATTTTTTCCACCGTGGCTTTACTCCAGGTGTATTCCACAATGTGCTGATCGCGCAGCGTATTCAATTCGCTTTCGGTCACCAGGGTATTGGCTTCTGGGGCGCAGGACATGGCGGTTCCTACGTGAATGAATCGCTTCAAACCACTCACCTGGCTCATACGGCGGGCAAACTGGAACGTCCCTTCGACGTTCACTTTCCAAATATAAGGGTTGGTACCAAATGAGGCGACGGCGGCGCAGTTCATCACATGTGTCACCGCATCCAGTCGCGGATCGTCCGTGAATCGTTCCGGCTCAGCCAAATCCCCGATTAAAATATTTTCTGTAGTTAACGTATTCAGCAAACTGGCATCCACACCGAACTTGGCCAAATTACCTTGAAGCCGGGTCAATCCTTCGGACGGTGAATCACCGCGCACTAACAGAAGCAAACGGTTATTTTCTCTTTTCTTTAATAAATTCACGGTAACCGCGCCGCCCAGGAAGCCAGTCGCGCCAGTAACAAGAATCGTATTCATAGTGTTGATCTACAGGTCAGTTTTGATCAAAAGGATTGCGTCGAATGTAGATCAGGCAAGATAAATGGCGGATAAATGCGTTTGGGTGGTGGTGGGAAAAATACGTTCCGGTTAGTAACCGTTTAACTGTGGTGAATTTATGATCGCCAGTCGTCAGTTTGCTTCTGGTTTATCGACTATTCTGAGATCAAAAAGTAAACCGAGATATAAAAATGTCGTAAAAATTTCACTGCCGGGCGTAAAAATGCAGTGCATAAAATCGCCACCTGCTATTCACCTGGCAGGGAAAAAGGTATGTTCGCCGTCATACACAGCCATCGCTGCTCCACGCTGAAAAGAAACAGGAAATCTATGAGTCAGACCGAGAAACAATCTCTGCCTGCTGGCATGCTGGCCGCCGCAGGGATCGTGTTTGGTGATATCGGTACCAGCCCGCTGTATACCTTGAAAGAGTGTCTTTCAATCTTGCCCGATGGCTCTCTATCCACCGTCGCCGTCATGGGCTTCTTATCGCTGATTTTTTGGGCGCTCACACTCATCGTGACATTGAAATACGTCTGTTTTGTCATGCGGGCCGACCACGACGGCGAAGGCGGCATTTTGACGCTGATGTCATTGGCTCGCCGCAATGTCAGCCCTAAAATCGGCCATATTATTGTGTTAGCGGGGCTCACCGGTGGGGCATTCTTTTACGGTGACGGGATTATTACACCAGCGATATCCGTGTTATCCGCGATTGAAGGGATGGAAGTCGTTTCACCGCACCTGGACAAGTTTGTCGTTCCCCTGGCGGTCGTGATTCTGACGCTGCTTTTTATGATCCAAAAACATGGCACGGAGAAAGTCAGTAAAGTGTTTGGCCCCGTCATGTTTATCTGGTTTGTTTCGATTGGCTTATTAGGGATTCGCGGGATCGCACTCAATCCCACTGTGCTCCATGCACTCAGCCCTTCCTACGCACTGACGTTTTTATTGACGCATAAGGCGCTTTCCTTTGCCGCGCTCGGTATGGTGGTGCTGGCAGTGACGGGTGCCGAAGCACTGTATGCTGACATGGGGCACCTTGGTAAAGCGCCAATTCGTATGGCCTGGCTGGTGATTGCGATGCCCGCGTTAGTGCTCAACTATTTTGGACAGGGCGCGTTGGTTATCGCCGACGCTAAAGCCATCAATAACCCTTTCTTTAACCTTGCACCTGGCTGGGGGCAGATCCCGCTCATCGTACTCTCAACGCTCGCCACCGTTATCGCGGCACAGTCTGTGATTTCTGGTGTTTATACCTTGACGCATCAGGCGATTCGCCAGGGTTTCCTCCCCCCGATGCGTATTGTGTTTACCTCACATACCGAATCCGGGCAGATCTATATTCCGGTGGTTAACTGGCTGCTTTTTGTCGCAGTCACCGTGATCGTGCTGGCGTTCCGCCAATCCTCAGCCCTCTCCTCGGCGTACGGTATTGTGGTGACCGGCACCATGGTGATCACCGCTTGTCTGGCTGGCGTGGTGGCGCTGCGTAACTGGAAATGGCCGCTACCGCTGGCATTGGTGTTTCTCATCTGTATGCTGACCATTGATATCCCCCTGTTCGCCGCCAACTTGATGAAGTTGTTATCCGGTGGATGGGTACCGGTGGTCATGGCGCTGACCATGATGGGATTAATGCTGATCTGGAGCACCGAGCGTAATCGATTAATTAAGAAGTTGAATAACGACCCTGAAAGCCTTCAGGCATTAGTGAAATCACTGGAAACTAATCCGCCGAGTCGCGTGCCGGGAACGGCGATTTTCCTCGCTCGTAAAGAGTTTGAGATTCCACAAGCCCTGCTGCATAACCTCAAACATAACCGCGTGCTGCACAAACGCGTGGTGTTGCTGAATATTCGTACCACCGATACCCCGCGCGTGCACAACCAACAACGTATTACCATTACGCAGTTGTCACCGTCATTCTGGCAAGTTACGGCGGCGTATGGGTGGCGTGAGGTTCCTTCAATGGCTGAAGTGCTGCATTTATGTGGGTTAGAAGGCTTTGGTTGTACCGTCAATGAAGCCTCGTTCTTTACCTCACACGACACACTGGTGATGAAAAAGCGCAAAGGGTTGGCGCGAGTTAAAGGTGGTATCTTCCACTTCTGCCAACGTAATGCGTTACGAGCACATGAACAATTCAACATTCCACCGAATCGAGTGATCGAGTTAGGTGGACAACGCGAGTTTTAACAAAATGGGGCGCATAGTGCGCCCCAACTGATTAAATAGTCCGCCCTAAATGTAAGCAGATGAAAAAATATTCCCTAAAGTTTATCAGAGTTGTGGCCGAACTTTTCTTAACAACTAATTAGCAATTAAAGCTAAAACGCATAACCTCAAAAGGTGTTTATTAAGCCTACCGGCGCCGATGACCTGCCGTGCGCAACTGCCGGGTTTAATAAATCAATCATCAACAATAAAACGTGTCGCTTCGAAATCGGCTCAGTTGTTATTTTGAGGAGTAAGACCATGAAAGAACTTATTAACGACGTGATTTCTATTTTCACACCGCAAAATGTTAAACCAGTATTAGTCCGTGCTGACCTCACTCATCGCGAACTCTCATCCATTCACCCAGTCGGCTTCACTTCAGTGAGCTGGGCCACGTCGATGGAAGAGTTGACGGACGCGATAGTGAAAAAGACGCTAGCCGCTGGCGCTGTTGGTTATCACATTACGGATGTTGAATCCCATGAACCAGGCCATGATGGTCAGCATGTGATGGCAGCGACTGCCACGCTGTACCACATTAACAGCAAAGTGGCATACGGCTGATGTTAACCTACGTATCCAAACCTAAATTAAGCCTGCCACTCCCGTGACAGGCTTTTTTCTGCAAAGTATTGCACCAAAAAATCAATAAAGACTTTTATGCGCGGCGATTCTGACGTCCGTTGCGTATACACCGCCCAGATATTCGCTTCCTGGTACCACTGCGGTAATACATGCACTAATTCCCCCCGCGCCAGATAGGGTTCGACATCCCATGCCGAGCGCAGAGCAATACCGTGCGACTTTAAGGCCCAATTAAGAATAACCTTGCCACTGTTCGATGAATAATGACTATTCAGACGACACAATATCTTTTGTTCCCCGTCAGTCAGCGGCCAATTGCCAAAGGTACTGTGCTTTTCATTAATGATAAGACAGCTGTGATGAATTAAATCATCCAATGAATTGAGTGGCACTGATTGGGATAAATAGTCAGGAGATGCGCAGAGAATTCGCCGATTGGCGGCCAGTTTGCGTGCAATATAGGCGTGATTGAGGTCGTCACCAACCTGAATATCCACGTCGGTCCCCGACTGCATTAAATCAACTTCCCGGTCGCTGAGGATCAGCTTGATATTTAATGACGGGTGCTGAGAGATAAAGGCGGAGATGGCGTCAGAGAGATAATCCTGCCCAAAACCCATCGAGCAGCCTACTGTCATATCGCCGGTCAGTTCCCCACGCCACTGCCGAAAATTGCTGAGAAAGGCATCCATTTCCTGAAGCACCTTCTGTGCCCCCTCCAACGCCTTCTCACCTTCAGGTGTCAGTCGCATCACCCGGTTGGTTCTGAAAAACAGTCGGGTATCCAGCTGCTTCTCCAAAATCGCAATGCGTTTACTGATATAGGAAGGAGACTGGCCAAGTTCCACTGCGGCGCGCCCAAAACCGTCGTGGCGCGCCACACTGATGAAAACATAGAGATCTTCGATAGCAGGCCAGCCCTGCAAGGGTTTCTGGACGTTTTTTCCGGCAAGCTCTTGCTTCATGGCATCACACTGTTAACGGGCATCGGAGGGTTATAGCACAGAATCGAGGAAGCCTTGTAGCTGCGCCAGAAACACCTCTGGGATCTCTTCCTGCGGGGAGTGCCCACAAGGCAGTGCGGCACCCTCCACGTCAACGGCTTTATCCTGCCAGGTCGAAACGACATCGTATAATTGACCCACTGTGCCCTTCTCGCCCCAAAGCAACTGCAGTGGGCAAGCAATACGTTTCTTGCTGTCCTGCGCATCATGTTCTAAATCGATGGTCGCAGCAGCGCGATAGTCTTCACACACCGCATGAATCATCTCAGGTTGCTGATAACAGCGCAGATAATCGTTAAACACCGCTTCTGATGTGGCACCCGGTGTTTTCAACTGTCCGTCGATATGTTTTCTCAGGAAAAATGCCGGATCCTGGCCGATCATGGTCTCCGGCAGCGGATACGGTTGGATCAAAAAGAACCACCAGAAATAGCGTGTGGCAAAGGCTTTATCCGTCTTCGCATACATTGTCGCTGTGGGTGCAATATCGACAAAAGTACAACACGTGACCTTTTCAGGATGGTCGAGCGCCAGGCGGTGTCCAACCCGAGCGCCGCGATCGTGCCCAACGAAAGCCACATGATCCAATCCCAACGCATCGATCAGCAGGCTGATGTCATCCGCCATGCTGCGTTTCGCGTAGGTAAGATGTTGTTCATCGCTGGCCGGCTTGTCACTGTCGCCGTATCCGCGTAAATCCGGCAGTATGACCTGGTATTTTTTCGCCAACTGCGGTGCCACTTTACGCCATGCCAAATGGTTTTGTGGATGCCCATGCAACATCAGTAACGGCGAGCCTTCGCCGCCTGTGGCAACACGCAGTGTCACACCATTAGCGAGTTTTACATCCTTTAAAGCAAAACCTTCGATAAACGGTGATGCGCCTCGATCCGTGATTTCACTCATCTTGTTGTCCTTTTACCCGCTGCAGCCACGGACGTTGGGCAAAATGCTGTTTTTCGAACTGCGCAATGTCAGGCTCGTACTGCAATGTCCAGTCAACTGCACTGCCTCCACCCAACAACATCTCGCGTTTTAACGCGCTGACCTCAAAGTGCAGTGTTTGATTATTGAAGCAGAGAGTCTGATGTTCCAGCGATATCGTGATTTCATTATGTGCGGCATCGAGAGTTGCTTCGCTCAGTTGTTGATACGCTTCTTCGCTGAGTGTCAGTGTCAGCACACCATTACGTTGGCAGTTGTCGTCGAAGATACCCGCAAAGCTCGTGCCAATAAGGGCACGAATCCCCAGTTGATTCAGTCCCCACACGGCGTGTTCACGGCTGGAGCCACAGCCAAAGTTGGCACCTACCAGAAGAAATGCAGCCTGCTCCCAACCGGGTTGATTCAGGATGAAATCAGGATTTGGTGAGCCGTCAGCCAGGAAGCGCAGGTCGAAGAATACCCCCCGATCAAGCCCCTGGCGATCAATGCCCTTGAGGAATTGCTTGGGCATGATGACATCTGTGTCGATATTGGCGGCGGGTAAAGGTGCGATTTTGCCGGTGATACTGTGAAATGCTTCCATTTTAACCCTCTACTGTCATCAAACTGCGAACATCGACCAGATGGCCGGCTAATGCAGCTGCGGCCACCATCGCTGGGCTCATCAAATGCGTGCGAGCACCCGCCCCTTGTCGGCCGGGAAAGTTGCGATTGGTGCCAGAGGCACAGCGGTCGCCGGGTGTCAGGACATCTTCATTCATTGCAAGGCACATTGAGCACCCTGACTGCCGCCACTCAAATCCGGCATCGATGAAGATGCGGGCTAACCCTTCAGCTTCCGCTTGCTGACGGACTTGAGTCGAACCCGGCACAATGATTCCGCGCACGTGGCGGGCAATTTTACGTTCACCAATCACCGCAGCGGCAGCACGGAGGTCTTCAATTCGGCCATTGGTGCAGGAACCGATAAACGCATGGGTAATGGCGATACTTTCCAGCGGCGTGCCGGGCTCCAGACCCATATATTTCAGCGCAGTTTTCAGCGCCTGCTGTTTGATTAAATCTTTTTCCAGTGCGGGATCCGGTACTCGCCCGCTGATTGCACTGGTTTGGTCCGGGCTAATGCCCCAAGTGACTTTCGGTTCGAGATTGCTGCAATCCAGTGTCAACGCGCGGTCAAATTTCGCCTCTTCATCGCTTCGCAGCGTAAGCCACTCACTTTTTGCTTGCTGCCACAGATCGCCAGTTGGCATTTGTGGTTTGCCCTCAATATAGGCAAACACCTTTTCATCCGGCGCGATAATCGCTCCACGTGCGCCTGCTTCAACGGCCATATTACACAGGGTCATGCGACCTTCCATGCTCAGTGCATCAATGGTTGCTCCGCAGAATTCGATGGCATACCCGGTCGCACCTGAGGCACCAATACGTTCAATCAGCGCCAGAATGATGTCCTTGGCGGAACAACCATAAGGCAGCTCGCCTTCGACCTTCACTTGCATGGTTTTTAATCGGCGATAAATCAGGGTTTGTGTCGCCAGCAAGTGTTCAATTTCGGACGTACCGATACCGAAACCCAGTGCGCCAAATGCACCGTAGGTGGTGGTGTGGCTGTCACCGGCAGCAATCACCATGCCGGGCATCACCAATCCTTGTTCATGTGCGACCACATGTTCAATTCCCTGGCGTGGGTCCATCACATCAAACAGTTCGATACCAAAATGGGCGGCGTTCTGACGGAAATAGTCGACTTGCAACTGTCCACCGGCATCAGTCATGGCTTCATCACGTTCCGGTCTGGTCGGATTCACATGATCCACGTTGAGCAAGATGGTGGCGGGATGGCGAACAGGGCGTTGATGTTCACGCAGGCCACTGAATGCCTGCGGGCTGGTGTATTCATTCAGGATAGACCGATCAATATAGAGCAACACATGCCCTTCATCGTCTAACTTACGTACGACATGCTGATCGATCAGTTTTTCATACAGTGTTTTGTTAGCCATGCGATTGCCCACATAAAGTATTAACAAGTCATTAGAGACATTAGGGTAATACAGATGCGGGCGAGTTAATGAACACGATACGTGATGCAATGATCTATGAAATGTAACTTACGGGCGACTAACCAGCCGCCCCTGAGTTAATGGGAAGAAATCAGACGTTCAAAACGATAAGGCATGGGATCGATGAGTGGTGGATGCCCAGTCACCAAATCGGCCGCTAACTGCCCTGCAGCCGGTGATGTCCCAAAACCGTGGCCTGAAAAACCAGTGGCCAGCGTCAATCCTGGCATTGACGCCACAGGACCAATTACCGGGTTCGAATCTGGCGTCACATCAATGACGCCCGCCCATGACTCAGCCATGACGGCTTGTTTAAACACCGGCCAGGCGGCAATGAGATTTCGCATCGCTTCCCCGTTCAATGCCGGATTAGCTAGCGGATCCAGTGTACGGACTTTCTCAAAAGGTGTGCGTCGATCGTTGCGCCAGCGACGTGCCATCGCCAGATCCTTGAGGAAATATTTGCCCAGTGAAATTCGCAAGTTGTCGCGGGCATGGCGTAATTGAGGCATATAGCGCGTCCCAATTAATAAATGGTCAAGCGTCAAGGGGGCATCCAGCGCACCGCGTTGCGTGATGATGAAACCGCCATCCTGATGCTGACGGAATGAAAAATCTGGCGCACCCACCGCGATGTTGGCGGGTCCTTGCAGCGGTTTGGTACGCATGACCGAGCAAATCAGTGGCAAGGCTGGCAAATTAATGCCGAGATTGCCGAGGAAGCGACGTGACCAGGCACCGGCAGCGAGTAACACCTGATCGCAACGAATCTCACCGCGCTCCGTTACCACGCCACTGACCTTGCCGTTGCTGGTGGCTAAACCACGCACAGCACAGTGCTCAATGATAATCGCGCCCTTTGCCATGGCTGCTTTAGCAATGGCGCTGGCTGCGAGCGTGGGTTCTGCACGTCCATCAGAGGCGGTAAAAATACCGCCCGCCCATTTTTCCGCGCCACCGGGCACGCGCATCGCAATCTCGCTATTGCTGAGCAGTCGGGTGTCCAGTCCAGCGGCGTTCACGCCCTTTAGCCAGTTTTCATGCATTGCCATCTGCTTTTCATTGCGCGCAATAAACATGATGCCGGCCTGACGGTAGCCCACATCGCTTCCCACACGCGTAGCCATCTGCGCCCATAAACGGTCAGCGGCCTGGGCCAGAGGGATATCCTCCAGCGCACGGCTGGTTTTACGGATCCAGCCCAGATTGCGTGATGACTGCTCACCCGCGATACGCCCTTTTTCCAGCACCACCACCGGAATGTTGCGCTCCGCGAGCGTCAGCGCGGCCGTTAACCCTACAATGCCACCGCCAATGATCACCACAGTGCTGGTGTCCGGCATTATTGGTGAGGTGACCACGGGCGTAATAACAGGTGCCATAGCGTATCTCCCGCCCTTACAGGGCCACGGTAATATCCTGAACCTCGGCTTTACCTGCGCCGCGGTATGCTGTGACTTCCAGTTCGACTTTGTAGACGGTCGAGCCCAGCGGAGGACAGGTCACGGTTGACGCCGGGTTAATACCGCGGAACTTTTCGCCAATGATCGCCATCACGGTTGGAACATCATCCGGGTTCTGAATAAAGACGCGCGAACACACCACATCTTGCAGTGAAGCATCAATTGCCGCTAAGGCCGCTTCGATATTGGCAAATACCTGCAATGTTTGCTCGCGCAGGTCTTCAGGAATTTGTTTGGTCTGCGGGTTACGACCGGCGGTATTGGAAACATAAATCCAGTTATCCACGGCCACGATGCGCGAATAGCTCGCCTGCTCTTCAAATTTCGAACCGGTTGTGACTTTAATAATGTTGGTCATGATGTTTCCCCGTTATTCAGTGGATTAGCTTAAAACCGGTGATTCCCACAGGTTGAGTTTGACGCCAATGCCTTTTTCCAGTGCATTGCGATACAGCACCGTGCCCCAGGCCACATCTTCTACCGGCATGCCACCAACAGACATGATGATGATCTCGCTATCGTTTTGGCGGCCAGGCGCCTCGCCGGCGACAATTTTGCCAATATCCTCCAGTTGCTCCGCCTGCAGTTGTCCTTCAGCGACCATATCCATAAAGCGCACACCGATAATCGGCACGCAGCGATGCGCAGGCTTGGGAACTTCATCAAACCATGCATGATAGAGTCCGGTGTTATCCAGCACTTTGCGCACATCCGGCTGCTCCATGCCTTCATCGATATTGCACAGCGCAGGCATGGCGAGGAATGCGCCAGCTTTCACCCATTCACGTTTCACCAGCGGATAAGTGGAGGGATCACCAACTTCACCTGAGCTGCAATAAGTGACAATGTCACTTCCGCGAACTACTGCTTCCAGCGAATCGACAATCTCTACCTGCTTAATTTGTGGATAGGTCTCCTGCACCCAGGTGATGAAGTTATCGAGGCTGCGCTGGCCGCGCCCTTTCACTTTGATGGTGTCGATGTGTGGGCAAACAGCAATAAATGCCGCTACCGCGGTTTTTCCCATCACGCCCGGTCCTAGCAAACCGATTACTCGGGAATCCTTACGTGCCAGGTGACGTGCACCGACGCCTGGCACCGCGCCTGTACGGTATGCCGACAGCAAATTGGCTGACATATGCGCCAGCGGCGCGCCGGTATCGGCATCATTGAGGGTAAACATCAGAATTGAGCGTGGCAGGCCTTTCTCGCGGTTGGCGATGTTAGATCCATACCACTTCACGCCAGCCGTGCCGAAATTGCCGCCAAGATAAGCGGGCATCGCCATCATGCGGCGGTCGGCTGTGGGTTTCGGCATCGCTGGAAACGGTGAGTTTTCCGGGAATGTCACCATTGCGCCGTGTGAGTCATTGTTGGAACCGGCCATACGATAATCACCGTGATATAACAGGCCAAACATCTCTTCCATGGTATCGACACAGGCGGCCATATCGGTCACACCGGCACGAATCATGTCTTGCTCCGACAGGTATATAAAATCAATCCGGGTTGAATCACTCATAAGTCGCCTCTTCAATCAGTCTTTTGGTCTATTTCCCGCCGTGGCGAGCATTGCCATCATTAGCGATTTCACGGGCTAAACCGTCTTAGGTGTCGATGGTCTTCGCTGCGTGAAATAGAAATAGCGCGTCAGTTGTCGAGCTGTATTGAATATTTGCGACATGGCGGCATTCGTGCGTGGCACAGCCCTTGCATCACTCAGAGGGTATTTAGCCCGCAGCGGAGCTCGCCATGACACAATTGCCTTTCTATCGCCACAGTGGATTCCAACCCGAGCAGCCGTGGTTTGTGCTGAACGCCGCGCAGCATTATTCGCTGATTGCTTCAGACAATCCGGCTATTTCCCATTTCTACAGTTTTGATGTGGCGCAGAGTGCCAGCATGACGCTGGCGATACCGGATGGTTGCGTGGATATCGTATTTGATTGCGATGCACAGCGTCCTGCTGCTCGTGTCTGTGGCACCACGCTGGAAGCGCGCGGTGCAGATATGCAACATAATCATCACTATTTTGGTGTGCGCTTCGCGCCAGGCATCATTCCTGATTTCCTGGATGTGATGGCAGAAGAGATTCCCGATCGCGAGTTCAATTTCCTTGATGTGGTACCGGATGCACGGCTGGCCTTTGAGCAGATCGTTCAGACACGCGATTTTTCGCGGCAGATTGCTTTATTCAACGCCTTTTTCACACCACGGTTGGTGCGCAAAGCATCAGCCGTAACATCATTGATTATCCAGACGATGCGTCAGCAGAAAGGCAATATCCGCATTGACCAACTGGAAGCATTGACCGGTTACACCTGCCGCACTATTCAGCGTCAGTTTCGCCAGGATACAGGGATGTCTCCCAAGGCTTTCAGTCGCATTTTGCGTTGCCAGTCGGCGCTGGGCAGCATTCACTTGCAGCAGGAAGTGTCCTTTAGCGATCTGGCCTTTGATCTTGGATTTAGCGATCAGTCGCACTTCCTGCGCGAATTTAAAAAGTTTGTCAGCACTACGCCCTGTGATTATCAGCGGCGTATTTTGCATGATGCTTATTTCCATCGTTTGCGTTTCCACTGAGCACTAAAAGGGTGCAGCGTTGCACTGTGAGGCTGTCCGATTTTTTCTATCCGCCACAAGCTCAGCTGAGAAATGATGCCGCTATGTTACCTGCCTCAGGCGGCACAGACTGCCTGAGAACTTTATCTTAGTGGTTGAGGGCTTTGGCGATGAATACGGATTCCGGCTTACGCAAAAATACGTTGGGTTTGTTTTCTTTGGTCTTTTTTGTCGTCGCGGCAGCCTCGCCGCTGACAGGTGTGGTGGGCGGCTTGCCGGTGGCGATTATTTCCGGCAACGGCGGTGGCATTCCGGTGTTTTATATTCTCTCGTGTATTATTTTGATGTTATTTGCCGTGGGCTTTATTGCCATGAGCCGTCATGTGAATAATGCGGGGGCCTTTTATACCTATATCTCTAAAGGGATGGGCGAAAACACGGGCGCTTCCGCATCAGTATTAGCGTTGATGGCTTATATCTCCATCCAGATTGCCATCGTGGCGATGCTGGGATTCTTTACGCAATTGTTTATTGAAGAACACTTTTCAGCCCATATTCCCTGGTGGGCATTGAGCATGCTATTTGTGCTGGTGTGTTGGGTATTGAGCATTAAACGTGTCGAAGTGGGTGGAAAGTTACTTGGACTATTAATGCTGGCGGAAGTGGCCATTGTGTTGCTCACCGACGTAATGCTGCTGATCAAAAAAGTGGGGCCATATAATTTCCAATCTTTTGAACCCTCATTATTTATGCAAGGCAACCTGGGTATCGCGTTTATTTTCACCATCGCGGCCTTTATCGGTTTTGAATCCACCGCCATTTATGCGGAAGAGTGCCGTGACCCACATAAAACCGTGCCACGTGCCACGGTATGTGCCTTGTTACTGATCACGGCATTTTTCTGTTTTACCAGTTGGTCTCTGGTGCAGGCATACGGTTTTGATCAAATTGTCGCAATTGCCAGCAAAGATCCGGGTAATTTCGTGTTTAACATTACACGGCAATATGTTGGAGAGTGGGCCGTAGAAACCATGTCGGTACTGCTTATCACCAGCTTATTTGCGGCAGCGCTAGCGTTTCATAACAATATTTCACGTTATTTGTTCAGTATTAGCCGCGATGGTTTGATCTGGAAAGAGTTATGTAAAACCCATCCCACCAACGGCACGCCGCACAACGCCAGCCACGTTCACAGCGTGATCATGCTGATGCTACTGGCAGGTATGGGCAGCGCGGGTCTGGACCCGATGGTGCACATCTTTGCCATTGGTTCTGCCGTCGCCACACTGTGTATTCTCATTTTACAACTCGGCGTCTCCGCTGCCGTGGTGCTGTTCTTTCGTCGGATAGACCATGATGAAAATCAATTCACTGTGTTCTGGGCACCGTTGCTATCAATGGTGTGCATGAGCGTGACGATTATTTTGGTCGTCAACAATCTGCAATCCTTAAGCGGTAGTGATTCCAGCGTGGTGAAGATGATTCCGTGGTTCATAGCTGGCTGCGCAGTGCTGGGATACGGGATGTCGCTAAAACGCCGTGTTAAAGTTCGCGCGCAGTAGTTGGCGTGGTGCGCAGAAATGCGCACCTACTTTGGAAGTCATTATTTAACCCACTGTCATCGTGTTTTATTTGACCTAAGTCGCGATGCTCGTTATAAAGAATAACCGCGCAGTAGCAACGGATATATCGCCCTACCTTTCGCATTGATTGCTTAAATTCCCACCTCAATGGTTTTATGTAAGTTAAGTAATTAACACCAATACTTTATTAACTAAAAACAAGTTAATCTTTTCGTAACAATCTTTTAATTTGCAAACCGAAAATTTAACGTTCACCTGCAAAGTACAAAGATCAGGATCAGAATGACTCACTCTAAAAAAATCGTGTCTGCCCTTTCACTGGCAGCGCTGCTTGTTTCTTCAGTGGTCCACGCTGAAAACGCACCAGAAAAAACCGATGTCCTGTTGATTGGCGGCGGCGTCATGAGCGCCTCACTGGGGACCTGGCTACAGGAACTGCAACCAGGCTGGAAGCAGCTGATGGTTGAGCGTCTGGATGGCGTAGCGCTGGAATCCTCTAACGGCTGGAACAACGCAGGCACGGGCCACTCGGCGAACATGGAGCTGAACTACACGCCAGAGCGTGCAGACGGTTCAATTGACGTGAGCAAGGCGCTGGAAATCAACGAAGCCTTCATGATTTCCCGCCAGTTCTGGACCTCTCAGGTTCAGCGTGGTGTGATGCATGATCCGCGTTCATTTATCAACTCTACGCCGCATATGAGCTTTGTTTGGGGCGATCAAAACGTTGAGTATCTGACCAAACGTTACGATGCACTGCAAAAAACCACCCTGTTCCAGGGCATGAAGTTCTCAACCGATCACAAGCAAATTGAGCAGTGGGCTCCGCTGGTGATGGAAGGTCGCGATCCTAATCAGAAAGTGGCGGCCACCTGGACGCCAGTGGGTACTGACGTTAACTACGGTGAAATCACCCGCCAGTTGATTGGCAGCCTGAAGAAAGATCAGAATTTCAAATTAGAAACCTCTTCAGAAGTCACCGATTTCAAACGCAACAGCGATAACTCATGGCACGTCACTATCAAAGATGTGAAGAGCGGCGAGAACCGTTCGGTTGACGCGAAATACGTGTTTATCGGTGCAGGCGGCGCAGCCATCAAACTGCTGCAGAAAACCGGTATTCCTGAAGCGGATAACTACGGCGGCTTCCCGGTAGGGGGTTCGTTCCTGATGACCGAGAATCCAGAAGTGACCAGCCGTCACCTGGAAAAAGTGTACGGCCAGGCTTCAGTCGGTGCGCCACCGATGTCTGTTCCACACATCGATGCCCGGAACCTGGACGGTAAACGCGTGGTGCTGTTCGGACCGTTCGCGACCTTCTCTACCAAGTATCTGAAAAACGGCTCATTGTTCGATCTGTTAAGTGCCACGACCACCAGCAATATCATGCCGATGACTCACGTTGGTATTGATAACTTTGACCTGGTGAAATACCTGATTGGTCAGGTAATGCTGAACGACGACGATCGTTTTGCCGCGCTGAAAGAGTACTATCCGAACGCACGCAAAGAAGACTGGAAACTGATCCAGGCGGGTCAACGCGTACAGATCATCAAGAAGGATGCGGATAAAGGCGGCGTGCTGAAGCTGGGTACCGAAATCGTGACCGATCAGCAGAAAACCGTTGCTGCCCTGTTGGGTGCATCACCAGGTGCCTCAACTGCTGCGCCAATCACCCTGGACGTGATGAAGAAATTGTTCCCGGAGCAGTTCGCTTCTCCTGAATGGCAAGAGAAGATCCGCGGTATCATTCCAAGCTTCGGTCAGAAACTGAACGGCAATACCGCACTGACTCAGCAGGTCTGGGACAACACCGCAGCCACGTTGCAGTTGACCAAACCACCGGTCATCAACATGGGTGACCAGTCAGTTGCCCCTACGCAGGCTAAGCCGCGCGCAGAATCCGCTAAGCAGGATATGGCGCTGTAATTTTCCCTCGCACTAATGAAGAAAGCCGGACAATGTCCGGCTTTTTTATGCCTCGTAGAAGGTCAAATAGCAGAGCAGACACTCAACCTTCCGCGTGCTAAAATTGGTTATCATTGAATGAGGCAAAGACATGACTAAATCTGCATCATTAAGTGTTGCTCATCAGGTACGTGAACTGGCTAAAGTTCACCACGTAACGGCTGACCGTGACGGTATGAGTCGCATGGCTGTTGCCATTACTCGCCTCGCCGACGACATCGTAGAACTGGATGCCATCGAACAACTTCTGGTTAATCTCAAGAAAAAAGGCATTTTAACCAAGGCAGAAACGCTTGAGATGCAAGGCGACTATCTGCGTGAGAAAAGACAAATCAAACAGAATTTTTCTGCATGATTTTTGATCCTTTTGGTGATTTTGAAACAGCGGGTTATTTACAGAATGCCTTGCGTTTAAAAGATCCCGATGAGGTTAAAGCCTCTGAGCATTTCTCATTCGAACTCAGTCTGGAAGACGCGCTAATTTTTCTCTCAGCACAAAACACTTAAATTATTTTTCCGTGCTTAAAGTTCACGAAATTCTGTTCGGCGATTTCTACCACTGGGCGGGAAAAGACCGAAACGAGTTAGTCCCTCACCTATCGATATTCAAAGGCGCGCGTGAAGACGAACACTTTACCGTGTTTGAATATCCACATCTTATTCAGCTTGCTGTGGAGTATGCGTTAAAGCTTGCCAGCGACAGGGATAAATTTCGTAAAAAGCCAGGAGAAGTGATGGGACAGTTGGCTTTTGCTCACCCTTTCCTGGATGGTAACGGTCGCACTATTTTGCTTATTTTCATGGAATTAAGCTTCCGTGCAGGTTTTTCTGTCGACTGGTCTAAAACAAATAAAGATGATTACCTTCGCACATTGAGCAGAGAGATTCGTGAACCTGGAAAAGGACATCTGGACCGTTATCTTCAACCGTTCATTATTGAGATTCATAGCAGAGAAGAATGGCCATTAACCATCGGTAGTATCAAAGGTTTGGATGGGCTGGATAAAGGACAAATGAATTATAGCGACATTAACGATCCGCTAGTTACCAAACACTATAAAAGCTATCAATCACAACATTTAGATAATAAAACTTAATGGCTGTTATTCATCCCCCAAACCAGTGCCTGCCTTGCATGGGCAATCCGCGGTTGACGCAGCGCGCTGGGGAGCCAGATAAGGTGATAGCGAATCTCCGTGTCTCCTACTGGCGCATCCAGCACCACTAAGTCTCCTTGCGCAATTTGCGTCTGACATAAAAATGCCGGCATCACCGACCAGCCAAATCCCCCGCAGAGTAAACTTCGCAAGCCACGTAAATCCTGCCCAACCACCGCAGGTAACAGCGTCTGGTATTTAATGCGGTTCTTATCCAACCAGTGATCAATCAGTGACAGTTTTAAATCATAAGCCAGCAGCGGTTCTTTAATTAAATCCGAGGAAAAATCTGCGCTGTTATTTAAGCGAGCCGCCACGGCAGGTGCAGCCACTGCGACTACGCGGTCCTGAAAAATCACTTCGCCCTTTAAACGTGGATCGGTCACCGGATGCGCCGTAATGCCGAGATCACAATGCCCCTCAATCACCATCTGTGCGACTAACGGACCATCACCGCTGTGCATATGCACGCGAATACCGCTTTTAAGCAGAGGCAGCAATTCAGCCGATAATTTCTCCGCCATAAAATCTGCATGTCCAATGATCTGCAAGGTCCCACTCACATCCATCGATCGGGCTCGTGCCGATGACAGAGCGGACTCTGCGGTATCCAGTGAATTGCCAATATCAGCCGCCAAATCGTCGGCAGCAGCCGTTGGCATCACACCATGGGCCTGACGTTCAAACAGCGGCCGACCCACTGCGACTTCCAGTCCACTAATGTGTTGCGAAACCGCTGGCTGCGTCAGATTCAATGCGCGCGCCGCGCCGGAAATCGACCGCTGTCGATACACTTCCATAAACGTTCGTAAGCGAACCAGTGACATAGTGACCCATAAAATATTTTATACCCCTACCAAAATAGCCTTGTTAGCCGTCAAACACCAGCGCGAGTAAGCTGCCTGCATCTTGAAACGCACGGGAAAAATCATGTCACTTCAACAAGAATTACTGCATGTACTGCAAACCATGAAACAGGCTCACCTGCAAACAGTACCGGCAAACGCCGCACTTCGCCGCGACCGCTTAATGCGCAGCGTGGCGTTAATTCGCGACAATCATGCCGCACTCACTGCGGCTATCAGCGCCGATTTCGGTCATCGCAGTGCCTATCAAACCCAGGCAGCCGACCTGATGACCACCATCAATATGCTGCAGCACTCCGCTGAGCATCTGGCGCAGTGGATGCAGCCGGAGGTCGCCGAAGTCCCGGTTGCGGGTATGCAGGCGCGCATCGAACCGCAACCCTTAGGCGTAGTCGGCATTATCAGCCCGTGGAATTTTCCCATTAACCTGGCATTTGGCCCACTGGCCGGTGTGTTTGCCGCAGGCAACACGGCGATGTTGAAACCCTCGGAGCTGACACCTCACACCTCCGCATTATTAGCGGAATTAGTACCGCGTTATTTCGCCGCTGATGAGCTCAGCGTGGTTCTGGGTGACGCCAGCGTGGGACAAGCCTTTAGCGCCCTGCCATTCGACCATCTGGTGTTCACCGGCAGCACCGCGGTCGGCAAGCATGTGATGCGTGCAGCGGCGGAAAATCTGGTGCCCGTCACGCTGGAGCTGGGTGGAAAATCGCCGGTGGTGATCGATGCGGATGCGGATGTGGCGATAGCCGCCGCCAGAACCCTGACCATTAAAACCTTTAACGCCGGACAAATTTGTATCTCACCGGATTACCTGTTGCTTCCGCATGGGGCTGAAGCAGCATTCATCACCGCGTCGCGGCAGTTCATGCAGCAGGCTTTCCCAGCGTTGCAAAACAACGAAGATTACACCGCGATTATCAGCGATCGTCATTACCAACGGCTGGTCGATCTAATCGAAGATGCACATAGCAAAGGGGCGCGCATTGTCAGCCTGGCCCCTGTCGGCGAGCCCGACTTTGATGCGCAAAGCCGCAAAATCGCGCCGCATTTGATCCTCGATGTCACCGAGGAGATGGCGGTCATGCAGGAAGAGATTTTTGGCCCGTTGCTGCCCATTAAAAGCTACAGCGGAGAGGTGAAGGAAGCGATTCGCTATATCAATGCACATCCGCGACCACTGGCCGCCTACTACTTTGGCCACAACGAACAGCGCCAACAGTTAATGGCGCAGCACACGACATCTGGCGCACTGGTGATAAATGATGTCATGACCCATGCTTCTCTCGACAGCCTGCCATTTGGCGGCGTGGGCGCATCCGGGATTGGCGCGTATCACGGGATTCATGGATTCCGTCGCTTTAGCCATGCTAAGCCGATTGTGATCCAGGATGAGGCCGGCACCACGAGTTTACGGCTGCGCGCCCCCTATCAGGACAACAGCGCAGCATTGACTGCATTACTGAATAACCAACATTAATCGAGGACAGAATATGAAAATTTTGATGGTTTTGACATCCCATGACGAACTGGGCAACACCGGCAAAAAGACCGGCTTCTGGCTGGAAGAGTTCGCCGCGCCCTACTTCGTGTTTAAAGATGCGGGCGCCGAAGTGGTGTTGGCTTCCCCGGCGGGTGGACAACCGCCGCTGGATCCAAAAAGTGATTTACCTGAATTTCAGACCGCAATGACCGCACGTTTCAAATCTGATGTCGCGGCACAACAGGCACTCGCCAATACCGTGAAGCTGGCAGGCATCGATCAGCAGGATTTCGATACCGTCTTTTATCCTGGCGGCCACGGTCCACTGTGGGATCTCGCGGAGTCAGCAGACTCCATCCAGTTGATTGAATCTTTTGATCGTGCGAATAAGCCGATAGGTTTTGTCTGCCATGCGCCTGGCGCGTTGCGTCATGTGAAAGCCGCCAGCGGTGCCCCGCTCATTCAGGGTAAGCAGGTCACCGGCTTTACGAATAGTGAAGAAGCGGCCGTTGAACTCACCGATGTGGTGCCTTTCCTGATTGAGGATGAGTTCATCAAACTGGGTGCGCATTATCAAAAGGGCGCTGACTGGGCACCGTTTGTCGTAGAAGACGGTCATCTGATCACCGGGCAAAATCCGGCCAGCTCAGAAGATGTGGCGAAAGCGCTACTGCTGCAACTGGCATCGCAGCAGCCTTAATCGCATTGAAGCACATCACTGCTCGGGCGGTGATGTGCTTTTGTCTTGTTAACCATTCCATTAATGAAACTTTCTCATAGGTGTTAGTAGACTGACGCACCTAATCAATCCCGCTCGCCTTTGTTAAGCTAGGCTCCAACCCGTTTCCAATACTGTGTTCAAGCCCTGGCACTGCACCTTCCTTTCTCTCATAAAAGACATTATGGATATCAAAACTGCAACGCATCCTCCGGATATGAAAACCGGTATCGCCTTTATTATTATTCTCAGTGCGCTGATGGCATTTACTTCACTCTCTACCGATATCTATCTTCCGGCCATGCCTGCGATGTCAGCCGCGTTACACGGTGATTCGGAACTGACGGTCACTGGATTTCTGATTGGCTTTGCTATCGCGCAGTTAATCTGGGGCCCGATTAGCGATCAACTCGGACGCAAAACACCGCTGTACATCGGCATGATTATCTTTGCTATCGGTTCAGCGGGATGCGCACTCTCCACCGATATGTCTCAAATCGTCTTCTGGCGCGTCATTCAGGCGGCTGGCGCCTGCACCGGCCCCATGCTGGCACGTGCAATGATTCGCGATCTGTTTACCCGCACACGTGCCGCGCAGATGCTATCGACGTTGATCATTGTCATGGCTATCGCCCCAATCGCGGGCCCCTTAATGGGTGGGCAAATCATTCGATACTCGCAATGGCCGGTGATTTTCTGGTTTCTGGCGGTGGTCGGCGCATTGATGTTCATTTCACTGCTCTGGCTTCCTGAAACACTGCCCGCGGAAAAACGGGTAAAGGCGTCACCTCGGCAAATAGTGCGTAATTATCGCACGCTGCTGCAGAATAAAACCTTTATGCGCTTTACCCTGTGTGTCACTTTTTATTACGTTGCCGCTTACGCCTTTATTGTCGGATCGCCTGCGGTGTATATCAGCTATTTCGGTATCGATCCGCAACATTATGGCTGGCTGTTCGCCATTAATATCCTGGGTCTGGTGACGGTCAGCACCCTCAATAAACGTTTAGTACAAAAGGCCAGGCTGGAGACGCTGCTGAAATCTGCCTCTTTTATCGCCGCACTGATGACATTCGTGATGTGTTTTGTACTGGAAACGCATCCAGCAGCATTGGCGGGATTGGTTATCTGTATTTTTATCTTCTTCTCGATGAACGGAATTATTGCAGCCTCAGCCACTGCTGCCGCGCTGGATGCCGTGCCGAATGCCACCGGTTCAGCATCGGCGCTGATAGGTTCTCTGCAATACGGCAGTGGCATTGTTTCCTCACTGCTGCTGGCAGGGCTTAACAATGGCACGCCCTGGATTATGGTGAGCATTATGACGGTATTCACCCTGCTCAGTTTTCTTAGCACGCTTGGCGGAGGAAAAGCCCAGCCTAAAATGGCAGAAATTTAACGCTGAAGTGAAATGTTAAATATAACATTAAACATTTGGTGCGGTGAGTCCAGCATGCAATTGCTTAATCTAAAATAGTCGGTAACGTCGGGGCTTCATCTGCTAATAAAAATAAGCGAGCTTAATTAATGAGCAACATCCAGTCTTCATT
This sequence comes from Pantoea sp. SM3, assembly GCF_000963995.1. Taxonomy (NCBI): domain Bacteria; kingdom Pseudomonadati; phylum Pseudomonadota; class Gammaproteobacteria; order Enterobacterales; family Erwiniaceae; genus Pantoea; species Pantoea sp. SM3. Next base: position 61,279 of record NZ_JZRD01000021.1, read on the forward strand.
CCTTTCTTACACCGTGGACAACGATACATTTGAAGGTTACTTAGTTTACCAGGCTGATAATAACCTCGCTCAACCAGGCATTGTGATTGCGCCCAACTGGATGGGTGCCACCGCGGATGCTGCTGAACAAGCTAAAACCATTGCTGCCCACGGCTATGTGGTGCTGGTGGCTGACCTGTACGGTCAGGGTCAACGCCCCACTAACGGCGAAGAAGCGGGTGCGATGATGATGGCAGTGAAAGACACTCCCGCCGAAGTGGCGCGCATGCAGGCCGCTCTCAGCGCATTGCGCACGCAAACGACGGCTCCCGTGAACGCGGATAAGGTGGCGGCTATCGGTTTCTGCTTCGGCGGCCACTGTGCGCTGGAGCTGGCACGCAGCGGCGCGGATATCAAAGCGGCCGCCTCTTTCCATGGCACACTGGATACCCAAGGCGCTTATGACAGTCATATTATTCAGGCTTCACTGCTGGTACTGGACGGCGCGGCCGATCCCCTGGTGCCGCGTGAGCAATTAGCTGCCTTCGCGAATGAGATGAATAGCAAGGGCGTTGACTGGCAGCTGGTGAGCTTTGCGGGTGCGGTGCATTCATTTACCGATCCGAATGCCGACAATGCTGGCGTGTCGCAGTATCACCCGGAAGTGACGCAGCGTGCCTTCAAACGCCTGTATCAATTGCTGGATGAAGTGTTTTAATAATGCGACGGGAGGCTGACTAGCCTCCCGCTATTTCCCTGTCTTTCAGCGCACGCGCAAAATCCCGCTATCAATGCCCGCTACACCGGTTTTGCCGCAAAACGCCATCGACAGATCAAACTCGTTACGGATGATGCTGAGCGCTGTGGTCACCCCTTCTTCACCCATCGCCCCCAAACCGTACAGCATACTGCGTCCGATATAGGTGCCCCTGGCACCCAACGCTACTGCCTTTAATACATCCTGGCCGGAGCGAATGCCGCCATCAAAATGCACTTCAATCCGATCGCCGACCGCCGCCACAATTTCCGGCAGCAATGTAATTGACGAAGACACGCCGTCCAGTTGACGCCCGCCATGGTTGGAAACAATCAACGCATCGGCCCCCGCTTCAACGGCCCGTTGCGCATCGGCCACATCCATGATGCCCTTCACAATCAGCTTGCCGCCCCAATGCCGCTTTATCCATTCGATATCTTGCCAGGAGAGCCGTGGGTCATACTGTTGTGCCGTCCACTCAACCATCGAGTCAATATTGTCCACACCGCTCACATGCCCGATGATATTGCCAAAATTACGATGCTTCGTATTCAGCATCTGCCAGCACCAGCGCGGTTTACTGGCAATATTCAGCACATTGCGCAGCGTCATTTTCGGCGGCGTGGAGAGGCCATTCTTGATGTCTTTATGGCGCTGGCCAAAGACCTGTAAATCCATGGTGACGACCAACGCGTTGCAGTTGGCCGCTTTAGCGCGATCGATCAGGTTTGCCACGAACTGTCGGTCACGCAATACATATAGCTGGAACCAAAATGGGTGTCCCTCTGTGGCCTGTGACACGGCTTCCAGCGAACAGATACTCATGGAAGAGAGCGTAAAAGGAATCCCGAATTTTTTCGCTGCGCGTGCCGCATGAATTTCGCCATCGGGATGGATCATGCCGGTCAGCCCGGTGGGGGCGATCGCCACCGGCATAGCGACCTCTTGCCCGATCATTCGGCCCATAGTACTGCGTTCAGCAATATCCACCGCGACACGTTGACGAAATTCGATGCGACGTAAATCAGATTCGTTGGCACGATAGCTGTATTCCGTCCAGGAACCTGCATCGACATAGTCATAAAACATCTTCGGCACACGTTTTTTCGCCAGCTGCCGTAATTCTTCAATACAGGTAATCGTCATTTTCCACCTGATAAAAAAAGCGGCCAAATAAAATAACATTTAGCCGCCTGCGATCACGCAAATACACACACAGATAACTTACGACTTCTCGTAGTCGGTATAGGCATTCTGTAGCACGATATGATCGGCAATATATTTTGCATCATGCCACACACCGTAAATAAAGGATGAGGCGCGATTCACCAGATTTGGCAAGCCAAGGAAGTAAATGCCACGCTCTGCAGAAATACCACGCTTATGGAAAGGCACACCTTTCTCATCAAATGCGTCGGCCTGCAACCAGCTAAAATCAAATTTAAACCCTGTCGCCCAGATAATAGAGGTGATGCCGGCCTCAGCCAGGTTTAATTGCGTTAAAGGATTTATCAGGCAGTCTGGGTCGGACAATAACTCCCAGGCTTGAGGCTCCAGCGGTAAATCCAGACCGTTACGCTCAATATAAGCATCGGCATCACGCAGCACGTCGAAATACGCTTTATCACCTTCAGCAATATTCTCTGCCAGACCATCCGCAAAGCTCAATACCCCGTTATTCCATTGCTGCGTAATCCCGACCAGGGTAATGCCCATATGCGCAAGACGACGGAAATCAACGGTTTTACCGCCTTCATAGCCGCTCACGGCAAAGGCAACATGCTCTTTTTTCGGCTTGATTTTCACTTCATCCCACAAGCCCAATGCGCCCAGCCACCAGCAATAATCGCGGTCACGATAAGAGCGCGGTGGCCGGTAGTGCTCGCCGACCGACAGATAGACTTTACGGCCTGTTTTACCCAGCTCTTCAGCAATTTGTGAGCCTGATGCGCCGGCACCCACCACCAGCACCCCGCCTTCTGGCAGCTGTTGCGGGTTCTTATAAGATGAGGAGTGAATCTGATGCAGATGGGTACTTTCCGGTACGATCTGCGGGAAGGAAGGCTTCTGGAAGGGCCCGGTTGCCGCCACCACATTATCCGCTTCAAATTCCCCCATCGAGGTCAGCACTTTAAAACCGCTGCGTCCCGTCAGACGTTCAACCTGATGCACTTCAACGCCCGTGTGAACCGGCGCATTCAGCATTTTGGCATAATCTTCGAAATATTGAGCCATGCGTTCTTTAGGCGGAAATGCTTCCTGAGAAATATTATCGAATTTCATTGAAGGAAAGCGATCGTGCCAGGCGGGACCATTAGCAACCAGTGAGTCCCAGCGCTCTGAACGCCAGCGCTCTGCAATACGATGACGTTCAAATACAATATGCGGGACACCCATCAATGAAAGATGTTCACTCATAGCAATGCCCGCCTGACCAGCACCGACGATTACGGTATTAATTTTTTCTACTGACATGTGAAATCCCTAAATAGATTTGAACGCGATGGGTTATTTATCATCGTAATCATTGTTCGTGTTAATACTAAGCAAGCTTTTTTAATTCAGCGCTTCGGTAAAACCTAAGCGTCTGGTGAATAGTTAATGACGGGCTTCAACGTTTAATATCTTTCCGAGCCCCAGGAACTTATTCGCGATGATCAGCATGGCAGCCGTTACCGCAATATAAATCACTGACAACGCGGCGAGCGTTGGGTCGGCAAATTCACGCACATAGTTGTACATGGCGACCGGCAAAGTTTGTGTGGCCTGGGTGGTAATAAATAGCGATGCAGTAAATTCATTAAAGGAGAGAATTGCAGCAAACATCCAGCCACCAAATAGGCCGGGTAAAATTAACGGCACCGTAATGGTCCACACGACCCGCAGCGGTGAGGCGCCGAGACTGGCTGCTGCCATCTCAATACGCTGTTCGAGGTTTTTCAGCGAAACGTAGACGCTGCGTAATACAAACGGCAACACCAGCACGATGTGGCAGAAAATGACCAGTGGGTATCCACGCCCAATCCCCAGCTGTGACACCAACATCAGCAGCCCTAAACCAATGGTGAAATGCGGGATAAACAGTGGCGATAACAGAATACCTTCCAGCACTCGCTTACACGGGAAGGCGTAACGCTCAATGGCAATCGCTAGCGTCGCACCAATGATCACAGCCAGCGAGGATGCCCAGGCAGTGACAATCAGCCCGGAATAGAAACCGTGACGAAAATCATCGTAATTCACCGCACGCTCAAACCAGCGCAGCGACCAGCCTTTCGGTGGGAAGAACAATACCGCAGTGCTGCTGAATGAGGAGATAAACACCACGATGGTGGGCAGCATGACAAAAATCAGGATGGCGGCAACCAGCAAACGTCCGGCCAGCGTCACCAGTTTATCGTTCATCGAACGGGTCATATTAATGTTCTCCCATGACGTGCAGGAAGCGGGTCAACCGTTTCAATGCCATCAGTAACAGGATGGTCAGAATCAAACCGGCAATACTGAGTGCAGCGGCAAACGGGAAGTTCATTGACGAGAAACCAAGCTGATAAACCATGGTTGCCACGGTGCTGACTCGTCCGCCACCAATCAGCTGAGGCGTGGCGAAGGCGCTGAAGGTCCAGGCAAATGCCGTGGTCAGGCTGGCCACGATGCCCGGGATCGATAAGGGAATCGTCACCGTCAACAAAGTACGGACGGGGCCGGCACCAAGACTGGTCGCGGCTTTTTCATAGTCAGGATTGATATGTGACAGTGCCGTGGCCAGCATCAGAACCATAATCGGCATGGTGACGTGCACCAGCGCCACCACCACGCCGCTCTGGGTAAACATAAACTGAATCGGTTTTGAAATGACGCCAGTGGCCAGCAGCAGACTATTCAGGAAGCCACTGTTTCCCAACACGATAATCCACGAATAGGTCCGCACCACTTCACCAAGGAACAACGGCGTAATCGCTATGATCAAAATCGTCGATTTGATCCAAGTGGTGCGCGTGCGCACCAGCGCATAGGCCAGCGGATAACTCATCAACAAGCCAAAGATGGCAGTTTTGGCACTTAACATCACCGTGTTAATAAAAGCATCGGCGTAAATGCTTTTCAGCAGTCCGTTAAAGTTTGCCAGGGTAAATCCGCCCACGTCGAGCGAACCGGGAATATAAGCCCGCACGCTAAACTGCATCACCGCGAACATGGCGATAACCAGTCCGAGTGCTGTCAGTGTGGCGGGGATAATGAACCAGGGTAAAAATGTCGGTTTTCTCGTCATAGACGTTTCTGCCTGAATAAAGTGTTGCTTGTGGGCGACCCGGAGGCCGCCCGTGATGAATGAATCAATGAGACATGATGTTTTTAGAGAACCACTGGCGCCATTCGGCCGTTTTCTCGGCACGCAGTTGTGGATCGGTGTTGATGGTGGCATTCCACTGCGCAGGTGTGGTCAACATGCCAGGCAGTTTCGCCAGTTCCGGATCGATATGCGCGTTGGTCACCGTTGGGCTGCCGCGATAGATCTTCGCTACCTGCTCCTGAATTTCCGGTTTCAAGGCAATATTCATAAACTTGTAAGCCAGATCGGCGTGTTTGGTCCCTTTGTTGATGCCGACGGTATCCACACCCAAAATGGCACCCTCTTTCGGGATCGCCAGTTTGATGTTCACCCCTTCGGCCATCATGCTGTAGGCGTTCATGGACAGCATGACCTGCACAGGCGTTTCGCCGGTGGAGATCAACTGCTGGCTGTTGGCGTCATCGGTATAGAAGGATTTGATGTTCGGGATCAGTGCTTTCATCTTCGCTTCGCCCTGCTGCCAATGTGCGGCATCAGCACCTGAGAGCTTGGCGGAAACGGCAATGATATGGCTTGGATCCCAATCTGGCAGGGCCAGCGTGCCTTTCAGTTCGGGTTTCCACAGGTCATTCCAGCTGGTAAAAGTTTCACCTTTTGGTACCAGATCCGGGCGATAGCCAATGGTATACACGTAGCCCCACACCCCGAGGTGATACGGGCTGACCTTCGCCTGCTCAACCAGATTGACCGCGTTAGGAATTTTGCTCATATCGAGCTTTTCAAACAGGCCGCTATTGGCATACAGGTAGCCGACGTGCGCAGTGGTGAAGGTCACATCTGTCTCCGGTATGCCACCCGCCAGTTTGGCTTTGTTGAGACGGTCAATCGTACCGCCGGTCACAAACTGCACCTCAACGCCGGTTTCTTTGGTGAATTCTTTGGCGATGGTTTCATCAATCAGGTCTTTAAAGCTGCCGCCCCAGGTGCTGACAATCAGCTTGTCGGCGGCCATTGCATTACCTGCAGTTAATACACTCGTCGTCAGCAATGTTAAGGCACAAATCTTACGCAACATATTCTCGTCCCCAATGAATGAAATGGCTGTAACAGCAAGGTGAAACGCGATGCACCAAAACAGTGCTATCGGACTCTTCTGGTGTTGCTGGGATAATGCCGTTGCGATGGGATTCGGTAAAACAGCCTTTTCCTCGCCCTTGCATCAGGATTTCTGAGGCTAAAAAGGACGCTGCTTTACAACGGATTTTCTTAACCAGTGATGAGGCAGAAGCGAATGGGCGTGATGGTACGGTCAGGCGATCATGCTGTTAACCGGCCTCTGGCATGATTAATGCAGGGTAATCGGCACTATTAGAATGACTGGCGCGACACGATCGCGTCGGCGATCCCAGGAGAATCTGCATGCTCAGTCGCATCACCCAGCGCCAGCTGGAATACTTTGTCGCATCCGGTGAGGCCGGAAGCATTATTGGTGCCTCGGAACGTATTCACGTTTCATCACCGTCGATTTCCGCAGCAATTACACACATCGAATCTGAACTGGGGGTGCAGCTGTTTGTGCGTCACCATGCGCAGGGCGTCTCCCTAACCGCTATTGGTCATCAGGTGTTAAAAGAAGCCAAGCTGATTCTGGATCAGATGAACAACCTCTATACCATCGCCTCTGAGTCACTCAACAACGTACGCGGCCCGCTGCGCGTGGGCTGTCTGGATACGCTGGCACCGATGCTGACGCCGGAACTGGTGTTTGGCTTTGGTCGCGCCTTTCCTGGCGTACGTATCACCCTGGTCGAAGGCAACCACGAGCAATTGCTGAAGCAATTACGCTCGGCAGATATCGACATCGCCCTCACTTATGATTTAGTGCCCGCTAATGACGTGGCGTTTAAATCCCTGGCGCAGTTGCCGCCGTATGTGATGGTGGGCGAACATCATCCATTGGCGACACAATCGGCGGTGACCATTCAGGATCTGGCGACGATGCCGATGGTGCTGCTGGATATGCCCTGGAGCCGCGAATATTTTCTCGGCCTGTTCAGTGAAGCGGGCGTGGCGCCGAATGTGGTCATGCGTTCGAGCAACATGGAAGTGGTGCGCGCCATGGTGGCCAACGGCGTGGGATTTGGCATTGCCAACGTGCGCCCGAAGGCGCACCTCTCACAGGATGGTAAACGGCTGATCCGGGTGCGCCTTGCGGGAGTGAACAAGCCGATGCAGCTCGGCTATGCCACGATGGCCAACACCCAGCAATCGATGGTGGTGAACGCCTTTGCCGAACGCTGCCAGATGTTCATTTCCGATCAGTACATACCAGGCATGGCAGCACCGAGCTATTTCGACCCACAAGTGGTGCGCGTCGCCTGAAGACGCTTAGTATCCGCGATCCGGGAACACCTGATTGGAGACCGCTTCCCCGCGCGCGGCCCGCTGGATATTTTCAGCAACCTGTAACGCTGCGCTGGCGGGAATGGCGACCGAGGCCAGATGAGGGGTAATTAACACATTCTCCATACGCCACAGCGGATCTTCCGGCGGCAACGGTTCGCGGTCAAACACATCCAGCGTGGCTTCAGCGATATCTCCCGATTGCAGCGCACAGGTCAGCGCAGCCTGATCAACAATCGCGCCGCGTGACACATTAATAAAGGCCGCCCCCTTTGGCAGCTGCGCCAGCCGTTGTTGACTCAGTAAACCGGAAGTCTCTGGCGTGAGGGGCAGCATCACGACCAGAATGTCGCTTTGGCTGAGGAAGTCATTCAGTGAGGCCAACCCGCTGCTGCATTGAATGCCGTCAATGTTTTTTTGCGAGCGTGACCAGCCGCGTACAGTAAACCCCTGTCGTGCTAATTCCTGCGCCGCAAAGGCTCCTAACTCTCCCAAACCCATCACGCCAACCCGCACTCTTGAGGGCACCCGAGGGTGGAGATAGTGCCAGCGCTGCTCACGCTGCGCCCGTTCAAATACCGGAATATCGCGTGCATAGCGCAACACCGCAAACAGCACATAGCCGGCCATCATCCTGGCCATATCAGGATCGGACAGGCGGATAATCGGAATATACGGTAGATCATCGCGCCCCACCAGCGAATCGACACCGGCACCAAGATTCACCAACAGCTTAAGATTACCGTACGGGGCAAAGAAACCGTGTGGCGGTTTCCACGCCAGCGCGAAGTGCACGTCATTGACGTCCTGAACCTCCTCGGCACGACAAATTGTCACACCGGGCAGATGCGGCGCCAGTAATGCTGACCACTCGGAAAAACTGTCAAATTCGCTGTAAAACACCAATGTTGTCATGCCACATCCGCCTTGATGAGCGTGACGACCGCATCAATCGCCAGTTCATAGCCCAGCACACCGAGCCCCGCGATCACACCGGTTGCCGCTTTCGACACCATGGAGTGATGGCGGAACGGCTCGCGCTTCCAGATGTTACTCATGTGTGCCTCGATGATCGGGCCATCGAACATCAGCAGCGCATCCAGAATCGGCACGGAGCTGTAGGTCAAACCGGCTGCATTGATGATCAGCCCTGCGGCATTTTGTCGCGCTTCCTGAATCCAGTCGACCAGCACACCCTCATGGTTGCTCTGACGAAAGTGCAATACCACGCCATGTGACGCCGCGCGGCGCTGGCAGCGTTCACCGATGCTGACAAAACTCTCGCTTCCATAAGTGCCATTCTTGTCCAGGCCGTACAAATTGGCGTTGGGTCCATTCAGAAAATAGATTTGCTGTGACATGAAAACTCCTGATTAAACGTGCGGACGCGTTGCGAGCATCGCCGGATGAGCATCAAAATGCGCGAACCAGGCGGCAGTCAGCGGATAGCTATCACGCCAGTTAAGCGTCGCGAAACGGAAATCGAGATAGCCCAATGCACAGCCAATCGCGATCAGACCAATATCATCAGGCTGCTGGCTGAATTGCGAAACTTGTCGTTCGATTTCGCCCAGTGCAGCGGAGACTTTTTTCAACTGCGCGTCGGCCCAGTTCTGCCACTGTTTCTCTTCCGGGCGCGCGCTAAATTCATAGCGGGCCAATAAGGCGGCATCGATTAAGCCATCGCCCAATGACTGTCTTGTCAGACATTGCCAGCGTGCATCCCCGGTAGCGGGGAACAGCGTGCCTTGTGACAGCGCGTTCAGATATTCACAAATGACGCGGCTGTCATACAGACACAGCCCATGATGGGTTCGCAAGGCCGGTACTTTCGCCAGAGGATTAAACGCGGCGATCCGTTCATCCCGTTCGACAGGATGTGCCGCCGAATCCAGCCACGCGATCGCGTCGGCCAGACCCAATACCTGCGCACAGACCATAACTTTACGCACATACGCCGAGGTGCTGGCGTAAAAGAGTTGCATCATGACGCCACCTGCAGCAGAACTTTGCCAATGTTGGCGTTAGCTTCAAGAATGCGATGGGCGTCGGCGGCCTGCGCCAGCGGGAGCGTCGTATGAATGATCGGCACAATTTTTTCGCTCGCCAGCAAAGGCAGCAGATGCTTGCTGATACGTTGCGCCAGCCGCGCTTTTTCAGCGGCACTTTTAGGACGCAAGGTGGATGACGTCAGGCTTAACCCTTTGCGCATGACCATTTGCAAGTCGATCTCAACTTTCGCCCCTTGCATAAACGACAAGCTCACGTGGCGTCCGCCGGGGGCCAGGACGCTGAGGTTACGCGCCACGTAATCGCCGCCCACGTTATCCAGCACCACATCCACACCGCGGCCCTGGGTTTCATCCTCAATGACGGAAACAAAATCTTCGCCATGTCGGTCAATGGCACGGCAAACGCCAAGCTGTTGCAGTGCTGCGATTTTGTCGGCACCGCCTGCAGTCGCGAACACCTGAGCACCGCATGCCTGGGCGCATTGGATCGCAAAGGTGCCCACTCCGCTGGCTGCGCCATGGATCAATACCGTTTCACCCGGTTGCAGACGGCCCAGCTCAAACAGGTTATGCCAGACGGTAAATGCGGCTTCCGGCACGCCTGCTGCCTGACCCAGCGGCAGGGTATGTGGGACGTTCAGGCAGAGTTCGGCACGCGCGACACAATAGTCTGCATAGCCGCCGCCACTCAGTAACGCCATAACAGCGCTCCCGATAGCCGGGTATTCGACACCCGCGCCGAGGGCGGCCACGGTGCCTGAGACTTCCAGCCCGAGAATGTCAGTGGTGCCTGGCGGAAGCGGCATACCGTTACGTTGCATAATATCCGGGCGATTAACGCCGGCGCAGGTGACGCGAATTAATACTTCTCCAGCAGCCGGTTGCGGCACAGGACGGCTGACACAGGCCAACACGTCAGGGCCGCCGGGCTGGCGTGCTATCACAGCGTTCATCATTTCAGGTAACATCGATTATCCTTGCTTCGCCGCGCTAAACGCACAAACACCTTCATCATCAACGCTCACGCCCACCACACTGCCCACCGGCCAGCGTGTCAGGGAATCGAGTCCCGATTGGCGCGCAAATAACGCCGCGCTGCCCAATGCCGGCGCATCAAGATGCACATCCACATGGTCGCCCTGGAAGACATGGGTAATCACCGTGGCACTGAACAGGGAGTGCGGGCTTAGCGGGGCCAGTTGCAGGTTTTCTGGGCGCATGTAGACATCAAGGCGTTCCCCCACATGGGCATTCACACGCTCAGCCGGAAGACGCAATTTATTGCCGCCCAGCTCTATAACGGCGGTGCTATCGCGGCCAGCGTAGTGGCCTGGCAGGATATTCACATCGCCGACAAATCCCGCGACAAAAGGATCCTGCGGACGGCGATAGATGTCATCCGGGGTACCAATCTGGCGAACGTGTCCAGCAGACATCACGACGACTCGGTCACTCATGCTCAGCGCTTCGCCCTGATCGTGGGTGACAAATACCGTGGTGACGCCGAGTTTGCGCTGAATCGCTTTTAACTCGACCTGCATCGATAGACGCAGATTTTTATCCAGCGCGGAGAACGGCTCATCCAGCAGCAGCACTTTCGGGCGAATCACCAGCGCACGCGCCAGCGCGACACGCTGTTGCTGCCCACCAGAAAGTTCACGCGGCTTGCGCTGACCGTAGCCCGCCAGTTTAACCAGCGCTAATGCCTGTTCTACGCGTTCAGCGATTTCCGCTTTGGGCACACCGCGCATGCGCAAACCATAACCGACATTCTTCTCGACGGTCATGTGCGGGAACAGTGCGTAGTTCTGGAAAACAATACCGATTTCACGCTGATAAGGTGGGATCTCGGTGACCAGATCGCCATCAATAAAAATTTCACCGCCATCTGCTTCGGCGAAGCCTGCCATCAGGTTCAGCAGCGTGGTTTTACCGCAGCCTGATGGGCCGAGCAGCGTGATAAATTCACCTTCTTCGATGGTTAATGAAATTTTGTGTAGCGCAATGGCATCGCCAAAGCGTTTGAGTACGCCATCCAGTTGCACGGCAACGTTGGCTTTATTCGCGACAGGATGCAGCACGTCGGGCTGCGGGAACGAGGTGACTTCTGCACTGACCATGGACTCTCCAGAAACGGGCTAACTTTGCTTGTCACCAGCATACGGTGAATGCGCGCATCATGCGGTTAGTGCTTCCTGAAGCTGGTGTTTGGAAAAGTTAAAGCAGGGAAAGTATGCGCGCGCGGCTCTGGCGCCGCGCCCTTCAGTCAGGTGTGCGAATAACAAGAATCTGGACGAATTGACTGAAGGGGCGACTTAAAAGGGAATTACAATGAGTGACAACGTCACTCTAAAGACACATCCATTCCGCTAACCGCCGCAACATGGCATCGCAAGCGCTCAGCTGTTCAAGGCTGATAAATTCATCGGGTTTATGCCCTTGCGCCATACTGCCAGGACCGCAGATCACACTCGGGATACCAGCCTGATGGAATAAGCCGCCCTCTGTGCCAAAAGCCACCGTGCTAAAGCGATCGGAGCCGGTCAGGTGCGCAACCAAACGCGCGGCGGGACTGTGCACGTCAGTATATAAACCGGGATAACCACTTATAGGAGTGAAACGAACTGAAGTGTCGCGATTCACTGCCTGCATGCGAGGCAACAGGTCGTGCTGCGCGTAATGTTCCAGTTCATCTGCCACCTGCTGCGCATCATCTTTGGGTAAGGTGCGGACTTCAAAATCAAAACAACACTCTGCCGGCACAATGTTCAGCGCCCGCCCCCCCTGAATCACGCCGGTTTGCACCGTGGTGTAAGGCGGATCAAATCGCGCATCCTGATTTTCCGGGGCGGCCAGCCGCTCACCGATCTCGGTTAGACGATGAATCAATTTTGCCGCGTACTCGATAGCATTCACGCCTTGCGGTGCATATGCGGAGTGGCACGCCGCACCCTGCACTTCACATCGCATGCCCAGCTTGCCTTTGTGGCCTAAAACCGGTTGCAGCTCGGTGGGTTCGCCGATCAGGCAAATATCCGGCTTTTCCGGGCGCTGCGCTAAAGCCTCCAGTAAGGTTCGGACGCCGAGACAACCCACTTCTTCGTCATAAGAGATCGCCAAATGCAGCGGCTGAGTAAGAGGTTGTGCCAGAAAATGCGGCACGGCCGCCAGCATGCAGGCGATAAAGCCCTTCATATCCGCGGTGCCGCGCCCGTAGAGCTTGCCGTCACGCTCGGTCAGCGCAAAAGGCGGAACGCTCCATGTTTGCCCATCCACGGGTACCACATCGCTGTGCCCTGAGAGCATCACACCGCCCTTGCCAGCAGGACCAAGCCTGGCATAAAGATTGGCTTTACTGCGCTCAGCGTTATGAATCAGTTCGCAGTTCACACCCAGATCGGTCAGATAGCGCCAGACAAAATCGATCAGCGCCAGATTGGACTCCCGGCTGGTGGTATCAAATGCCACCAGCTGAGCCAGTAACGTACGGCTGGTCACCATAGAAGTTCCTTGCATCACTCGTCGCCCGGCACGCCATAGCTGGGGGCTTTTGTCGGATCCAACGCGCGGATCACGTAATCCTGCATTTGTGGCTGATAGGCCTGCCACAGTGTGCTGAGTTCATCGATGGGATCGGCCTCCGTCCAGTCAATGCGCAGGTCAACGATCGGCCAGACAGGTTCAGCCACAATCGACAGTGCTGCCGAGTGCACCGGCCCGGCTTCGCCTCCCGCCGTCATACCGGCCTGCATGGCACACAGAAGGCGATCGGCAAGGTGCCCCTCGCTGCGCTCAAAGGCGTTAACCATCTCAACGATCACCTCGGGATTGGCCAGTAAATTCCCTGCCGCCACGCAATCCACGCCACTCAGCATATGGTTTATGCCTAAGGTTTTATCTCCGCTAAAGCAGGCACTTTGCCCATCAGCCGCCAGCACGGTGATCTGGCGGTATTGATGATAATCATCCGACGCTAACCCGGCGGCTAATGCAGCCTGAGGAGACTGCCCCTGCTGCAGCTGATCCAGAATGCGTGGGCCCAGCGCCGGCAAGGTGATGTTTTGCGTGGAAACGGCGCCAACTTGCGTGCGCAGCCAAGGGCAGCGCGCGCCGACGGCAATACTGGATGAACTAATGGCGATACCCATCTGGCCGGTCTGGGTACAGCGTCCTACAATCGATAACGTCATGATCAGGCTCCTGCTTGTGGCTGCCAGTCGTCCGGGATCACGGCGATCACATCAATTTCCATTAGCCACTGCGGCTGACCCAGTCCTGAAATCACCAGCCCGGTTGAGATCGGATACACGCCCTTCAGCCATTTACCCACGACCTGATAAACCGGCTCGCGGTAACGTGGGTCAATAATATAGGTGGTGGTTTTGACGATGTGTGACAGATCGCTGCCCGCCTCTTCCAGCAGTTGCTTCACGTTTTTCATCGCCTGATCGGCCTGTGCCGCCGGATCGCCAAGCCCAATCAGATTGCCCTCGAAGTCAGTACCGATTTGACCGCGTACGTAAACGGTATTGCCGGCACGCACAGCCTGGCAAAGATCGTTGTCGAGGTTTTGATTAGGATACGTTTCTTTGGTGTTGAATTTGCGGATGCGTGTATGTGTGCTCATGTCTGCCTGCGAAGATGTGTGGATGTCCCGCAAGGTATACCGCGCGGCGCGCGGCAGACAAAACAGCATTAACCGAGGTGTTGGTTTTGAAAATCCTAATCCGGTGAATCAGATGCTATCTGCCACGAAAGGCAGATAGACTTTTATTCGCCCTGGCACGCATTCATCAACCATGACACCAGTTCCCCTGCAGGCATTTCTCGCGCCAGCGCCGCTCCCTGCCCAGCCCACTGCGCGCCATAGCCGTGGTGCTGTTTCGCCGCAGCGGCAGCAGCCAGCGCTTTGCCTAGCGAATAGGTCAACGGATAATCCGGCACATCACTGGCTGCGAAATCACGGCTGAAATCGCAGAAATCATTGCGTAAACAGCGCGCCTGACGACCAGAAATCGCAGCGGTAAGTTCGGTGCCGGTTGCACTGGCCTGCTTCATTGCCGCGCGATAAGCCGCGTTCGCTGCTGATTCCGGGCATAACACGAAGGCGGTGCCCAACTGCACACCGGTTGCGCCCAGTTGCAACATGGCAGCGATACCCGTGCTATCCATGATGCCCCCCGCTGCGATGAGTGGATGCGCAGTGTGCTGGCGGATTGCCTGCACCAGCGTGAACGTCGACATTTGATGGTCGAAAGCCTCAGGATCAAAATGCCCGCGATGCCCGCCTGCCTCAATCCCCTGTGCCACGATGAAATCAATGCCGCTGCGCGCGATAGTCAAGGCTTCCGCCACACTGGTCGCCGTGGCCAGTAAGACGATCCCTCGCGCCTTGAGTCGCTGAATGGTTGCCGCTGAAGGGAGACCAAAATGAAAGCTCACCGCTGCCGGTGCCGACTGCTCAATGACGCTGAGCATCGCGTCATTATTCAGGAAGGTTTGATAGATCTCGGTGAGCGCCTCAGGTATCGCGGCGTCATAACGCGCAAACAACGGCGCAAAGCGATCGATCCACGCCTGCTCACGCGCAACATTCCCTTCAGCGGGTGCATGGCAAAACAGATTAACGTTGATAGGGCCATGGGTGAGCGCCTGGGTTTGCGCGATCATCACTGCCGCCTGTTCGGGAGTGGATGCCCCCACGCCGATTGAACCGAGCGCACCGGCATTGGTGACGGCAGCAGCCATTTCAGGTGTGGAGACGCCCGCCATCGGCGCCTGAATAAGCGGGTATTGCAACTGAAGCGCCTGACACAGAGCGTTAATCGTATTGTTATTCATCGTTACTCCTTTAATGATTCAGCCTTAAGCAGCACCAGGACGACGGAGCATTTGCTAAACATGATTTATCTGATTGCGCAGTCATACGCAGGCAATCAACAAAAGCCGCGAACGGCAGGAGCGTAAAGCGGTTCAGCAAGACGAAACCGACCGACAGCGGCGTCGCCTGTTCATTGGGTTTATGGCGGGAAATCATGGCAATGTCCTTAATCCATTACTGCGATGCCGCTGCAAATGCACCTGGCGTGATGCCAAAATGGGCGCGGAACTTCTTGATGAAGTGGCTTTGGTCAAAGAAGCCCACTTCACTGGCAGTGTGCGCGGCATCGAAGCCTTGTGACAACAGTCGTTTTGCCCGCATCAGGCGAATCTGCGTGAGGTATTGATGCACCGATAAGCCGGTCAGCTTCTGGAAGGTGCGCATAAAATGGTATTCGCTTAACCCGGCAACGGTAGCGATTTCACTGACCGCCAGCGGCTGATGGTAATCACTGTGCAGGAAATCGATCGCCTGCCGAATGTCGGCACGTAACGCGTGCCGCTCGCCGCCCTTGAGCGTGCGTTCGCCGTGTTGACGGATCAGCGAGCTCAGCACCTGAAACAACGCACACTCTTTTTCCACAGCGTCCGGACTTTCTTGCATCACGGAGGAAGCTTGCAGCATCTGCTGCGCCAGCAGCGGATCATAACGCATCCCTTCCGCACCAAAATTGAGTTCGCCTTTGCCCGCGATCTGTGACTCCGCAATCTCATTGACCATAGCGGCTGAAGGATAGAATGCGCAGTAATCCCAGCCTTCCTCACGCTGCACCGCTTCTCCGGTGTGCACTTCTCCAGGCAGAATCACCATCACCGTGCCAGCGGCGGCAATGCCCTGTTGACGGCAAATGCGGGTACGTTGTGCCCCTCGGGCAAATGCCGCAATCACAAATTCATTATGAAAATGTGGCGGATAACTGTGCTCGTAACAACGCGCACGCAGGATTTCCATACCGCCGTGCATCGCACGGTCACGCCACAATTTGATGTCATCACGTTTTTCCTGCATCACAAATCCTTCGCTGATGTACTCCGGGAGCAGGATTTTACTATAGCCTTGAAGAGAGTGGCTTAAAATGGGTGCATCTGTTGAGAAGGTTTTGGAAAATTGTTATGTCGTCGAATAGTCAGACCCTGCCGAAACACAGCGATCCGCTGAGTTTTCGCGCGGGTTTTATCGCCTGTTTACCTACCGTGCCAGGTTATCTGAGTATCGGTTTTGCTGCGGGTGCCATTGGTACGCTGGCCGGTTTTACCGTATTACAAACTGCGCTGCTGGCCACGCTACTTTACACCGGATCGGCGCAGTTCTTATTTTATTCGCTGTGGGCAGCGGGGGCAGAAATGACCTCGGTGGTGTTGAGCGTCATGCTGGTTAACCTGCGTTATTTGTTGATGAGTTCGGCGATTAGCGTGTTTTTCCGGGGCCAAAGCGGTTGGCAAAAAGTCGTCAGCGGCCTGCTGCTCACCGATGAAACCTTCGGTGTCGCAGTACAGCACGGCAGTCAACACGGCAAAATCGCCTTCGCCTGGATGTTCGGTCTCAACCTGCCCGCCTGGCTGAACTGGATTATTGCCTGTGTGATTGGCGCTTATGCCGCTTCTGCCGTCCCCGAATCACTGATGGCTGGGTTAAGTTTCAGTCTGGTTTCGATGTTCATTGGACTAATTTTAATGACGTGGTTCGCCAGTCGCCGTAAATGGCTGGAGACGCTGGCGATTGTGGTCGCCGTGCTGGTGACCTTTTTCTCTGCGGGACATCTCGATCTCAGCGTGGTCGTCATCATCGCCGCCTCGATTGCCGCAAGTTTAGCCACGCTGCTGTTACGTATGCAGCACAAGGAAGGAAACTGATATGGAACGGAATGTCCTGATGACCATTGTGGTCGCCGCGTTGATTACGGCCGTGATGCGTGTCGCCCCGATTCTGCTGCTTTCCCGCTTCCGACTCGCTCCGCTGGCGCAACAGTGGCTGAGTTTTATTCCGGCGGGCATCATGGCGGCCATTGTCACGGCCGAATTAATCGAAAAACCGGCATTAACGACTTCTGGCTTGAGTTTATCATTACTGGCGGCGCTGATTGCGGCGATCACCGGCATTGTCACGCGCGGTTTGTTTGCCACCGTCCTGGCAGGCATGGTGGCGTATACTGCACTGCGTTATGGTTTTGGTTTATAACGTGAAACAATGGGTGCGGAATGCATTCCGCACCGTGATATCAACCCACCTCTGGTGCAGGTGCCCGTTTACCCTTCAACATATTTCTCAACGCCGGTTCGAGATATTTGGTGATAAACCAGGCCAAATAATAGAGTCCTGCGGCGACCACAATCGGCATCAGCAGCATGACTGTTTCACTTCTGATATGCACATTCATTTTAATCAGTATGGCAATCATGAGGTTTTCATGTATCAGATAGTAAGCGTAACTGGCAAAACCTATTGCAGTGAAAAATCGAACGG
The DNA here is from genome assembly GCF_000963995.1 of Pantoea sp. SM3. Taxonomy (NCBI): domain Bacteria; kingdom Pseudomonadati; phylum Pseudomonadota; class Gammaproteobacteria; order Enterobacterales; family Erwiniaceae; genus Pantoea; species Pantoea sp. SM3. Next base: position 79,068 of record NZ_JZRD01000021.1, read on the forward strand.
ATAACAAACGTTCCAGTTGTTTTGAATAAAAACTGGCAATAAAGAAAAGCATGACCAGCAGTAAGGGAATGACCGTTAAGGCACCCGCATTTTTAACGTAGTAGCTGAAGTTAATGAGCATCGCGACAACCACAACCGCATAATGAAAGCCTTTGTCACGGCCATGCATTCTTTCATACACCAGACAACCGATCATAAACCACGCGTAGTGGATAAAACCAAATTTAGCGATAACATCGATAAAAATGGGATGGCCTAACGATTTTAATACCGACGAAGCCGATAACAGCAGCATGGGCACCAGCAAGCCCGGCAAGCAATATTTCCGTCCCAGAGTAAAATAGATGGCGCCAATGATCAGATAGAATACGGCTTCCACGTACAGCGACCAAAATGAGCCAGCCATCGATTTAAATTCAATACCGGTTATTTGTGTCAGCGTTTCAGGATTGGTGAAGATCAGCCCAGGCAGCAGATTCCTGACATAAGGCGTCATCACAGACCACTCAGGGAAAAGTCCGCCCACAGCATAAAGTAATAAACTGGCAATCAACATGGCAGGAAACAGTCGTAGCCAGCGTTTTTTTAGGAAACTGATATAGCCGTCTGACTTATCCAGCGTCATAAAAATGACAAAGCCAGACATCATGAAAAATAACTCTACACCAAGCCAGCCGAATGAAAATACAGGAATATGTTGTGTAAGGTTGGTATAGGGCAAGAGTTCTGGCCAGCGTGCATAGGCGTGGTAACCAATGACCATTAAGATGGCTAAACCACGCATTCCGTCAAGATGCTTGATGCGTGCGTGCATAATTCCCTCAGGAAAGATGTCCGGATGTGTAAACTCAACTTAGCACTGACAGTTCTTTACTCATAATAAGACTTAGTCTGATTAAAGTCATACGCTGAACGCATTTAACTAATAGAATATATAATTAAACCTCACTTTAAATTGGACTTTCCAATTCAAAATCGAATGCTATTAAATGCACTAAATACAATCCCTCCCCTTTTTAACGCCTCTGATTTTGGATGTTAATATACCAACGATTAGCAAAGGCATTGTGGCTTGATAACGGATTTCAAGTAGTGCCGTTAATGAATGCTTGATAAGGACTTCCAGAGTATCGCGCGGTTTTCCCAGCAGCACGCACCTTGATAAGGAGCAGGCTGCGGCCCCAGACGGCGTGAACACCTGCCCCGGCAGCCTGCATCAACATTGACGCAGCCAAAACGCCGTCAGTCCGCGTCAACACCTGCGACACCAACCTGGGTCATTCAAACAATGTTTTCACTGGCATAAGGCCCGGGGCCGATGGATTCTCGCATCACCACTTCACCAGAAAAGCGCTGGCGATTGCGCATTTCGCCCCCGTCGAGCATGGAGACCAGTCGTGAGAGCGTTTCCTGAATCATATCCGTTACCGGCATTTTCACGCTGGAGAGCGACGGAACGGTAAACGGGGCCAGTGGAATATCATCAAATCCCAGCACGGATACCTGTGCCGGAACCGCAATGTTGTGTGAGGCCAGTGCTTTTAACGCCCCGACGGCCATATCGTCATTACTGGCCACCAACGCGCTAAAGCGACTGCCCTGTTTCAACAACGTGTCCACCGCCGCCACGCCGTTTTGCGCCTGCCACTTCCCTTCAATAATTAACGCTTGCTGCACGGGAATCTGATGTTTTGCCAGCGCCGAGTGGTAACCCGCCAGGCGCTCCCGTCCGGTGGGTGAATCGAGCGAACCGGTGATAAAGGCAATGTCACGATGACCCCGTTTGATTAACGCTTCCACAGCGTCGGCACTGCTGCGCTGTTGGTCGGCGTAAATGCAGTAACTGTCGTGTTGCCGCAGACGGCGATTGATCACCAAAATCGGATGCGGGTGCTGATCAATGATGGCGTCCATTTCATCGGGAGTGAGAAAGCGCGGATAGATGATGACGCCATCACAGCGCAAATCGAGCAGAAATTGGATGGCGGCGCGTTCTTCTTCCGCGCTGTGTTTGCCATCCACCAACAGCAACTGCCGCCCTTGCTGCTCCATCAATCGGGCGGAATGCTGCATCAGCTCGGTAAAATAGCTGCCGGAATAGAGGGTGTTAGTGATCACCAGGCCAATAGTCTGGCTCGACTTCGTTGCCAGGTTTCGCGCCAGTAAATTGGGGCGAAAGCCGGTTTCCGCGATGGCCTGAAACACCTTCTCGCGCTTCTCTTCACTGACATAACCCTTGCCAGAGAGCACACGTGACACCGTGGCTTTTGAAACACCTGCGACCTTTGCCACCTCAACTATGGTTGCCATTTTTCACTCTGATTTACGCTTGTATCGCTGAAGTGTAACTAAGTCGCGAATTATGCGGAGATTTTTTTCACAGTATCGAGCGCATGTCTCTCACCACATAATCGATCAACATCACACTTTCAAATATCTAAATTTAAAATTCTTGCCTGCCATTGATTTCATATTCATGATTTTGTGAAACCGGTTTCTCATGACTCGCTAATGATAAGCGGGCGATCGTACCCCTACTCAAAAAAATCAGAGACCTACAACTCATGGCTAAAAATTATGCTGACGTTTCACGCGCCATCGTGGCTTCGCTCGGCGGCTTAACCAATATTGAAGCTGTCACGCACTGCATGACGCGCCTGCGCTTCATTTTGCGGGACACTGCCCTGATCGATAACGCTACGCTGAAAACGATTCCGGGCGTGATGGGCGTGGTGCATACCGACACCCAATGCCAGGTGATCATTGGCAATAACGTTAATCTCGCGTATCAGGAAGTGCTTAAACTCGGCACACCCAATAGCGACAACAGCGCCCCGATAAAACGAAAAATCACCCTGCGCACGATTGGCGCAGGCATTCTCGATGCGCTGGTGGGCACCATGTCGCCACTGATCCCCGCGATCATCGGGGGATCGATGGTGAAACTGCTGGCAATGGTGCTGGAGATGAGCGGTGTACTGGAGAAAGGTTCGTCTACGCTGGTGATCCTGAATGTCATCGGTGACGGCGCCTTTTTCTTCCTGCCGGTAATGGTGGCGGCCTCGGCAGCCCTGAAATTTAAAACCAATATGTCATTGGCCATTGCGATTGCGGGCGTGCTGGTTCATCCCAACTTCATTGATTTAATGGCCAAAGCGGCGCAAGGCCAGGCCGTTGAGTTTGCCTACATCCCGGTGACGGCGGTGAAATACACCTACACCGTCATCCCGGCGTTGGTGATGACGTGGATCCTGTCGCATATCGAATATTGGGTCGAACGCTTTACCCCTGCGGTCACCAAAAACTTCCTCAAACCGATGCTGATTGTGTTGATTGCCGCACCGATTGCCATTGTGCTGATTGGTCCACTCGGCATCTGGATTGGTAGCGGCATTTCAGCCCTGGTTTACACCATTCATGGCTATCTGGGCTGGTTGTCTGTGGCGATCATGGGTGCGCTGTGGCCGCTGCTGGTGATGACGGGCATGCACCGCGTCTTCACCCCCACCATCATTCAGACCATTGCGGAAACCGGCAAAGAAGGCATGGTGATGCCCTCTGAAATCGGCGCCAATCTGTCACTTGGCGGCTCATCGCTGGCGGTAGCCTTTAAAACTAAAAACCCGGAACTGCGTCAGACCGCTTTTGCTGCCGCTGCCTCGGCGATTGTGGCCGGAATTTCGGAACCTGCTTTGTATGGTGTGGCGGTGCGGCTTAAGCGACCGCTGATTGCCAGCCTGATCAGCGGATTTATCTGTGGCGCGGTAGCCGGTATCGGCGGGCTGGCCAGTCACTCCATGGCCTCACCCGGCTTGTTTACCAGCGTACAGTTTTTTGATCCGGCCAACCCGATGAGCATTGTGTGGGTGGGTGGCGTCATGGTGTTGTCGGTAGTGCTTTCATTTGTTTTGACGCTGATTCTTGGCTTTGAAGATATTCCGGTGAGTGAAACAGCGCAGCCTAAACCGGTTGCGGATCCTGCTAAAGCCATCAATGTGAATTGATTAACTGAGGTTTTTTATGTCTGAAGTGACATTTCCTGAGGGATTTTTATGGGGCGGCGCGTTAGCCGCCAATCAGTCAGAGGGGAGCTATCTGGCGGGCGGTAAAGGGTTAACCACGGTGGACATGATTCCTCATGGCGAACACCGCATGCCAGTCAAACTGGGGCTGGAACCGCGTTTTACCCTGCGTGACGATGAATACTATCCTAGCCACGATGCCATCGATTTTTATCGTCGCTACAAAGAAGATATCGCGTTAATGGCGGAAATGGGCTTTACCGTGTTTCGTACGTCGATTGCCTGGAGCCGCATCTACCCGAAAGGCGATGAGTTAACGCCAAATCCTGAGGGTATCGCTTTTTACCGTAGCCTGTTCGAAGAGTGCCAGAAGTACGGTATCACCCCGCTGGTGACGTTATGCCACTTTGACGTGCCGATGCATTTGGTCACCGAGTACGGTTCATGGCGCAATCGTAAGATGATTGAATTCTTCGCCCGCTATGCCCGTACCTGCTTTGACGCTTTCAACGGACTGGTGAAATACTGGCTGACGTTTAACGAGATCAACATTCTGCTGCACAGCCCATTCTCTGGCGCGGGTTTGGTATTCGGACCAGAGGATAATCCAGAGCAGGTGAAATACCAGGCGGCGCATCATGAGCTGGTCGCCAGTGCGCTGGTCACGAAAATTGCCCACGAGATTAACCCTGAAAACCAGGTGGGCTGCATGCTGGCAGGCGGCAATTTCTATCCATGGTCATGCAATCCTGAAGATGTCTGGGCGGCGTTGGAGAAAGATCGCGAGAATCTGTTCTTTATCGATGTGCAGGCACGCGGTGCTTATCCCTCTTACGCCGCTCGCGTATTTCGTGAGAAAGGCATTGAGATCCAGTGGCAGGATGGTGATGCAGAGATCCTGCGACATACGGTGGATTTTGTTTCCTTCAGCTATTACGCCTCACGCTGTGCCTCGGCCGATATGAACGAGAAAAACAGCAGTGCGGCCAATGTGGTGAAATCGCTAACTAACCCGCATATCTCCCGGAGTGCCTGGGGCTGGGGTATCGATCCCTTAGGCCTGCGCATCACCATGAACATGATGTACGACCGCTACCAAAAGCCCCTATTTTTGGTGGAAAACGGCCTGGGTGCGCGCGACGAAATCGATGCCAACGGCGAGATTCATGACGATTACCGCATTAGCTATCTGAAGCAGCATATCCAGGCAATGGGCGAAACGATTGCTGATGGCATTCCGGTCATTGGCTACACCACCTGGGGATGCATTGATCTGGTCGCGGCCTCAACAGGCGAGATGAGTAAACGCTACGGCTTTGTTTACGTTGATCGTGATGATCAGGGTAAAGGCTCACTGGCGCGCACCCGCAAAAAATCCTTCTGGTGGTATAAAAAAGTGATTGCCAGCAATGGCCGCGATTTAAGCGAATAATCTTTGCGATTCTCTGCCGGGCGATGTCAGTTCGCCCGGCATGTTTATTAAAATACCGCACTGAATTTTCTATTAATTATTGGATCTGATTATCCTGCCAGCGTTAAAAGTCCGCGTTTTCCGCCATTGAACACCTGTACTCTTTTATAAATGCCGATGGTACTATTTGCGCGTTGAACCCAGCGGAATGGCGGCATGTTACGTATTGAACCTCGTCTTCACCCTCGTGAACTCTTATTTCTGCTTTTGGCTCAGCTTAAAGCCGCACTGACCTGCATTATCACACTGACACTGTTGATATTGCCGCTCTCATTTCCCGCAGCGGCGGCACAAAACCCCGCGATCAAAGATGACAAAGCCAATCGTATTGTCAGCGGCATTATCAGCTTCACCCGCTGGCCCGCGCTGCACGATGCTCCACAGTTATGTGTGTTCAGTTCAGCGCGCCACGTCAATTTCCCTGCCAGCACCACGGCGACGTCGCTGCCATTCAGTGTGGTTTATCTCAACAGTGACAGCGAGTTAGCCAGCAATCGCTGTGATGCCCTCTATTTCGGTGATCAGTCACCGCAGCAGCAGACCGAACTGCTCAGCCTGGAGAAAGGCCACGCTGTTCTCTCTTTGGCTGAAAATAATACCGATTGCGCCATCGGAGCCGCTTTCTGTCTTATTTTTAATACCGATCATCCGATGTTTGCCGTAAACCTAGATTCACTGGCGCGCAGTGGCGTGCGCGTGAGCCCGGATGTGTTATTGCTGTCGCGCAAAGGAAGCCAATAAGATGAAATTTGAAAAAATTAAAAATGAAAAATCATCTATCCGCATCAGGCTGCGCAAGATTAGCATCATTAACTCTGCGGTTATTTTGTTGCTGTGCTGGCTACTGCTGACATCCACTTCGTTACTGTTCATCAAACGTTATGAAAAACGAAATCTTGAACTGATTGCCGCGACGTTGAGTAATAGCCTGACCGCCGCCACGGTATTTGAAGACAGCTATGACGCGCATAAAAAAATTGCCATGTTAGGCAATGAAGGCATGTTTGCCTCGGCGAAACTGGTAACGGACGATCAAACCGTGTTGGTTAACTGGCAAGACCAACAGCAGCAGGATGGCTGGTATGAGAACTTCCTGCGCGAATGGATCTATGCCCGACCGCTGAGTGTGAATATCAATCACGCGGAGAATGTCGTCGGGACGTTGACGCTGGCGGGCACGGTCAAAGGAGCGGCGGATTTTATTCGCTACTCAGTGATGATTTTATCCAGCGGCATGCTCTGCGTACTGATTGTTGCCTTTATGCTGAGCGCTTTTCTGCATCGGGGCATTTTGCAAACGCTGCGCAATATCACCAGCTCGATTCATTACGTCATCAGCTCGGGTGACTTTTCGCTGCGCATTCCTGAAAGCCCGACCAAAGAGTTTCAGTTGTTTTCGGACGATCTCAACTCATTGCTCGCAGAGATGCAGTCATTACAGGCTTCGCTGCTGCGGGATAACCGTTCGTTAGCGGCGAAAGCGTTGGAAGATCCACTGACTGGACTGGCTAACCGCGCCGCCTTTGTGACCCAACTCACCCGATTACTCGACGGCCAATTTGCGCAAGAGCGCTTTGTTCTGCTGTTTCTGGATGGCGATCGCTTTAAGAGCATCAACGATAACTGGGGACATGCGGCAGGCGATGAGGTGCTGAAAGCCATTGGCTCACGCCTTGTGGCGCTGGCCTACAAGCAGGATATGGTTGCGCGACTCGGCGGTGATGAGTTTGCGATGTTAATCACCAGCCGCGCGACTGAGAAACAGCTGCTGCAGCTGACAGAGGAGATCAGGGAAGCCATTGCACAGAAGATTATGATCGCGGAAGGCACGCCGATTACCACCTCGGTCACCATTGGCTATGCCTGGTCGCAGCATGGCGATACGGTGCAATCGATTCTGGAACGTGCGGATATGCACATGTACAAAAACAAAGGGATAAGTAAGGTACGCGTATGAGAATTAAACTTTTTCTGCTGATGTGTATTTTGGTTTGCGCGGGATGTCAGTCAAAAGGTCGTTTCACCGCCGCGCAGATTGCCGCCATGCAAAGTGCGGGATTTACCGAAAACATGGAAGGCTGGGGATTGGGTTTATCGGACAAAATCCTGTTTGGCGTGAACGAGTCCGAGCTGACTGCTGCCAGTAAAACCAACATCGCCACTATGGCGAAGAATCTCTCAGCCACCGGAATTCAACATGTCCGCATTGACGGTCATACGGATAATTACGGCAAAGCGGATTATAATCAGCAGTTGTCACTGAAACGTGCTGATGCTGTGGCTACACAATGGGCGTTGGGGGCTGAAGTACCGCGAACCAACATCACTACCCGAGGTCTGGGCATGAGCGCCCCCATTGCCAGCAATAACAGTGCACAAGGCCGCGCCCAGAATCGCCGCGTGGCGATTGTGATTACCTCGCCTTAATCGCCCCCTGGTCGAGCGCATAACGGTATAAGCGCTCGACCGCCAGATTTTTCATTTTGACTTCACACATAATGTCGAAATCCTTAAATGACAGCGCCCAGTCATTTAAATCCTGATTAAAGTAGTAGTCAGAGTGGGCACGCAGTTTGGTTTTCGCCACCGTTAAATCGCGTTGATCCGGAAAGCCCTGTTCTGCGATTAATCCCTCCTGCGCAATCGAATAATGTAATACCGGCCGCACACCGCGCCAGGATTCGATAATCAGCGGAATACGCGCATCATCCGCCTTAATAAATTGATTCTCTTTCACCCAATGATGGTGAATATCTAATACAACCGGACAAAGATCGCGCGCTTGTAATACATCATCCAGCGAACAGGAAATTTCATCATTTTCAACCGTCAGCATATTGCGCGCTTCGGGTGAAAGACGCTGAAAAGCAGCACGGAATCCCTCAATACCTTTTTTGCCGTTCATATGGATATTGATTTTGAAATCCTGAAACTGGCGCCCATAGCCCATGAATAGCGCACACAGCGCATGATACTCCACATCCTCAATCGCCCGATCCACTACCCCTTCATTATCCGAAGCGAGTACGGAATATTGTCCGGGATGGAATGAGAGACGAATGTTGTGCGCACGCGCCATCTCACCACACTTCACGAACAGCGGTTGTAAGTCGGGCATTAATTCGGTGTAGATAGCGGTGGCTTCAGGCACGGTGTACAACGGCAACAAATCACTGCCAATTCGCATCATACGCATCGCATCCGGCAGTTTTGCCAACTGCTGCAACGTAAGAATTTGGTTTTCAAGGTTGTTGGTTGCCAATTGCGCCAGTAAACGCGCTTGTTCGGCGCGATCAAGACTCAGGAAACGCGTACGCGTGGTGATTTTAAACGGAAACGGCTGCTTAGCCTGTGCATCAAAGTATTTACACGCGAAACCCAATTTCATCTCATTCCCCTTTTAGAGCAGCCTGAAAGTGTAGCCTGCCATGAGGAAAGTGCACGGACAGCGGCACGGCTGCCGCTGTCCGTGGGTTTAGACACTCGGGAAAGTGATGTTGCTGCCGGGTGCTTCACGATGCAGATGGATAAAGTTCAGGTGGCGTTCGTACTGATCGAGAATATCGATAATCACCTGCTCTTTGTTGTAATCCATCAGATCGTTGCCCTGGCTACCTTCCAGCAGGAATGTCTCCAGACGGTAATAGGTCGATTTACCGCTGCGCGCCCGATAGGTAAAGCCTGGAACCGAATACTGCTGCGGCCAGATCTGATACACGAAGTCCTGCTCTTCACCCAGCAGCACGCGCAAATCCAGATAACCTAACGGATGGCCCTCTTCCGGCTCGACGCGGTCCAGTGAAACCCGACCGCCGCGCAACTCCAGTTCTTTCGCCACATCCTGCATTGCCGGGAACAAGACGTTCTCCATCATCTGCTGGGTGTAGCGTGTGCCCGGATAGTTCATCAGACGCGACAGACGTTTCTTCCAGCTCAGGCGATCGTTGCTGGCTGGAATGTACGGTGCCGTTTCACGACTGGCGCTGGCGCGACGATGGTCTTCCACTTTGAGAGACTTATACAAACCGGCCATCACAAAGAAGATCACAAAGCTGAACGGCAGTCCCATAATCACCGTAGCGTTCTGCAACGCAGAGATGCCGTTAGTCATCAGCATACCCATGGTCAGAACACCAATCGCCACTGACCAGAAGATACGCAGCCAGTTGGGTGCATCACTGTTGATGTCTTTCAGCTTCGACGTAAAGTTACCTAGCACCAGTGAACCGGAATCCGCTGAGGTGACGTAGAACAGCATGCCAGTGATGGTGGCAACCGAAGCGCTGAATTTAAAGGCCGGATACTGCGCCAACAGGCTGTAGAAACCGCGCTCCGCATGCGCCATCACTTCCTGTGCAAAGCCAGCATCACCGTGGATGATTTCATACAGCGCTGCGTTACCAAATACCGATAGCCACAACAGCGTGAAGGTAAAGGGGATAATCAACGTGCCGAGCACGAACTCACGGATGGTGCGACCACGAGAAATACGCGCCAGGAACAAGCCGACAAACGGTGACCAGGCGACCCACCATGCCCAGAAGAAGAGCGTCCAGCTGTTCATCCACTCTCTTGGCTGATCAAACGCAAAGGTGTTCAGCGTCATGCCCATAAAGCGGTTGATGTAATCACCGACATTGAGCACCAGCGCATTTAGCAGGAAGTCGGTTTTGCCCATAAACAGCACAAACAGAATCAGCCCCAATGCCAGCGCAACGTTGAGTTCCGACAGAATGCGGATGCCTTTATCCACGCCGGAGGTCACGGAAATGGTGGCGATAATCACCGACAGCACAATCAACGCCGCCTGCGCGGTAAAGCCTTCCGGGATATCGAACAGCACGTTCAGGCCATAATTGAGCTGTACCACGCCAATCCCTAAGGTGGTCGCAATGCCGAAGATGGTTCCTACCACCGCCGCAATATCCACGGTATGGCCTATCGGCCCATTAATACGTTTGCCAAAGATTGGATACAGCGCAGAACGGATGGTGAGCGGCAAATTGTAGCGGTAGCTAAAGTAACCCAGCGCGATCCCCATCAGCGCATACATTGACCAGCCAGTTACGCCGTAGTGGAACAACGTCCACACCATGGCTTGCCGGGCGGCTTCCATGGTTTGTCCGGCACCCTCAGGCGGTTGCATGTACTGCGTGACCGGTTCAGCCACCGAGAAGAACATCAGATCAATACCGATGCCGGCAGCAAAAAGCATCGCTGACCAGCTTAATAAGCTGAATTCTGGTTTGGATTGCTCTGGCCCGAGCTTGATGGCGCCGTAACGTGAGCAGGCCATGTAGATAACGAACACGATATACAGCGTCGCGGCCAGCATGTAGTACCAGCCAAACGTAGCGGTAACCCAGTTAACTGCTGTCTGAATCAAACTCGCAGCCAGCTCGCTGTAAAAAATGGTGACAAGTGAAAATGTCAGAATCAGTCCGGCTGAGGTGTAAAACACCACAGGATTGATTCTGTCTTTTTCACTGGCAGGTGGATTAATCATCGATGACCTCTGGTTAATTTCCTGTAATGACTCAATGGATTAGCGTGACCTGTCTGCCAGGCCTTGTTGTTATCAGTACCCCTGTTATCCCTCCATGCAGTGCTTTCTTCTGACGATGAGCCGCATAGCCCGGTTCACCGCTGCGCTTTTGTAACAATCGAAGCACAGTATCCTAACAAAATTCTTTTTTATATTGAACGTGCAATCAAAAAAAGTTTAAATAGTCCTCTGACATTGTGGTGGAGCTGGAGTCATGCCAAAGGTGGGAATGCAGCCGATTCGTCGTCGGCAACTGATTGATGCAACCCTCGATACGATTAACGAGGTAGGAATTAACGACGCAACCATTGCGCAGATTGCGCGCCGTGCAGGGGTTTCGACCGGCATCATCAGCCACTACTTCAAAGACAAGAACGGTTTGCTGGAAGCCACCATGCGCGATATCACACGTCAGTTACGTGATGCCGTGGCTGCCCGTCTGAAACCGTTGGCGGGCGCGAAGACGGAAGCACGCTTACTGGCGATTGTCGAAGGTAACTTCGATGACACGCAGGTGCACAGCGCGGCGATGAAAGCCTGGCTGGATTTCTGGGCCAGCAGCATGCATCAGCCACAGTTGGGTCGTCTGGAACGGGTCAGCAGCCGTCGCCTGTTTTCGACCCTCGCCGCCGAGTTTCACCGTGAATTGCCGCGTGAACAGGCGCGACTGGCGGCTCACGGATTGGCATCGCTGATCGATGGCCTTTGGCTGCGAGCTGCGTTAAGCGGCCTGCCCTTCAATATCGATGTCGCGAAAACGCTCACCACCCAATTTATCCGTCAGCAACTTGCTGGCGCACTGAATCACTGAGGAAGGAGAAATCATGTCCCGATTCACCGAACAGCAGCTATATATCGATGGTCAGTTCGTTGCGGCGAGCGCAGGTAATACATTCCAGACCATCAACCCGGCCAATGGCGAAGTACTGGCCGAGGTACATGAGGCGGAACAGGCCGATGTTGATCGTGCTGTTGCTGCCGCCCAAAAAGGCCAGAAAGTCTGGGCTGCGATGACCGCCATGGAGCGCTCACGCATTCTGCGCCGTGCCGTCGATATTCTGCGTGAGCGCAACGACGAGTTAGCCGCGCTGGAAACCCTCGACACAGGTAAACCGCTGAGCGAAACCCAATATGTTGACATCGTGACCGGTGCTGACGTGCTGGAGTATTACGCCGGTCTGATCCCGACGCTGGAAGGCCAACAGATCCCGCTGCGCGACACGGCGTTTGTTTATACCCGTCGTGAACCGCTCGGCGTTGTCGCTGGTATTGGTGCGTGGAACTACCCGATTCAGATCGCTTTGTGGAAATCAGCCCCTGCGCTGGCAGCGGGTAACGCGATGATCTTTAAACCGAGTGAAGTGACTCCACTGACTGCCCTGAAGCTGGCAGAAATTTACACCGAAGCGGGCGTGCCTGCCGGCGTATTCAATGTGCTGAACGGCCGTGGCGCGGTCACTGGCCAACTGCTGACTGACCATCCGGGCATCGATAAAGTCTCCTTTACCGGCGGCGTGGCCAGCGGCAAAAAAGTGATGGCGAATGCCGCAGGCTCCACCCTGAAAGAAGTCACCATGGAATTGGGCGGCAAGTCACCGCTGATCATTTTTGATGATGCGGATCTCGATCTGGCCGCTGACATCGCCATGATGGCCAACTTCTACAGCTCGGGTCAGGTATGCACCAACGGCACGCGCGTGTTTATCCCGGCTAAATTCCAGACCACCTTTGAAGCGAAGATTGCTGAACGTGTGGCGCGTATCAAGGCAGGCGATCTGAACGATCCTGCTACCAACTTTGGCCCGCTGGTGAGCTTCCCCCACCGCGATAACGTGATGCGCTTTATCGAAACCGGTATCAACGAAGGTGCGCGTCTGCTGTGTGGCGGCAAACGCCTGAGCGGCGCCGATTTCGACAATGGAGCCTGGGTTGAACCCACGGTGTTCACCGATTGCCGCGATGAGATGACCATCGTGCGTGAAGAGATCTTCGGGCCGGTAATGTCGATTCTCACCTACGAGAGCGAATACGAAGTGGTGCGCCGCGCCAATGCCACCGATTTCGGTCTGGCTGCGGGCGTGGTCACGCAAGACCTGAACCGCGCGCACCGTGTGATCCATCAGATCGAAGCGGGTATCTGCTGGATCAATACCTGGGGTGAATCTGCCGCCGAAATGCCGGTGGGTGGCTACAAGCACTCCGGTATTGGGCGTGAGAATGGCCTGATGACCTTGCAAAATTACACCCAGGTGAAGTCGGTGCAGGTCGAGCTATCCCGTTTTCAGTCCGTATTTTAATTCAGCTTTAACCTGAGGAGCGACTAATGGAATTTGATTACATCATTATCGGAGCCGGATCCGCAGGGAACGTTTTGGCAACAAGACTGACCGAAGACAGCAGTGTGAATGTGCTGCTTTTAGAAGCCGGTGGCCCTGACTACCGCTTCGATTTCCGTACACAGATGCCAGCCGCGCTGGCTTATCCGTTGCAGGGCAAACGCTATAACTGGGCGTATGAAACCGAGCCAGAACCGCATATGAATAATCGCCGCATGGAGTGCGGGCGCGGTAAAGGACTGGGCGGATCATCACTGATTAATGGCATGTGCTATATCCGTGGTAACGCCATGGACCTCGATAACTGGGCGCAGCAGCCTGGCCTGGAAAGCTGGAGCTATCTGAACTGTCTGCCCTACTATCGCAAATCAGAAACCCGCGATATCGGTGCCAACGATTATCACGGCGGCGAAGGTCCGGTGAGCATCACCACCTGTAAGCCCGGTAATAATCCGCTGTTTGCCGCGATGATTGAAGCCGGAGTTGAGGCTGGCTATCCGCGCACGGAAGATTTGAACGGCTATCAGCAGGAAGGCTTTGGTCCGATGGATCGCTTCGTCACGCCAAAAGGTCGTCGATCCAGCACCGCGCGTGGCTATCTCGATACCGCCAAAGTGCGTCCGAACCTGAAGATCATCACCCATGCCACCACCGATCGCATCTTGTTTGAAGGCAAGCGCGCGGTGGGCGTGCAATACCTGCAAGGCTCAAGCAATACTTCACATCAGGTGCAGGCGCGCCGTGAAGTGTTACTGTGCGCCGGTGCCATTGCCTCGCCGCAGATTCTGCAGCGTTCCGGTGTAGGCGCTGCGGCGCTGCTGAATAAATTCGATATTCCAGTGGTACATGATTTACCCGGCGTCGGCGAAAACCTGCAGGATCACCTTGAAATGTATCTGCAGTATGAGTGTAAAGAACCCGTTTCACTTTACCCCGCACTGAAATGGTGGAACCAGCCGAAAATCGGTGCAGAGTGGCTGTTCAACGGCACTGGCGTCGGTGCCAGCAACCATTTCGAAGGCGGTGGTTTTATCCGCAGCCGCGAGGAGTTTACCTGGCCAAACATTCAGTATCACTTCCTGCCGGTGGCGATTAATTACAACGGTTCCAACGCCGTTGAAGCACACGGTTTCCAATGTCACGTGGGGTCAATGCGTTCACCGAGTCGTGGGCATGTACAGATTAAATCGCGCGACCCGCGTCGTGATCCGGCTATTTTGTTCAACTACATGGCACATGAGCAGGACTGGCAGGAATTTCGTGATGCGATTCGTATTACGCGCCAGATCATCAATCAGCCCGCGCTGGATAAGTATCGCGGCGCAGAAATCAGCCCGGGCCTCGATTGCCAGACCGATGAACAGCTGGATGAATTTGTGCGTAACCATGCGGAAACCGCCTATCACCCTTGCGGCACCTGTAAAATGGGCAGTGATGACATGGCGGTGGTTGATGGCGAAGGCCGTGTGCATGGATTGCAGGCCTTACGCGTGGTAGATGCGTCAATTATGCCGCTGATCATCACCGGCAATCTGAATGCCACCACCATTATGATCGGTGAAAAGATCGCGGATAACATTCGTGGTCGTCAGCCGTTGCCGCGTAGCGAAGCAGATTACTTCGTCGCCGGAGATTTACCGGTGCGTGGTGAACCGAAACGGGCCTAAGCGCCTCTCAGGGTGACGATCGCGTCACCCTGCTCTTTTCTCGCTAGCTTTGCAGATAGGCCATAATCAGCCGCTGTAATTCGACCTTGATGTCATCTGCGCCCAGTTGATCACGCCTGGCGGCATAATGCACCACCCCTCAACCGCAGAAGCCAAAACAATAGCGACCACCGATACACGATCTGAATCCGTATTCATTGTTTTGACGACGAACTGTCGATAAAACTCCGCGTACTGCTGCTCAAACTCTTCATGAGCGCTGCGTTCAGAGAGCGGCACTTCATCCAGCAGCACACGATGTAAGCTGGGATTGATTAAGTGCGCCGCAATGATGCCCTCAATCAGGCGCTCAACACGTAACGCGAATAAATCTTCTTCTGACACCGCCCCGGCAAGGACTTGCAGAATCGCGGTTAGGTGCTGCTGGCGAATCGCCTCAGCCAACGCCAGTTTGTTGGGAAAATACTGATACAACGAACCGATACTCACGCCTGCAATGCGCGCCACTTCATTAGTATTGAATTTTGCCCAACCACTCTTCGCCAGGACGCGAGCCGCCGCCTGCAATATCACATCCACCATCACCTGCGAACGCCGTTGGCGTGGCGCTTTGCGCATCGAACGTGATGCGTCAGTAACACGAGTATTCATTAAGGACCCTCCGCCCGATAATACGAGTATTCACTCACATATCGAGGAAAACCGTGATGTTACCTGAAATTATACGCAACAGAGAAATTCGTCTTGCACAGCGCAGCCAGGGGATGCCGACTGGCGAAAACGATAACGCACGCAAGCCAGCATTTTGGTATTCGAATCAGAGGACAAAAGTATGTTGTAACTAGTAACGTGTTCGTTTTACGCTTTGTGGTAAACTCATTCCCACTCAATCGCCTGCAAAAATCGTTCAAGAATGGCATTCTGGCTGCGCCCTTTGCGCGTCACCACAGCGATCTTACTGGTGAAGTGGAAACGTTCCGGTGCGATGGCGCGCATAATCTTTTTCTCCACCCACTGTGCGGCATAGTGGTCGGGCAGAAAACCGATAAAGCGCCCGGTAAGAATTAAAAAGGCTATGCCTTCGCGGTCGGTTGCCGTGGCATTGCAATTGAGTTTCTGATGCATGGCAATGGCTTCCGCCGTCATGCGAAAAGCAGGCGCAATCGCATCGCACCCTTTTAGTTGCGCATCGTCAGGTTCGTGGGAAAACAAAGCATGGGTGTCGCTACAGTAAAGCTGCGATCGCTCATCATACAACGGCATGTAATCCAGGCCAGATATCGGCGAAGTCACCGGCAGTGCACCGACGTGCAATCGGCCATCCATCAACCCTCTTTCAATCTCTGCAGCCGTCATCATGCTGATATTCAGTCTGATGTCAGGACCTATCTCATGCAGTTTTTCCAGCGCATGAGTGATTTTCATGCGCGGCTGGGTCACCAGATTATTAATAATCCCGATATTCAAATCCCCGCGCAGCTGCTTGTGCATCTGGTTGACCTGTAAGCGAAACTGCTCGATAGCCGCCATCATGCTGTCGCTATGACGCAGGATCTCACGCCCTTCTTCGGTCAAGGCAAAACCCGCGCGCCCGCGCTGACACAATCTCATGCCAAGCCGCTTTTCCAGATCGGCCATATGCAAGCTAATGGCCGATCGCGTCATGCCCAACAAACTTTCTGCTGCAGAGAAGCTGCCGCTCTCATTCACGGTTTTGAACAGGCGCAATAATTTGAGATCAAAGTCGGTGACCTGCGCGAGCGATTTGCTTTTCATATAGGTGAGTAAATCAATAACTGAAGATGAATTAATAGGGATTTAACTTAACTAACCGTTAAATGCAAACTCTTCATACACCTGTCTGGAGAAACATCATGTCTGATGCTGTCAACACTACCGATCTCAATCTGCAAGCGCACTGGATGCCGTTTACTGCCAACCGTAATTTCCAGCGCGATCCTCGTATCATCGTCGGCGCACAGGACCGCTGGCTGACTGATGATAAAGGACGGCAGATTTTTGATAGCCTTTCCGGTTTATGGACCTGTGGCGCGGGCCACTGCCGCAGTGAAATCCAGCAGGCGGTGGCGAAACAACTGGGCACACTCGATTATTCACCCGGCTTCCAGTACGGCCATCCGCTGTCATTTCAGCTGGCAGACAAGATTGCCCAACATATGCCGGGAGAACTGAACCATGTGTTCTTTACCGGATCGGGGTCGGAATCAGCAGACACAGCGGTGAAGATGGCACGCGCTTACTGGCGCATCAAAGGCCAGCCGGCGAAAACCAAATTTATCGGACGCGCGCGAGGTTACCACGGCGTGAATATCGCCGGAACCAGCCTGGGCGGCATTGGCGGCAACCGCAAGATGTTCGGTCAGTTCATGGACGTTGACCATATTCCGCACACGCTACAAACCGATCTGCCCTTCACTGCTGGTCAGGCCGAAACCGGCGGCGTGGCATTGGCCAATGAGATGTTGAAACTGATTGAGCTGCATGATGCGTCCAACATCGCCGCCTTGATTGTTGAACCTCTCTCTGGCTCTGCGGGCGCCATTATTCCGCCGCTAGGCTATCTACAACGCCTGCGCGAAATCTGTACGCAGCACGATATCTTGCTGATTTTTGACGAGGTGATCACGGGTTTTGGCCGTATGGGCCGCTGGAGCGGTGCTGAATATTTTGGCGTCACGCCTGATATCCTCAATTTCGCCAAACAAATCACTAATGGTGCGGTTCCGCTGGGTGGTGTGGTCGCCAGCAGCGAAATTTACAGCACCTTTATGGCGCAAAAGTTGCCAGAACACGCGGTGGAATTCGCCCACGGCTACACCTATTCTGCCCATCCGGTGGCTTGCGCAGCGGGCCTGGCGACGCTGGCGTTATTGGATAATGACGCGCTAATTACGCAATCCGCCGAGCTGGCACCACACTTTGCTCACGGCCTACATGCGCTGCGTGATTGCCCAAACGTCTTCGATATCCGCAACTGCGGTCTGGTGGGTGCCATCCAGCTTGCGCCACGCGACGGCGATGCCACACTTCGGCCGTTTGAAGCGGGTATGGCGCTGTGGAAAGCCGGTTTTTATGTGCGCTTCGGTGCCGATACGCTGCAGTTTGGCCCGATGTTCAATACACAGCCTGCCGAATTAGATCGTTTGTTTGACGCTGTGGGTGAGACGTTGCAGCAGATCGCATAAGGAAAATGAGGTGATTGGTCATACTTAACAACATCTTCTTCATACTCTCTGCCGATTCTTCTGATTCAATACCTTTTTTGTATTCAGTCTGGATCGGCCATGCTTCGTCGCCACTTTCTTACCGGTTTACTGCTCTCCCCGTTTGCTGCGCACAGCGGCTTTAGCCTGGCCGCTTCTGCGCCAAAACCCGCGCAGGTCTTGCCCTTGTGGCCAAAACAACCGCCGGGTGGCGGTGGACCTTTAGGGGCGATGACGTTTAGTGCCAAAGGCGCACAGCGCAATATTGCCATGCCGACGCTCACCGTCTTCAAGCCGGTTCAGCCAAAGGGACGCGCCGTACTGATTGCGGCTGGCGGCGGCTATACGCGTATCGAAATGGGCAAAGAAGCCTGGCCCGCTGCAGCGTGGCTGGCGGATCAAGGCTACACAGCGTATGTGCTGAGTTATCGCCTGCCGCAGGAAGGCTGGAAAGATGGCGCGTTGGTGTCACTTCAGGATGCACAGCGCGCACTGCGTATCGTGCGTCACCGTGAGAATAATGTCAGCGTATTAGGTTTTTCGGCTGGCGGGCATCTGCTGGGAATGGCGGCGAACCGCGCGGATTTTCATGCTTATCAGGCCAGTGATGCGTTGGACAATCTCCCCGCGACGGCCGATCGTGCCGCGCTGATCTATCCGATTATCACGTTAGAGCCACCTTACACGCACACCTCCACGCATAAAGTGTTGGTGGGGAAAGACGCATCACTCAGCGCGGATACCGCCTGGTCGGTGCAATCCTACGTTAATCCGCAATCACCGCCGTTTTTCCTGGTTCAGGCCGAAGACGATCCTGTTTCCGATCCGCACAATACTTTGATCATGGCTGCCGCGTGTAAGCAACAGCACGTGCCGGTTGAGATGCATCGCTATCCCAGCGGGGGTCATGGTTTTGGATTGGGTAAGCCCGGCACACAAACGACTGAGTGGCCGGGACATTATCTGCAATGGTTAAACGCTTAACGCGACGGAAGATTGTGCCAGGCCCGTCAGCAAGGTCTCCGAACTGGCCACCGCGCCAAAAATGCCGCCCTGCATATGAATCATACTTAGTGCCGCTTCGTGATGTTTAAGCTCAGTCGCGGCGCAGCAATCGGACAGCACCAGGCATTCGAAGCCACGATCATTGGCTTCGCGCAGCGTGGTATGCACACAAACATCAGTAGTGATGCCCGAGATAAGCAGATTGCGTATGCCCCGACTACGTAGGATCAATTCAAGGTCGGTGGCATAAAAAGAGCCTTTGCCTGGCTTATCAATGATGGTTTCACCCGCCAGTGGCGCCAGCTCCGGGATAATTTCCCAACCCGGCTCACCGCGCACCAGAATACGGCCACAGGGACCGGGGGCACCGATTTCCGCCTGCATCCGCTTTGAACGCCAGCGTTTATTGGCCGGCAAATCACTCAAGTCGGGACGATGGCCTTCACGCGTATGGATGATCGGGAAGCCCAACTCCCGCATGCGTGCCAGTACGCGCTGCAAAGGCGCTATCGGAGCGCGGGTCAGTTCGATGTCATACCCCATGCTATCGACATAACCGCCCTTGCCACAGAAATCGGTCTGCATATCGATGACGATCAGTGCGGTATCCGCAGGCGTACACCGCCCATCAAAAGGCCAGGGATAAGGTGTTGAATCAATAGTGAACTCAGGCATTTTTCTGCTCCATCAGGCTGGCGGTGTTTTCGCGCTTCAGTTTGACTATCAGGGTGTAACTGGCTGCTGCCGTCACCAGACCAATCACCGCTTCACCAAACTGCGGGAAGGCAATGTGGGCAAGCACCGCACACAAGCTACCAATCGCCCAGGCCGCGAAAGCGCTGCCGCGCAGGCGACGCGTTTTGCGCTGCTCACTGATTTTGGCCATGAAGATTAAATCGACGATCATTACCGCGCCGAAGGGTGGCACCACAATGCCCAGCAAACTCAGCCATTCGAGGAAGTAGGACCACACGCCCGCCAGCGCCAGCGCCCCGCCGATGGCGCCGAGGATCAACGTCCAGACTCGCATCTTGCTGCTGAACAGATGGCTAAAACCAACGGCACCGTTGTACAAACAATGCGTGCAAACAGAGCCGAGGTTAATGAAAACAAACAAGAAAGCGATGATGGAGAGTAACGTGCCGTGGTTCATCAGCATTGGCAGGAAATTACCGCCATTATTGACCGGATCAACCGCCGCGCCCACCGCAACAATCACTACACCGAACAGATAAGAGATCACATTAGCCATAGGAAAGGCGGAAAACGCCGCGATCACCGCTGATTTGCCGTCCTTCGACCAGCGGGTGAAATCCGCGGTCATGGTGCCCGAATCGGCGAATCCCGCCACCACCATCGTCACCGCCGTTCCCATGCTCATGGCGCCGACTGCGCCAGTACTGCCTTTGAACTGAGTGATGGTGCTGAAATCGTGATCCTGTCCAATCAACCACAGTGCGACCAAACCGAGCACCACAAACAGCGGTGCAGCAATCATTCCCAGGATCGACAACGCCCGTACGCCGAGGAAGGTGACGCCGGTATACAACACCATGGCGATAGCGGTCACCGCGAGTGCGTTCCAGCCAAAGGTTTGGTTAATCACTGTACCGGTTAATCCCGTTTGAAACGCATACCAGCCAATCACGACAGTTGAGAGAAAACCGGAAACGAGGATATAGCCTTTGGTGCCAAAGGTACGCTTTGCCTGCAGGGCGAAGTTCATCCCGGTGTTACCTGCAAACCAGCTCAGTGCTCCAACATAAGCGAACAGCACCAGATTGCCGAGCAGTATGGCAATCAGCGCGGGCCAGAAACCCAAATGCCAGGTGATAATGCCGCCAAACAACGCGTTAGTGAGGATCATCGGGAAACCGAACCAGACAGCTGATACCGACCGCGTCGAGTGGCGGTGACTTAAAGGAACCGGCTCGTGTTCAAATTCCTGCTCCAGCGCAGGGGAGGATTTGTTACTCATGGGCAACTCCGATTAAGTCAGGATAAAGGTGATTCCACGGTTGGATGCGCTCGAAAGCGGCACTTGCCGCCAGCACCAGGCCATCGTCCAGATGACGACCCACGATTTGCAGACCAATCGGCAAGCCACTGGCGGTGAAGCCCGCAGGGATTGAGGCCGCCGGTTGGCCAGTGAAATTGAAGGGATAACAGAACGACAACCAGTGATCGCTGCGCACCATGCGCCCATCGATGATTTCTGGTCCCTGCATGTTGAGCGGGAACGGCGGTACTGCCAGCGTTGGCGTCAATAGCAAGTCGTAACGCTGCATAAATCGCCACAGCTGATTGCAGATCTTCTTACGTGCGGTATTGGCGTCGGTAAAGTGTTCAGCGCGCCATTCGCGTTGCAGCATGGCGCTCAGATGAGGCGACATGCGTGAGCCCAAATCGTTTTGCATCTTTCGCATGCCGGTAAGATCGCTTTCAAAGGCCACCAGCGCAGCAAAAGTGGCACCCTCATCGGCAATGCCGGGATCCACCTCTTCTAATTCAGCCCCCAGTTCACTCGCAAAATGGCGCGCCGCCTTAGTGACAACTTCACGAACTTCCTTATCGACGGCGATATAGCCAAAATCGGCACTGAAGGCAATGCGCAGTCCGTTTAAGGGTTTATTCAGGGTGAGCATCCAGTCAACGTCACTACAGGGAATGGAGTGACGATCGCGCATATCCGGCCCTGCCATCACTGACATCATGAGTGCGCTGTCACGCACAGTGCGCGTCATCGGTCCAATATGCTCCAGTGATTCCCAACTCGAGACGCCGGGAAAGCGTTCATCCCGGCAACCGGGCCATAACGGCACCCGCCCCATCGAGGCCTTGAATCCATAAACGCCGCAGTGCGCCGCTGGAATACGCACCGATCCGCCGCCGTCACTGCCCAATGCAATCGGGCAAAGGCGAGCGGCGAGCGCCGCGCCGGATCCGGCACTGGAACCGCCGGGCGTTTTGCTCAAATCCCAGGGATTGCGCGGTGAAGGAAACAGCGGATTGTGCCCAACGCCGCTATAACCAAACTCGGGCGCAGTGGTTTTCCCCAACAGCACCGCATCAGCAGCCAATAGGCGCTCGACGGTGATGTCGTCATCTTCAGGAATGAAATCGGCATAGGCTGCTGAACCGGAGGTTGTTTTCACACCCGCCGTGCAAATGAGATCCTTAACCGCCAATGGGACACCCGCAAAAGCACCCAGCGCTTCACCGCGTGCACGCTTCGCATCCACCGCTGATGCCTGCTGTAACGCCAACTCGGGTGACGCCGTACAAAAAGCCTGAATCAATGGCTCGCGTTTTTCCATGCGATCCAACGCAGCTTGCGTCAATTCACGGGCAGACACCTCGCCATTGCGGATCAGCGCTGCCAGTGCAGTAGCATCCTCATCCAGTAAAGCCTCAAACATGATTCATCTCCCGATTTGGTCACTTAACGGGATTAATGCAGTTTGCGTGCCAGAAGATGCCAACAATTGGCGACGAGGAGATAACGCCTGATGGGATACGGACTTGGATACAAGATCGAATACTTATGTTTCGCTGTCATGCATTCGGTTTGACAGGAAGCACAAAAATAGCGCAGCGATGCGCCATTTTGGTCAGCACCGATGCTGGCTATTTTCAGCGTCGTTTAACGTGCCCGGCTGGGTAAAACATCATCGAAAAATGCAGCGCCACGTCATACAGTTGTCACCTGCGTATTATTCGATTTTTAATTCAGTAAACATTTCATAAACGACAACGCGAATAGGATAATACTTATCACGGCGAAAATGAGAAATGTGTCAGGGTGTGCGAGGTTAAGTCACGACTCAATTTCCACTATTTTATCTGAGGGCGAACGGGTGAATTATTTCGATGTATCCATTCTGGCCGTAATTCAGGGGCTGGCAGAATTACTGCCGGTTTCCAGCTCTGCACACGTCATTATGACGGAGAAACTCCTGGGGCTGGACCCTGCGGCCCCCGATATGACACTGCTGCTGGTGATGCTGCATACCGGCACGATGTTCGCGGTGATTGTTTACTTCTGGAATAACTGGCAGGAGACCTATTTCAGTTCAGGCCGTGCATTTAAGAAGAATGTATTTTTGATTATTCTCGCCACCGCAGTGACCGGCGTAGTGGGTTTGACGCTAATGAAGCTGATTAAATATTTCTTCGCCGCGAATGCCGATACGTTTGAAATAGAATCGTTGTTCAGTAACAGCAAAATAATCGCCAGTGGTCTCGCTGCCGCAGGCTTATTAATTATCCTCTCTTCACGCCTGAAAGAAAAAGATCGCGGCGAACTTTCACCTTTAAGCGCCGCAGGCATTGGTTTCGTTCAGGGGTTGTGTCTGCCCTTTCGTGGTTTTTCTCGTTCTGGCGCCACCATTTCTACCGGTCTTTCCCTGGGCGTGGCCCGGCAACGTGCGGAAGAATTTAGCTTTGCGTTAGCCGTGGTGCTGACACCGGCTGTGATCGTCAAAGAGGGTCTTCGTGCTTTCAGTTCAGGATCTGCTGGCACGGTCGCCGTGAGCAGCGGCGTGCTTTTGCCCAGCCTGGTGGGCATGCTACTCAGTTTTGTCGCCGGACTTCTGGCGCTACGCTGGCTTTCCCGCTGGCTGGAGCATGATCGCTGGCATCTGTTTGGCGGTTATTGTCTGTGCGCTGCGGCACTGATTGGTTGGTTAGGCTGACTCGCGGATTGAGCTTCTCTGAACTTTAGCAGTGAAATCATTGGCATGCTGCCTGCAAGTTATCTATACAGGCACACAATCTCGAATGACAGACAGAGATAAAGATGAAGCTCAATCCTGAACAACTGCGCGTAGAAGCCAAACGCATATTGCTCAGTTTTGCTTTCGACTGTATTGATGGTGGCGCAGAGGGGGAAATTGACCGCACACTGGCCTGGTGACTGCGATACCCTTTCCGACCTGCAGCCAGAGGTGTTGCAGGCTAAATAGACGCCAGATATCCCCCATCGATATACAGAATCTGCCCGGTAATATATCGGGCAGCCTCTGAGCTGAGAAAAACCACACTGCCGGCCAGATCGTCGAGTTCGCCAAAACGACCCAGTGGGATTTTTTTCTGCATTGCATCGCGCCATGCGTCATCCTGATAGAAAACCTGCGTCATTTCCGTTGCGAAATAGCCGGGACCGATGCCATTCACGCGAATGTTATGCGCAGCCCATTCTGCGCTCAACGTGCGCGTCATCCCCGCCAGGCCTGACTTTGAACTGGCATACGCTGCGGCGCCGGGTACGCCCACACAGGTGGTCAGCGAGCACACATTAATGATCGCGCCGCCGGATGCAGCGGAAACCATGTTTTTCGCCACTGCCTGAGCACAAAAAAATGCGCCCTTGAGGTTAGTCCCGATAATGGTATCCCACAACGCTTCATCCACTTCGAGCGAGGGCCGAATCTGTTCGGTGCCGGCATTGTTGATCAGAATGTCCACTCGCCCCGCAGCGGCAACCGCCTGTTGAATGCTCGCAGCCTGCGTGACATCCAGAATCAGGCCATGGGCCTCAACGCCAGCGTCGCGTAACGGCCCCACCGCCGCTTGTAGAAAAGCCAGGAATGATTTAAATGCTACACGAAAAGGGAAACAGCAGGTTTTCCTGCTGTTTCCTGAAGAGGAGCGGTGGGAATAAAATTAACCTTGTGCACTCATCAAGCGCACAGCAAAACCAAAGAACAGCATGCCCGTCAGCATATTGCCCAGCTTGACCAGACGCGTGCGATTCTTCAGGAAGCGAACCATCACACTGCCTGCCATCAGTAAAATCAGGTAATAGCTCAGGCTGATCACTTGAATCATTGAACCCAGCACCGCAAAGGCGGGCGCAGTATGCGTGACAGCCGGATCAATAAACTGAATGAAAAAAGAGACATAGAACAGTATGGCTTTCGGATTTGTCACGCCCAGCAACAGCGCACGCAGGAAATAGTTCTCGACTTTGACGGCATCAGCGGGCTGATGACCTTCACGTTTGCGCAATGCACCCAGAATAATCTTTACACCCAGATAGAGCAGGAACATTGCGCCTAAATACTTCACCACCATAAAAATGTGCGGACTGGTGCGAATCAGCGTGGCGACACCGGCCCAGGCAAGGAAGATCAGAATCAGATCACCCATCATCACCCCTGCTATCGCCTTAAACGCCGCTTTAGCACCGCGGCTCATCCCGGTACGCAGCACGTATAAACTGTTCGGGCCGGGCAGCAGAATAATCACCAGCGCACCCGCCAGAAACGTCCAGACATTAATAATTCCTACATCGTGCAACATAACAACCACTACTCCACCGCCATGCAGGTTGATTCGCCCGATGACTTTTGTTTTGATTTGAGAGGTGAAAATTGACAGCGGATCACGCTGCAATTGGGCCGATATAGTAGCAGATGACGCTGTGCCATGTCCTCCGACGACTGCGTGCCGCATAATCAGTCATAGGCGTCTGCATTCTAGCGCTATATAATCCTCTGTATTACGCTGCAGGGATAACTCATGAACACAACGCTTAACCGCCTGATTCTGGCGGGCTTACTCACGTTTACCTCTTTGAACACCTTCGCCAGCCGGGTGGTGACCGATCAGATTGGCCGTCAGGTGACGATCCCTGATCAGGTTGATCGCGTGGTGGTACTTCAGCACCAAACACTGAATCTGCTGGTGCAACTCAATGCGACCGATAAGATCGTCGGCATCCTCGCGAACTGGAAGCAACAGTTAGGTGATGGCTACGCGCAACTGGTGCCAGAGCTGACGCAGAAAGCCATGCTGGGCGATCTGACCCACGTCGATTTAGAAAAATTGGTGGCGCTGCATCCGCAGGTGGTGTTTGTCACCAACTACGCGCCAAAAGAGATGATTGACCAGATTTCGGCGCTGGGCATTCCGGTATTGGCGATTTCTTTACGCCATGACGATGCGGGACAACAAGGCAAGATTAACCCCAGCATGCAGAATGAGGATCAAGCCTACGATCTGGGTATCACAGAAGGCATTACCTTGATTGGCGAGGTGGTGAATAAGCAGCAACAGGCCAAAGAGCTGATTGCGGCGGCGTTTGCTGGACGCAAACAGGTGAGCGATCGTCTGCAAGGGTTAACTGAGCAACAGCGTGTTCGCGCTTACATGGCCAATCCGGATCTCACCACTTATGGTTCTGGCAAATATACCGGATTGATGATGTCGCACGCGGGCGCCTACAACGTTGCGGCATCGACCGTGCAAGGTTTCAAACAAGTGAGTATGGAACAAGTTGTGGCGTGGAACCCTCAGGTGATTTTTGTCCAGGATCGGTATCCGCAGGTGGTGGATGAAATTCAACAGGACCCACGCTGGCGCACCATTGACGCGGTGAAGCATCATCGGGTCTGGTTGATGCCAGAATATGCCAAAGCCTGGGGCTATCCGATGCCAGAAGCCATCGGCTTAGGCGAACTTTGGATGGCGAAGAAACTCTACCCGGAAAAATTCCGCGATATTGATATGCAACAGCAGGCTGATCGCTGGTATCAGCATTTCTATCGGACCGCCTATCATGACAACACTGCACATTCTGGCAGCAGGTAGTTTGCGGGGTGTCTGGCCCGATCTGATGGCAGCCTTTCATCAACAGACCGGCTTGACGACCGACACCCAATTTGGACCGGCTGGCCTGCTTCGGCAGAGGATTGAGCAAGGTGAACGCTGCGATCTGTTTGCCTCCGCCAATCTTCACCATCCGGCCACGCTTTTACAGCGCGGCCTGGCAACCGACACCGATAAGTTTACCGCAAACAGCTTATGTTTGACCGCCAGGCGTGACGTTGTCACTAAAAACGACACCTGGCTGTCACTTTTACAACGTGACGATCTGCGGCTGGGGACATCTACGCCGTTAAGCGACCCTTCCGGTGATTACACCTGGCAGTTATTTGGCAATATCGAACAGGCTTATCCGGGCTGGGGGGAACGTTTGAAGCAGCGCGCGCGTCAGCTGGTGGGTGGCATCGATAGTCTGGCTATCCCTACGGGCGAACTGGCAGCACAATGGTTAATCGACCAACAGCACGCAGATCTCTTCATTGGCTACGCCAGCTATGCCCCACGCCTAATTCATCATTCACATTTGCAGGTATTTCTCATCCCTAAACCGTTCAACATTCAGGCGGAATATGCCTGGGCAATGCTCACACGCTCAGCCGTCCCCCTCGCCACCTTTCTCAGTACCGCAGCGGCCAAAACCATTCTGCAACAACATGGATTTACCTGAGTACTGCGTTCAAACAGTTAGCGTAACAAACTGCGCACGACCATCCGTGCGCCCAGCAGTTCGACTCTCAAACGGTTAAGGATTTTGCGATATCGGCTGGTTTGCTCATTGGCTGCCAGCACCCGGCGCAGCAAAATGCAGTAGTCCATCACCAGTCCCGGCGTCCAGGTCATACCCTCAGCCCGGCTGCGTACCAGACTCAACAACCAAAAATCGGGATTGAGGAGAACCCAAAGACCTTTTAAACCCTGTTCACCTAACAAGCCTTCAGTGGCAACGTCCAGTGCCTGTATTACGCTGGTCGAACAGTTGCGTGATGTGAGGTTATAGCGGGTATCCGTTGCATTCGCTCGCCAGTAATGGCGCAATGCTGCCTGATTGTAGTGCGTGAGAACCAGACGTTTATCCGGACGACACCACCTTTTGATCTCACTTTCCAGTGATGGCAGCAAGCAGCCCTCAACGTCAAACTCCTCTTTTGCGCATAACGTTTGCAGGAAACCGCGCAAGCTGCGCGAGACGTCATCAACCGGATAAAGACTGATATAGAGTTCTTCACCCATCTCTAAAAACGTATGACCGGTTGACACTTCACCGCGATGGTCAATCGCCGCTACCCAACGGTCAAACCATGGACGGCGTCCGGCGACATCGCCCGAACCCAGCGGCGTCCAGATGTAGACATTGAGCGGCACACTGGCATGCGCAGCCTGCAGCGGCGGATGTTCATAATTCAATCCATGCGGCGCACGCAGCCCTTTGCGGGTAAAGAGAGGCAGTGCGGTGACACTGGTGTTCTCTGGCAGCGCATGAATTTGCGCTCCCATAAACAATAGATTGATGCCCCATCCTGCCAGCAAAAGTGCAAAACACAGTGGCACAATCACATGCGGTGCCAGCGGCCAATGTGTGGCAATCAGGACACTGAACAGGATTTCCGCGCATCCCAGTCCGAACTTTCGCGTCCAGCGTCGGCAGCGCATCAGGCTGCATGAGATAACACGAAAACCGCCATCCAGAAGAAAAATCAACGCATAGCCCAGCGAGAAACAGATGCTGCTGTCATGCGGTGCAATGAATACCAGGACACCAAACAACATCAACCCAGCAGATTTCATCAGGAGTGGCCAGGCAATACCGGCGGGTGAATAGATTGCCCCCATCGCTTCGGCTAACCCTTCTACCGCCAGCAATACCCCTAAAATATGCAAAGGTAACGATAAACTTCCATGTTGCAACAAATCCATGGCGATCCCGGCGCTGGCACTCGTGCACAGCAGGCCAAGCCCGGCGAGATAAGGCCAACCCGCTCTTAGTGCCGGTCCACCCATCAGCAGAAATAATAGTCGCAGCAAAGCTACTCTCCAGCGGATAACACACAGCTCAGTACGCTCTGTAGACGCGGGCAAATAACAGGAGTTCTGTCGGGCCTCGGCAATTCTGACTTCGTTTACTGATGGTTGTGACTGTGAGGGCACTCTACGTGGTGAAGATTAAAATTGGCTTAATGATAAAGTAAATATCGGCTCATTTTTTGCACAGTGTGATGCCATATTTGTGGCGATTTCAGGCTGAAACCGCCACTGGTTGCTGGAAGTTTAAATTTCTAATTATCTGATTTAATTGTTGATAGTGGCTGTAACGCAGAACATCATGCGGCTGGCGTCGATTTCACAACGTTGCATGTCGCTGAATGAGCAGTTTTATAAAACTGTTGAGGCAGGGATTGCGGTTATCACTGCTCCAGGCAACGGCGAGATTGACCTGTGGCGCATCCGCCAACGGTTTGAAGACGATGCCATCCATTTTGAGTTGCTGGACAGACGAAGGCACCAATGCCACATAACTGGCGTCATTGACCAGGCTAAGCATGGTGTGTTGCAGACGAACCTGCAGACTGACCATAGGTTCAAAACCATGAGCCCGGCAATAATCCATGATCACTGCGGTTAACCGGCTCCCCGCGCTGGCGGAAGTCATCACAAAAGGATCCTCGCGCAGATCTTCGATCTGCAACTTCCGACTTCTCGCTTTAGGATGTGTGCGCGACATGGCCACACATAAAGGCTCGGTCAACACGGTTAATGTCTGCATGCCCACGCGTGCACTTCCTTCCACCAATACCGCTAAATCGACTTCACCAGCCAGCACTTTATCCGGCAGGTCTTCAGTGACGGCCTCTTCCAACTCCAGAGCAATATTGGGGAAGTGATGGCGGATCAATCGCACATATTCCGGGATCACGCTGTGTGCAGAGTACATAGTGAAACCCACGCGCAATAAACCCGATTTGCCCGCTGCGGTGTCACGCGCCAGTTGTTGCGCCTGCTGGAGTGATTCGAGGATCTTACGTGCATCCTGGTAGAAGCTCTCACCGGCGGGCGTCAGCATGAGCTGGCGCGTATTGCGTTCCACCAGCTGTGTACCCACCGCTTTTTCCAGTGCAGCGATATGGCGACTTAAGGACGGCTGTGACAGATGCAGACGTTCCGCGGCACGGTGGAAATTTTTCACTTCTGCCAGCGCGATAAAATACCGCAGCGGCTTCATATCAAGCATGATTCATTTTCCGTATCAATCCCGGCCAAATTTGCTATTGGATCTGCATCACTAAAGGCACTAGAGTCCTTCAGCTTACTGGGAGGACACAATGATAGCTACGTTTCTGATTCTTTTGCCGGTTTTCGGCTTGATTGTGGCGGGATATGCTTGCCGCATGCTGGGTGTATTAGGGCCGACCTCGGCGACGGAACTGAATAAATTTGTGGTCTGGCTGGCGCTGCCCGCGCTGCTGTTTGACATCATGGCACACACGCCATGGCATACCATTTATCAACCGGGATTCTTCTGGGCGTTTGCCCTTTCCTGCGCCGCGTCATTTGTTATCGTGTTTGCCTGCCAAAAATTCAAAGGCAAATCCACTGCCGATGCCAGCGTCGATGGCGTTGCCGCCGCCTATCCCAACACCGGCTATCTGGGTTTCCCGTTGTTGTTACTGATTTTTGGTAAAAGCAGCCTGATCCCGACCACCACGGCCACCATTGTGGTGGCGTGTATCCTGTTCGCAATTGCCATCGCGATGATCGAGATTGGTTTGCAGAGTGAACGTGAATTTCATCGCCTGGCGATCAAAGTACTCCGCGCCATTCTGAAAAATCCCCTGATCATCTCGCCGCTGTTGGGCGCAGCTTGTTCCAGCTTGAATTTGACCATGCCAGGCAGCGTTGAAACTTTCCTGAAATTGCTCGGCGGCGCGGCCAGTCCTTGCGCGCTAGTGTGTTTAGGGGTGTTTCTTGCCAGCCGACAAAAAGCCAGGGTGAGCGAATTGCCCACTGCGGCCAAAATGAGCCTCACCACGGTGGGCCTGGTGGTCGTTGCCAAGTTAGTGATGCAGCCACTGCTGACATGGATTTTAGCCGTTTGGCTGTTCCATCTGCCGCAGGATCTGACCAACATGGCGATACTGCTGGCAGCACTGCCCACCGGCACCGGACCCTTTATGCTGGCAGAATATTACCGGCGCGATGCACAAATCACTTCAGGCGCAATCCTGATCTCCACGGTGCTGTCGATTGTCACCTTGGTGGCGATCATGCACTTTATGCAGGTGACGCCGATCGCATAGTGTTTCATTTCGCCGCTGAGCGCTGATCTCCAGCGGCGTAGACTGTGCAAGCCGCCTCTCCTTTCTCACGGTACTGCTCGCAATACGCCAGCGCTTCATGGTTCGCATCCTGCTGGGTGCGAGCCCAGTGGGCGCTTCCCCATACACCTTCACCATTGCTGGCGAACGCTTTTTCATAGCCGCGATCTGACAGGTAGTGTTTGAACGCCTGTTGACCTGAAGTGGTCAATCCTGCAGGTGCAGCAAGCACGACTTCAGAAATCGACACCACTTCATGGTTCGGCAAACGTTGCTGGCTCAGAAACGACGAGACGCTGCGCCACCAGAATTCCTCTGGTGCAGATATCAGTAAATCGTGTCCATCGTCACCGAAGGCCGGCAGAGTGACCAGCTTCCCCTTAGCGTCTGCGTGACGGTAAGCCTTAATCATCTCCTTGCCAAGCTGGGGTGAAAACGACTGATCATTGGCGGAGTAAAGCCAGAGCGTTGGGATGCGTGCGGTTTGACCATACGTTTTCAGCGCCGCCAGCAGTGAGGTTTTATCACAAATCTGACCTTCTCCCATGGCACCGCGCCCCCCTGAAAAGCTGATAATAGCCTGTACGCCGGGCGGATTCAGGGCACTGGCGGCGAGCACGCTAAATCCACCGGATGACTGACCGACAAGCACCGCTTGATGTTGTGCTGCCCATGGCTGTTCACGAATCGCCACCAATGCCCCAAGGAGATCCTCTCGCGCCATTTTCCCTGCTAACGCATGTTGCGGCTGGGCGCAGCTGTTGCCTTGATAATCGTTGTGGCCGGTCGATTGACCATAGCCCTGACGCATCACCACCACCGCGGCATAACCGTGTCGGGCAAAGGTGATGGCGGCTGCTGAGAATCGGTTTGGCGTGAGCTGTTGGCGATCGCTTTGCTCGGTGCCATCGGTGCCGTGGGTGATGAGCGCGATGGGAAACACACCGGGTGTATCGGGTCTTGTGACATACGCGTCCAACACAGCACGTTGCCCGTCAGGCAAGGTTATCGTTAAGGCGAGGGGCGCACGTATCAATCCCGCGAGTTGCGTAGCGACGATTGTCTGTGTGGCTGCGCTGAAGTGGCTGCCCCCCATCAAACCAGAGATGAGAACAAAGTAAGTAGCCCAGTGGCGCATCAGTTAATACTCCCTTATTAACGATTAGTGATATTCGCAAACGGATACTATCACCAATTAAGTGCTTATAAGCTTTTCACCACCGCCATGATCAGTCCATCCCAGCCTTTTTCGCCAACCGTTTGCAGTGCAGTGGCTTCCAATCGATGATCCTGGTTGATCATATCGACGAACTCACGCAGGCCGCAGGCATGAGGATCCTCACTATCAGTAGCGACTACCGCCCCTCCGCGTACCACGTTATCCGCGATGATCACCGTCCCAACACGGGCGAGTTTCATTGCCCAGCTAAGGTAATGAGGATTATTGACCTTATCGGCATCAATGAAGATAAGGTCAAACGGCGCAGTCAACATTGGCAAGGTATCCAGCGCAGCACCCACAATCACTTCTGCACGGTCGTGTACACGCGCCAGAGCGAGATTGTGACGGGCGACTTCGGCATGATGTGGATTGAATTCGAGGGTGATGATTTGGCCGTTTTCCGGCAGCGCCCTGGCCATCCAGATGGTGCTGTATCCCCCCAACGTGCCGATTTCCAGTACGCGCTTTGCACCTGTTATCGACACCATCAATGCCAGCCATTTGCCCTGTAACGCCGAAACATCGTGCACCGGTAAGCCCTGAGCAGTGTTATGCGCTAATGCCGCTTTCAGCACCACATCCTCGGCTGCCAATGCGTCCGCAAAGTAACTATCGACTTGTGCCCACTGTTCGTTATGTTGCGAAGGGTAATCGGGAATGCGCATCTTGAGTCCTCCTTGCTTGTCAGATACCCAAGACATAACACAACTCTATGACGTTATGCGTGATGTATTTATGAAACCAGCTGTTGCTGCACCGCATCAAGAAACAGTCGCAGTGCAGCGGGTTGGCGCTCGCGCGACATATACAACCCATAAATACCCAGGGTTTTCGGCGTATAGTCTGGCAGCACGCACTGCAACTGACCGTTGGCTATTCCGATACGCGCTTCCATTTCTGGCACCATGGCCAGGCCGCATCCGGCGATGGCAGCATCACACAATACTGATGAGATACCGGCACTGAAGTTGCCGCTCACAGCGGTCGTCAGCGCATCGCCATTGGCATCGTTGAACTGCCAGCTCTGCCCGGCAAAGCGACTGTAGTGCAGGCAGTTATGCTGACCCAAATCCTGCGGCGTTTCTGGGATGCCATGCTTGCGCAAATAATCGGGTGCCGCGCACACCACGGAAACGCACTCGCCAAGACGGCGGGCAATCGCGCCCGGTTCTGGATTGTCGGTAATCCTGACCGCCACATCAATGCGCTCACCCACCAGGCTGACCGGCTGGTTGTTGATTTCTAACTCAATGCGCAACAGTGGATAGCGAGCCAAAAATGCCGGGATCATCGGCCCCAGAATATGGGTCGCGGTGGAATGCGCACAGGCTACGCGCAATGTCCCTTGTGGTTCCCCCGGCTCACCCTGTCCGGTGATCTCATCAGCCAGGCGTGCCAGCATGCGAGTTTTCTCCAGCACTTTTTCCCCGGCTGGGGTGATGGTCAGGCGACGTGATGAACGGTGCAGCAAACGTGCACCCGCCCATTTTTCCATTTCATCCAGATAACGACTCACCATCGGCCGCGAGATTGCCAGCGCTCGCGCCGCAGCACTTAGGCTGCCAAGTTCGCAGATGCGATTAAATACCGATGCCGCTGTCACTCTGTCCATCTGCTCTCCATCTGATCGTTTTACGAAACTGACCATCTCTATTTGCGGGAATTCTAGCAGACAGCAAAATCCTTACAATGGTGCGCTTACCGGCCATGTTGGCACTGAAAGGAAAATGAGATGAAGATGAAGTCACTGACGTTGGTGCTGACACTGGCAGCCAGCCCAGCATTTGCTACCCCGCTGCAGCTGGCGGTTTACAACCCACAGGAACAAGGGGTGTTTCCGGTATCGTCAACACTGATTACCGGGCCACACGAAGCGCTGCTGGTCGATGCACAATTCAGCCCGAAAGATGGCGAAAAACTGGTGGAGATGATCAAAGCGAGCGGTAAAAAACTCACGCAGATCGTGATTACCTCAGGCGACCCTGACTTCTACTTTGGCCTCGAGCCGATTGTGAAGGCCTTCCCACAGGTAAAAATTGTTGCGTCACCAACAGTGGTTGAACACATCGAGGCCACCAAAACGGCGAAATTAGCCTATTGGGGCCCGAAAATGCCGGGCGGCGCGCCAAACCAGCTATATGTCCCGCAGATTACCCATCAGACGTCGTTCAGCGTGGATGGAGAGCGTGTAGAGTTGCGCCATGCGGGTGATAAATCAGCCTATCTGTGGATCCCCGGCAACAAAGCCGTACTGGGTGGCACCGCCGTGGCGGCAGGCATCCACGTCTGGACAGCGGATACGCAAACACCCGCCAGCCGTGAGCAATGGCGCAGCGTGCTCAAAGAAATACAGCAACTCAAGCCGAAGGTGGTCATTCCAGGGCATTACATCGGCGCACGTCCGGCGGGTGATAGTGCGGTGACATTTACCCTTAACTATCTGCAAACTTTTGAACAGGCACTTCAGCAACACAAAGGTTCGGCAGAAGTGATTGAGGCGATGAAAAAAGCCTATCCGAATTTGCCGGATGAAAGCTCGCTGGAACTCAGTGGCAAAGTGAATACCGGCGAGATGAAGTGGTAAACGGTCAAAGGTGAAAGCCGCCATGATGACTGGCGGCTATTGTCTTCTTATACTTCCATGCCTGCGCGGTATTGACCCCACTTCAGCACCGAATTAACACCAATCGACAGGAAAGGCTCCGCTGGCGTGCGGTTTGGACCCGGCGATTGGGTGAGGAAATCGATCAGTTCGTTTTTCTCGCCTGCGATCATATCCGCAATTAATTTGCCGGTTGCCGTGCCGCGCGTAATGCCCAATCCGTTGCAACACAGCGCACCATAAACATTCGGTGCCAGTTTGCCAAAGAAGCCTTCGTGGTTTTCTGACAGGCAAATCGCCCCGCTCCAGGTGTATTCAAAATCCACCTGCGGCAGCATCGGGAAACGGCGTTCAAAGGATTTGCGATGGTTTTCCAGATACTGCTTGAGGTATTTCTCGCGCGGTCGTCCGTCCGGATGAAAACTGAAACTGTTGCGCACCAGAATACGATTATCCACCGTACGACGAATGGTGCTGCCAAACGGATGCGCCGGAATCACTCCCCACACCGCTTTACCCCCCAATCGAGCCTGCTCCTCTTCCGTCAACTGACGCGACAGGCTGCCGTAGAGGAACGTTGGCAGCAGACGGCGTTGCAGGAAGCCAAAATGCGACGCAAAACCGTTATTCGCGAGAATCAATGTTTCCGCGGTGATGCTGCCTTTGTCATGCACCAGTGTCACTTTGTCCCCGTAATCGATCGATGTGATCGGTGTGTACTCGTACAACGTGACGTTCGCGGGCAGATTATCCGCCAGACCTTTAACCAATGCTGAGGGTTGCAACAAGATCGTGCCGGGAATAAACAGCGCCTGCTTGTAGTAAGAAGTGCCAATATGTTCGGGCAGATCTTTCCCCGCAATCATTTCGGATTCACGCCCAATCTTTGCCAATCCGCTGCGATAAGCTTCAAGAATCGCTGTGCCCTGTTCACCGACTGAAGCCTGGTATTTACCGGATTCGGTCATCTGACATTCGATGCCGTGTCCCTGCACAATCTGACGCAGATAGTTTTGCCCTAATGTGTTCAGCTTCAGGACTTTATTCGCAATGGTGACGTCACCGATATAATCCTTCGCGCCGATATCATGCGGTACATCAATGGCAAAACCGGCATTTCGCCCTGCCGATCCATATCCCACCTCCTGTGCCTCAATCAGCACCACTTCATCGTGGGGAAAATTCAGCGCCAATTGTCGCGCTGCCGCCAGGCCAGTTAAGCCTGCACCCACAATGGCGAAGCGCACTTTTTTCTGACCAATATGCGCGGGGCGTGGCGTGCGAGCGGCACTGGTATGAAACCAACCCGGCATCGAATCATCGGCAGGCAGTGAGGTGATCTTTTGCAATTCCGTTACTCCAATACACGTTTTTCATTTTTTGTACTGGCGGATTGCCCGTACAACGTAGGGTTTGTTAGCGGTGTAAAGCGTAAGTATTTAATGCATTTCACGGGTATTTATCATGTATACATGATGTATAAAGTTTTACTGAATTTCATGAAATGTTGTCAATATGATCACGATACGATTGTGTTATGGATCGCAAAAATTCGAGGGTTCAAATGCGGTGATTGGCGATGAGGTGTTTGATGGATCCGGTGTGCTCAGCTGACACAACAACACCGGACCTGAATTGAATTTCGGTAGCCTGAATGGGGACTACCCATCGCTCTGTCACCACGCTCAAGCGTGTGAAGCCGGTGATTAACGCCGGTGGGATCCCTCAAGCGAGCGTAGTAAGCCTGACAGATGACTATCCAGTGCCATCAGCGCTTCAGAGGAGAGCCCAGACAAAATCGTTCTTTCGTTATCCACGTGTTTTTCTACCGCACGGTCGATCAACGTCAGCCCGTCCTGACTTAATTGCACCAGCATGCTTCGCGCATCCTCTGCATTTACCTGCCGGGTAATCAGCCCTCTGGATTCAAGACGCTTTAGGCGATGCGTCATGGTGCCCGAGGTGACCATTAGCGTCGAAAACAACTCGGTGGGACTCAAACTGTAAGGTGCTCCAGCACGGCGCAGCGTTGCCAGCATATCAAACTCCCACATGCTCAATTCAAACGCTGCAAAGGCTTCTTCAAGACGCTGTTCAATCAGCGCCGTACAACGCTTTAGACGTCCAATCGGTCCCATCGGGCTGCAGTCTAAATCTGGCCGCTCGCGCTGCCACTGTTGAAGGATGAGATCGACAGCATCAGGTCGGGTTTCACTTTGATCATTCATTTATCTTGACTTCAAGGTAATTAGTGGGCACGCTGATTTTATCTTGAATTGAAGGTAAAGGCAAAATGATGCAATCCTCTTTCTCTCTTTCGTACTGGCGTGACGTGATCTTGACGGCCCTGGCCCCGGCAATCTGGGGATCGACCTACATTGTCACAACACAATTTCTGCCACCCGACCGCCCTTTTACGGCGGCGCTGATTCGGGTACTTCCTGCAGGTTTATTTTTGTTACTGTTCACTCGTCGCCTGCCTGCCAGCCGCGATATTGGTCGGCTCATTATTCTTAGTGCGCTGAATATCGGTGTTTTTCAGGCGCTGCTGTTTGTTGCTGCCTATCGACTGCCCGGCGGGCTTGCTGCCGTATTAGGCGCGATACAACCGCTGCTGGTGATGCTATTGGCATGGGGAGTTGAACATCGTGCGCCCGCAAGCATCACTTTATGGGCAGCGCTGGCCGGGGTTGTCGGGATGGCCTTGCTATTACTCTCTCCGCAAACGGTGTTCGAACCCGTCGGCATTGTGGCAGCGCTGTTGGGCTCGACCTGTATGGCCACAGGCGTATGGCTGACTCGTCGCTGGAAAATGGATTTGCCGGTGATGTCGCTTACCGGCTGGCAGTTGATACTGGGTGGAATAATGTTGCTACCCGCAGCGTGGCTGATTGACGCCCCACTCCCCACACTGACGCTGCCGCAATGGGGCGCCTATGCCTATCTATCCCTGGCCGGTGCATTTGTGGCATACGGGTTGTGGTTCAGGGGTATTGGCCGCCTGCCCAGCGTTGCGGTGGCATCGCTCGGATTACTTAGCCCGATTACCGCCGTGCTGCTGGGCTGGATGGTGTTATCTCAGGTGATGAGCGGCACAGCTTTTGTCGGACTGGTCATCGTTTTAATCAGCGTGTTGCTCGTGCAGCGCACATCGCTTCGTGGCAAATAAGGCTTCACTCGTCATTGTATTGGACGTCGAATCCACCATCCTCTCTCCTTTAATGAACCACCTGGTTTTGTTAATATTCATCGCCGACAAAGGAGAGAGTGATGCGTACGCTAACCGAACAAAAAAGAACTGACATTATCAACGCCGCTTCAGCCGTGTTTCTCGAACAAGGATATGAGCGAGCCTCAATGGATAGCGTTGCAAAGCAGGCCGGTTGTTCCAAGGCGACCCTGTATAACTACTTCTCCTCCAAAGAGAGCCTTTTTGAAGCTGTTGTCAGATGTTTTAGTACTAACTTTCTGATGCATGCGGCTGAAGAACTTAACGACCCGGAAACTCAAACCTTGTTGTTAAGTGAGAAGTTACAGCGTTTTGGCGAGGGCATGCTGGGAGCGCTGACGTCAGACTGGAAGGCCTTACAGTTGTACAGAATGGTGGTTGGAGAAGCAGGTCATTCCAACATCGGCGCGCTTTTTCATGAGTCCGGTGTGCGGGAGAGTATGAACGCTCTGACGACGGTGATGGAGCATCACATCGCCAACGGGGAATTGATCGGCGGCAACCCAGCCTTACGCGCCAAACAATTTTCATCATTGGTAAAAGCTGAAGTCGATGAATTATTCCTACAGCGGACCTTGCCGAGTTATACGAAAAGTGAGGTGACGACCATGGTGCAAAACGCCGTTTCGTTGTTCCTCAAAGGTGCTGGTCAAAACAACTGAATCCTGACTGACAAGTTGAAAATGAGCGTCAGCACGACAATGGTGTCGATCACCAGGAGTACTATCAAGGGTTTGAGGCGCGCTCCCCAAACCCTGACCGCATAAAAACCGCCTCGTTTTATGCCTAATTTCCAGAGATAAAATATCTCCCCCAGATTGCGGATGGCGCGAAAGAGCAATAACAAAATTGCCGCTAATCCGACCATCATCCTACATAGTTTCCGTTAACCCTTTCACTCGACACAAACAAACGTTTTGCATTCACCTCTCTGCCCCCGCATCACGATGTCACACCCTGAAACCCCTTCTTGACAGATTGATGCTAACTGATATTAACTAAACCGTACAGTTCATTTATCAATGTTATCGGAGAATTTCAAGATGAGTCGTTTGTTCAGCCCGTTGTGTCGTAGCCTTGTATTCGCGGCTGCTTTTACCGCTGTCGGTTGTTCGTCTACCGGCCCGGTGAAATATGCTGGTATCGCCTCTGCATCACGTATGTCGCCTAATACTTCGGATGACAGCGATCGTATTCCATTCCGTTATGCCGCTCCCGTGGACTGGGGTAAATACCGTAGCATCAGCATTGAACCGGTCGAGATTTATAGCGGGAGTGATGCGCAATTCAATGAATTGTCTGTGGATGATCGCCGTCAACTGGCTGATTATATGCATAAAAAGTTTGAGGAAGTGCTGGCGGAGAAATTTAACACCCATCCCCCAGCCGGGACGGTTCCAGCGCTCAAATTGAAACTGACGCTGACCGGCACCGATACCACGCCGCAGGTGATAGGCACATTCACAAAATTTGATTTAGCCGGCGGGCCGTACAATATCGTTCAGTCGGTACGTGGAGGACGTGGCTTGATGAGTGGATACGTTAATTTCGCCGTAGAGGTGAAAGATGCGGGAACAAATGAACTCTTACTGGCATACGTCGCGGAACAATACCCCAACGCCATGAACGTGGGTGCGACCTTCGGTTCGCTCAGTGCGGCTGAAACCGGGATTGATAAAGGCGCGGAACAGTTGTTAGAAAAATTACGCCAGTAAACCCCTTGCAGTAGAGGCTGCCAGCCCCTATTTGGCAAGCTGGCAGCATCGGAAATCAGTGATGCTTATTTCTTTTTATTTAACATCGACTTTAAATCCGCGAAGGGATTATAGGTTGCTGCTTCCACATCGTTCTGCGCATCTTCACCGGCGACCACTCTGGTGCCGTACATGTCAGCTTCAGTGTACTTGGAGTGTTCGTGATCATGGCAGAACAGA
Source organism: Pantoea sp. SM3 (assembly GCF_000963995.1). NCBI lineage: Bacteria > Pseudomonadati > Pseudomonadota > Gammaproteobacteria > Enterobacterales > Erwiniaceae > Pantoea > Pantoea sp. SM3. The sequence continues at coordinate 119,243 of NZ_JZRD01000021.1, forward strand.
CACAGCAACTCCCAGTTACTGCCATCTTCCGGGTTATTGGTATGGTCATGATCAATATGATGCACGGTGAGTTCGCGCAGGTTGGAGTAAACAAATTCCCGTGAGCAGCGTCCACAAACCCATGGATAGATTTTTAATGCTTTCTCACGGTAGCCGCTTTCCAGCCGCGCATAGTTTTTAGGGATCAGAGCCATTGCCAATGTTACCTGTTTCACAAAGATATTCGGGTGTTAGTGCTGCCAATATAGCGCAAAACCATCGCCAGGCGTGTGCTGATTTCGCCCTGCTGAATCAGTGAATGCTGGCGAACCTCGAACCAGCATGGCTACACTTGCCGCTGGTGTGCAGTAATAATCCGCTGTGGGCCAGGGAAAGAGGGTTTGAGCCGCGTCAGGTATCATCATGGCAAGCGTTGTTCTGTTCCTGGGGTAAAACGGATCGGTAAGATAACTGCATTGTGCATGACTGTAGTTTATGACGAAAACGCTAATGCAATGTCCTGGTGATATTCGTTATTCTAGTCCGGACCGAATCATGAAATTAAAAGGCATTTAAACTGACCTCAGGTGATATATGGAAAATTTATCAGTTGAAGTATCCGCCGTTATCGCGCCAGAACATTTACAACCCATTGATGCTGGGCTGACGGCATTTAATACGGATATGACAGGTTACAATGACCATTTGCCGCTATCAGTGGTAATACGTTGCAATGAAACGCAAGAGGTCTTGGGAGGAATACTCGGGCGTACCTATCTTGGGATACTGTTTATCGATCTTGTTTATTTACCCTCAGAACTGAGATCGAAAGGTTTAGGAGAAAAACTTCTTACACATGCTGAAGAAGAAGGCAGAAATCGAGGCTGCATTTCAGCTTTTCTCTATACCATTAGTTTTCAGGCGCCTGAGTTTTATAAAAAACACGGCTGGGAGGAGTTTGGCCGCATTGCCTGCCTACCGGAAGGCGCAAGTCGCATTTTCATGAAAAAAACGCTTTAGAAGCTTGGCACACATTCGCGACTGCTGATAAGTTGCTGTTACCTCTTTTGATAAGGAATATCGAATGCCTGAATACTGTTTTTATAAAAAAGGAAGTCAGATCGTGGCGCTGCAAAAGTCAGACATTAAAGGAGCAACTCTGTTAACCCGTCAGGGATTCGAACAACAGTTTGAAGAAGTCAGCGCGGCCGATGAAAAGGCAGCACTTTCACGTTTTAATGACATCCGTAAAGAAAAACGCATTGATCAGCATAATTTTCGAGCGGGGGCTATCACGATGCCATTCATTGGGATATTAACCGCTATCGCTAATCTTTTTTTCCGGAAAAAATAACCGGCGCTAATCTGGCTTAAACTTTCCATACATTTTAAGAACGCTCAATTAAGGAATTCCGTGTTAGCCAATATCCTTGTTGCTCTCGTCGCCGTGATTCATATCTACATTCTGGTGCTGGAGATGTTTCTGTGGGAGACGAAAACCGGCCGGAAAGCCTTCAAACTCAGCGTCGACTTTGCGCGCGAAACCCGTGTGCTGGCGGCCAATCAGGGCCTTTATAACGGTTTTCTGGCGGCGGGTTTACTCTGGGGGTTATGGCTGGGAGAAAACGGTGTGCCTGTCACTCTGTTCTTTCTCATCTGCGTGCTCATTGCCGGGATTTTCGGCGCGATGACCGCCAGCCGAAAAATTCTTTATGTGCAGGCACTGCCAGCTCTGATTGCGTTGCTGGCATTACTCCTGCGCTGATAGGCCGATTCATCAGGATCTCAAACCTCGCCGTGATCAGCCTTTGCATTACAGGTATAATCCGGCCAGGTTTTAACGAATTTTAGAGACGAAGATGACAAAACTCACCTTACAAGAGCAGATGCTCAAAGCTGGACTCGTCTCCAGCAAAAAAATGGCCAAAGTGCAGCGCACTGCCAAGAAGTCTCGCGTACAGGCTCGTGAAGCCCGTGAAGCGGTGGAAGAGAATAAAAAAGCGCAAATTGAGCGTGATAAGCAGTTAAGCGAGCAGCAGAAACAAGCCACTTTATCCAAAGAGTACAAGGCACAGGTTAAACACCTGATTGAAATGAACGCCATCACCGTGGCAAAAGGAACAATTGACTTTAACTTCACCGACAACAATTTAATCAAGAAAATCAGCGTGGATAAGACCACGCAAACGCAGCTGATCAATGGTCGTCTGGCGATCGCACGCCTGGCGGCGGATAGCAGTGGCGAAAGCAAATACGCGATTATTCCCGCCAGCGTAGCCGATAAAATTGCGCAGCGTGATGCAGACAGCATTGTGTTGAACAGTGCATTAAGTCAGGAAGAGCAGGATGAGGACGATCCGTACGCGGATTTCAAAGTGCCTGATGATTTGATGTGGTAAGGAATGCAGCCCGTGTCAAAACGGGCTGGCATGACGCGCAGTGATGTTCTCCCCGCTAATGGGATGGACAAAATGTAGTTCACTGGCGTGCAGCATCAGCCGGGGTGTCTTTTCCGTACCCGGCTGCAGCAATCCTCCATACAGGTCACACCCAAGAATTGGGTGGCCCAATTGCTGGCAGTGAATACGTAATTGATGGGTGCGCCCCGTCTCTGGTATCAACTGCACCCGCGTAACAGGTATCAGCATGCCATCATCCCCTTCGCGCATTAAGCGTTCTGTCACCTGATAGCGTGAACGTGCAGGTTTACCCGTCTCGGCACAAATCGACATCAATGGAAACAGCGCCGGATCTTTTGCTATCGCGGCGTCAATCGTGCCCTGGTCGCGGTTCAGATGTCCGCACAACAGCGCCGTATAAATTTTTGTCACGCTTCGCTGGCTAAACTGCTGGCACAACATAGCGTTGATGGCTTTATTGCGTGCCACCACCATCAATCCGGATGTCCCGAAATCGAGGCGATGCACCAAAGTACAGCCGGGGAACAACTTCACCAGACGGTGATGAACGGAATCGAGATTTTGTGGATTTTTTCCTGAAAGGCTGAGCAAACCGGCGGGTTTATCGATCAATACCAAATGCTCATCCTGATAGAGAATCGCGATCTCTGCCGAACACGGCGGAGCTATAAAGGTATCGATAATCGTAGACATCAGACTGCCAGACTGTGAAGTGGGTGCGGATAATAACCAATTTTCAGCGGGCTGACGAATTTTGCCCGCTTAACCCGGCCTCCCGCTCGCACAGCAGAAATTTATCGTCCAGACTTACAGCAAAGGCGTAGTCTGCGCAGGCAATGTGCTTTACACTGCGCGCTGCAAAAAACTGATTAGATTAACGATTGAGTAGGCGGTAATGGCGATGAACGGAACGATCACAACCTGGTTTCAGGACAAAGGTTTTGGATTTATCAAAGATGAAAACGGAGACAACCGTTATTTCCATGTGATTAAGGTCGCCAACCCTGATCAGATTAAAAAAGATGCGGCAGTGACGTTCGAACCCACGACCAATAACAAAGGTTTATCCGCTTTCGCGGTCAAAGTGATACCAGACAGCAAATATATCTTTATCGCCGGTGAACGCCTGAAACTGACGTCGATTAAATCCTTCGTGGTTTACAGTGAAGAAGAGCCGGTTGATACCCGTATTGATAAAGAAAACACCGTACTGTCGGTGGGCATTCTGATGAACAACATCAAACCTAAGACCGACGTCAAACCTGATGAAATGCGTTCAGTGAAAAAACTGGCGGTAACCACTTTCCAGGGTACGACGCTGATCTTTACCGAAGATGAGATCGACATTGATGCCGCAGTGAAAATGCTCAAAATTTAACGGGGAGCCGATAATGAATAACAACATTCCACTGAAATATTATGACATTGCTGAAGAGTACGCTTCGGAATCCGAACACGATGTGAGCGAAGCAGAACTTGATGCACTGGCGCACTACTTCCAGTTATTGCTGACTCGTCTGAATAATAATGAAGAGATCAGCGAAGAGGCGCAGCAAGAGATGGCGCGTGAAGCGGGTATTCAAGCGGTGCGTATCGATGAGATTGCCAACTTTTTAAATGAGTGGGGCAACGACTAAACCCAGTTGTTTAGCGGTACTCGACATATTTGAAGGCGGCCCTAAGGCCGTCTTATCGTCTAACATCGACAACTCGAAAATTACAGTTTATTTCCTTCCGGTGACTGCACCAGATCGTCCGCTTTTAACCCCTGCGGCGCGATAAAGATTTCCATATTTTCCCGCGACAACTCCCAGTGTTCGAACACCAGATCCACCACCTTCTGCTCATCTCGCGCTTCAATCGCGCTGATAAAGGCATCGTGATGTTCGGCGGCTAACTGCAGGCGGCGTTCCATGTCTTCATTCTGCGGGCGGAAGAAAGTGTGGCCGATGCGGCAGTGGTCGATCAGTAAGCGCCCCAGGCTGGGCTGTAAATAAGGATTGGCTGCCATCTCGCCCATGATTTCGTGGAAACGATTGTTTTCCAGCGCCAGCGCTTCGGCATCCCGTGTTTGCACCGCTTTACGGAAGCGCTTTTGTGTCTCTTTCAACGATTTCAGCTGGGAGGGCTTGAAGTTTTGTACCGCTAACCGACCGGTGGCGGCGTAAATCATCGGCGCAACGAGGAAGAAATTGCGCAGTGTGGAATGGCTCATCGGGATGACGCGCACGCCGCGTTTTTCGACGATTTCTAAGTAGCCTTCCCCCGCCAGGCGCTGAAACACTTCACGCACAGGAGTGCGAGATAAACCGTATTGTCCCGTCAGGCTGGCTTCATCCAGCAGCTCGTCTGGGTCCAGTTCCATGGTCAAAATTAGGCGTTTTAAATCTTCGTATAACGCTGCTTTTCCCGATCTCAATGTGACCTCCTGTGATGACATTCCGCACGTAATTCCTGCTTAACCTACAGAAAAAGTGTGTATACAGCAAAAATAAATATGGGATATTTTGTGCATTCTGCGGTCGATCACAGAATAGGGAACGATGGGATTACAAGGAGTTACAGTAGATAAAATCGGGATAACAGCAGCAGAAAATTATCCTAATGTTCGACATGCCCGCCATCCGTGTCGGGCATAATGTTTACTCGGCAGGCACATCAATCCAGATGGTTTTCAGTTCGGTATACTGATCGAGGGCATACACCGATTTATCGCGGCCACCAAAACCAGACTGCTTATAGCCACCAAAGGGTGTCGTTGCATCACCTTCACCGAAGCAGTTGACCGTCACCGTTCCCGCACGCACTGCACGTGAAACGCGAATTGCGCGGCTCAATTTGCCGGTGTAAACCGAGGCCGCCAGACCGTAATCAGTGTCATTCGCCAACGCAATGGCTTCGGCTTCGGTTTTGAAAGTAGTGACGCAGAGCACCGGCCCGAAGATCTCCTCGCGGAACAGCGCGCTTTTCGGCGTCACGCCATCCACAATGGTCGGCTGCACATAGATGCCGCGGTCAGTGAACCCACCCTGAATGATGCGCAACCCTTCTTTACGCGCTGTCTTCAGATAATCACTGACTTTGCAGAAATGGTCGGTAGTGATCATGGTGCCAAGGCGATTCTCTGGATCCAATGGATTGCCCATCCGCCATTCACCGATCTGCTCCGCGATCTGCGCCAGCAATTTATCCTTAACCCCTTCCTGTACCAGCAGACGCGAGGTGGCTGAACAGTTTTCACCCATGTTCCAGAAAGCGCCGTTCAGCACATTGGCGGCAACGCTAGCCAAATCCTCGGCATCATCAAACACCAGCGCCGGGTTTTTGCCGCCGCATTCCAGCACTATCTTCTTGAGATTCGATTCCGCGGCATAGTGCAGGAATCGGCGGCCGGTTGCCGTTGAACCGGTGAAGCTCACCATATCAATATCAGGATGCAGGCCGATGGGTTCACCCACCTCTTTCCCGGTACCCGTCACGATGTTGAGCACGCCAGCAGGAACACCCGCTTCATGTGCCAGTTCTGCCACGCGCAATGCCGTCAGTGAAGTTTGCTCGGCGGGCTTCACAATCACCGAGCAACCCGCCGCCAGCGCCGGACCGATTTTCCACGCCAGCATTAGCAGCGGGAAATTCCAGGGCAACACACAACCCACCACACCAATCGGCTCGCGAACGATCATCGCCATCGCCCCGTTACCGGTTGGCGCAGTCTGATCATACAGCTTGTCGATGGCTTCCGCGTGCCAGCGGATCACGTGAATCGTCTCTGGCACGTCCACCGCCAGACACTCACTGACCGGTTTGCCGCTGTCGAGGCTCTCCATCACCGCCAACTGCGTCACTTCGTTTTCCAGCAAATCCGCCAGTTTGAGCAATACGGCTTTACGCTCGCCGGGATGAAGCTGGCTCCAGCTGCCGGATTCAAACGCACGGCGTGCGCCCTGCACCGCCAGGTTCACATCAGCGCTCTCACAAGCGGCCAGGTGCGTCAGAATCTCGCCCGTCGCAGGATTGGTGGTCTCCAGCGTTTTGCCGGAAACCGCCGCAGTAAAACGTCCGTTGATGAACGCCTGATCCGGGAACCGCAGTTCCCGCGCCACATTCACGACATCGCTCAGCGTTTGTACCTGTTTCATGCGCACTCCTTAAAGCACTGCAACGGCTGCCACATTGCGTTTCACACCGTCGATCACGGCCTGCAACTGCGCTTTCTCTTCTTCTTCCAGTGCCTGCAGCGGTGCGCGCACCGGTCCTGCTTTCAGGCCAGCCAGTTCAGAACCGTACTTAATAGACTGCACAAACTTGCCGCCGTCGAGGAAGTTCATCAGCGGCATCATCGCGGCCATGATCTTACGGCCTTTATCGAAGTCTTTTTCCACGACACAGGCGTTGTACAATGCGACGTGTTCGCGGGGAATAAAGTTAGAACCCGCGCATACCCAGCTACGCGCGCCCCAGGCGAAGAACTCCAGTGCCTGATCGTCCCAACCGCAAGAAAGCGCGATGTTCGGGAATTGACACGCCAGCAGGTGCAGATTGTTGAAATCACCTGAACTCTCTTTAATCGCCACCACATTTTTCGAACGGCTCACTTCGCGGAAGTAAGTTTCTCCCATCGTGATACCCATACGTCCCGGATAGTTGTACAGCATGATCGGCAGCTGAGCGGCTTTGTCGACGGTCAGCGCATGATGGGCGTTTTCCAGTTCGGTCGGCAGCGCATACGGCGGTGACGTGACCAGAATGGCGTCGGCTTTGTGTTCTCGAGCGTGGGTCGCGAATGCCACCGCGTCCTCAGTACGAATAGCGCCGGTACCGACAATCAGTGGCAGACGATTGCCAATCACTTTACGCGCATGTTCAACCAGAGACAGACGCTCTTCTGCGCTTTGTGCATAATACTCACCGGTTGAACCGCCGATGATGATGCCGTGCACGCGTGCTTCAATCAGCGACTCGAGGACGTTAGCGAAAGCCGCGAAATCAATGCTGCCATCTGCTGCGTAAGGGGTAATTGCCGGGGTATAGATACCTTCAAATGTCATCACGAAATCTCCAGGTGAATTCAGGACCAAATGCAACGCCGTCTGGTTGCGTTTGTTAACAATTTGCATATCGCATGGAGAGAGGTCAATCGGGATAAGTTTTTTGTATACGTGAAAAATACAAAGGAAATACTACAGGATAGAACTTTTCTACCCACAAATGAAAAACAATACTTTATTATCAATAGATTAAATTATTTTCAATGCCGTAATAATTTTCTAAATGAATTCAGATAACGATCACATTCCACAACTATCGTTCCCTCTGGCGTATTTACACTGCGCGTCAGGCGGCATAGTTTTATGCTGGTTTTAACCTGAATTTAACAGGTAAGCTTGCACCGGCATTTCAGGTGAACATTGTGTAGAAGAGGTAGCGGGTGATGCCCCAAAAGAAAGCGACGCTCATAGGTTTAATTGCCATCCTGTTATGGAGCGCGATTGTTGGATTAATCAAAAGTGTCAGCGAAGGCTTTGGTCCGATCGCTGGAGCGGCGTTGATCTACAGCTGCAGTGCGATATTGCTGCTGTTCAGCGTGGGATTTCCCAATCTGAAAAAATTCCCCCGCCGTTATGTGATTATCGGTAGCGTGCTGTTTGTCTGCTATGAACTCTGCCTTTCGCTATCTCTTGGGTTTACCCACAGTGGGCGACAGGCTATTGAAGTGGGCATGGTGAATTATCTATGGCCAAGTATGACGATTGTGCTGGCGGTGATTGTCAATCGGCAAAAAGTTAGCCCGTTGATTATTCCCGGCGTGATTTTAGCCGTGGCAGGAATTTGCCGCGTGCTGGGTGGCGATCGAGGGTTTTCCATCAGCGAGATGACAAATAATATAATGGAAAACCCATTGAGCTATGGCCTTGCATTCAGCGGCGCCATCATTTGGGCTATTTATTGTGTGGTGACGAAAAAAATCGCCAACGGCAATAACGGCATTACGCTTTTCTTTGTTTTAACGGCATTAACACTATGGGTTAAATATTTCATTTCGCCTCAACCCGCGTTTGACGCCAATTTCCAGACGTGGATCTCACTGGCACTGGCGGCGATGGCGATGGGATTCGGTTACGCAGCCTGGAACGTTGGCATTTTGCATGGCAATGTGACGGTTCTCGCCGCCGCCTCATACTTTATTCCGATTATTTCGTCGATTTTAGCCGCTTTTATTCTCAGTTCACATCTGACGCTCTCCTTCTGGCAAGGCACAGCGATGGTGAGTCTCGGGTCATTAGTCTGCTGGTGGTCAACACGTACCGCCGTCACCAAAAGTGTCAGCAGTAAAATTTCTGAATAAAACGTTGGGAGGCGTTAGCGCCTCCCTTAAAAAAGCCCCATTCTAATTATAAAGCCATGATTTTATTTATCCGACCATCCTGCACCGGAGGAAATGACCTATGAAACAATTCCGTTAGCGTCACCGACTCACTTCGTTATTAATTTCTGTTCTGAATAACATTTTAATCACCGCTACAGGTTTATATTTATCTGGCGTCCTGATGATGTTAAGCACGCATCGCAGAGTGTGCTTAATTCAGTCGCATTGGCGTAGTTACGCTCCATTACGCCGAAAAGAAACAGGAGTAAAACATGTCAAATAACATGTCTGTTGAAGATGTTCCTATCAGCCGTTTCCATCGCTTATTAACGGTGCGTTCCGGTGGCGGCTCTTTCGTCGATGGCTATGTGCTCAGTATTATTGGTATAGCCATGACGAAAGTGTCGCCGGCATTAGGTCTTAGCCCGTTATGGGAAGGTTTGATTGCGGCTTCCGCCCTGATTGGGATTTTCTTTGGCGGCTTCATGGGCGGTGTTCTGACGGACCGCCTGGGCCGCCGCATGATCTACTTCGTTGGCCCAACCCTGTTTATTATCTGTTCACTGGCGCAGTTTTGGGTGCAAAGCGGAGAAACGCTCTTTGCCTTACGCTTTCTGACGGGCGTGGCAGTGGGCATTGAATATCCGGTTGCCACCGCATTTTTAGTCGAGTTTATGCCGAAGAAGTCGCGCGGCCCCTGCCTCGCCACGCTCACCATTCTGTGGTTTGCCGGGGCGGCCACAGCGTATTTAGTGGGTGAAGCTCTGCTGAATTTTGGCGGTGCAGAAGCATGGCGCTATACGCTGGCGAGCACAGCAGTGATTGGTGCGTTGCTCTTCCTTGTGCGCATGGGCACGCCTGAATCACCGCGATGGTTGATCAGCAAGGGCCGGCATCAGGAAGCCGAAGTGGTGATCCGTCGCGTTTATGGCGACAGCTTTAGCCTGAAGAATCTGCCCGCACAACCTGAGAATAATCACTTGTCATTCAGCAGCTTGCTGCATTCCGGTTATGGCAAACGCATGGCGTTCGTGACCATTTTCTGGACCTGCTCGGTCATTCCTGTGTTCGCCGTTTACGCCTTTGCACCGAAAGTATTACAGGCGCTACATCTCAGTGGTGATTGGGCATCCTACGGTTCCATCGCGATAACGTTGTTGTTCGTGGTAGGCTGTATTATCGGCACGCGATTGGTGAACTCACTGGGAAGACGCAAGCTACTGTTGCACAGTTTCCTGTGGTCTGGCCTGGCACTGCTGTTACTCGGCGCCTTGCGTGATGGGCCTTCAATGATCATCCTGTTGATGTTTGGTGCTTACGCCCTGTTTATTGGCGGCGCTCAGGTGCTGCAACTGGTGTATCCGAATGAGATCTTCCCGACTGAAATTCGCGCCGGAGCCGTCGGCATTGGCACCTCAATGTCGCGCATTGGCGCGGCGGTGGGGACATATCTGGTGCCAATCTCACTGCAAACCATCGGCATTGGTTCCACCATGTACATTGCTGCAGGCATTACGTTTATTGGCCTGATCGTCTCGTGGTTCCTGGCACCAGAAACCGCATCGCGCAATCTGGATGATGCGGCCTCGCTGGAAGAAGAAAGCCCAGCGCCATCCGTTTCTGGCAAACTCTCTAAGCATTCGCACTAACTAAAAAGGGGCCATCTCGGCCCCTACTCCTTAACCAATCTCTCCACCACACGCCGCCGTTTACGAAACGAACTCGGCGTTTCGCCATACTGCTTACGGAACCAGGCAATCAGATGTGAGGCATCGGCAAATCCCGTCGCGGTGGCAATCGCATTGATGCTGTTGCTGGAGTCCGCCATCAACTTGCGCGCCTGCTCCAGCCGCATACGCCGCCAGTAGACAGCCGCCGAGTAGCCGGTGCATTTGGTGAAAATCAAATTCAGCTGGCGGAAAGTGACGCCTGCGAATTCGGCTACATCGGCCAGCGGAACCGGCGAATCGAGGTGATGTTTCATAAATTCGATCACCTTATTCACCAGCTCGTTTTCATACACATCCGGCTCGTTAAGCGTGTTCTTTTGCTGTGTTTTTTTGACCGGGGCAGCGGGCTCTTCCACCAGCAAATACTTCAAGACTTTCTGTGAACGCACCAGACCGCAATGCTGGCGGATCAGGTCGGCAGCGAGATCGATCGCCGTGCCGCCAGGGCAGGAAATAATGCCGCCATCCTTGATATAGGTCTTATCAATCACCGGAATCGCTTTCGGGAATCGCAGGCGAAATTCATCGCGCGTGGTGAAATGGATAGCGCAATGCCGCCCATCCAGTAAGCCTGCGTTGCCTGCGACAAACGCGCCGCTACACAGCGTGATGACGGGAATGTTACGCGCATGCAAGTCGCGAAGTGCCTGTAACAGCCACGGTGGCGACTGGCGTGTTTCTTCCAGTAATCCTCCCGCCACCACAAAGTAATCCCAGTGCCTGCTGAAATCGAGGCCAGCCGTTGGCGAAACCGGTAATCCGCAGCTGGCGGTGACGGGCTGATTATCACAAGTCATCCACTCCCAGCGGCAAAAGATTTGGCGGCTGGTAAACGATTCGTCGGCCGCAAAGCGCAACGACTCCACCAGGCCGGCCACCGAAGCCAGGGTGAAACTTTTCATCAACAGAAAGCCGATGGTGAGATCCGGCTTCGGTTCGCTGTGCTGATCAGCGAGGGGTGTTTGCGGCATCGTCTTCAGGTTCCTGCAATCCGCCCAGTTTGCTCAACAAGCGTTTGAGATCGGCAATGTCTTGCATATCGAGATTGGCGGTAATCATCTTCTCAGCACTTTTCGCCTGCTCAACCATCAGGTTCAACATGGTTTTCCCTTCCGCGGTCATGGTGACCAATTTACGCCGGCGATTAGTTGCGTCTGTTTCTACATTCAGCAGGCCGCTTTTACTCATGCGGTCAATCACATAGGTACCCGTGGCTTTATCAAATCCAGCGCGGTTACCCAACGTTTGTTGATCGCAGACTGTTTCCTCAGCCAGCACGACCAAAATGGCGTATTGCACCGCTGAAAGCCCGGTATCCACACATTGTGACCAGCAAAATGTCGAGTGTTGCCCGGCACGACGTACAAGGTGCATTAACGAACAATCGCCGTGCGGCCACAAGGGGGCCGCGAGAATTAAGTCGGGATTTTGTGACATGGATGCACTTGACTCCTCAAATCGTCAAACTTATAGTTCGAACACAAACAGTTTGAACTTAAACCATACTGCAAAATGGATCACTTATGAAGCTTGTTGTAGGGATGACCGGCGCAACGGGTGCGGCAATTGGCGTACGCGTTCTCACGGCATTACGCGAACTTGACGTCGAAACTCATTTGGTTATTTCGAAATGGGCGCGCGCCACCATCCAGATGGAAACGCCGTACAGTGTACAGGAGGTCACGGCTCTCGCGACCAGGACTTATAGCGAACACGATCAAGCGGCAGCGATCTCCAGCGGTTCATTCCGTGTCGACGGCATGATGGTGGTGCCGTGCAGCATGAAAACCCTTGCCGGCATTCGCAGCGGCTACGGTGATGGACTGATCACGCGCGCCGCTGACGTCACCCTGAAAGAGCAACGCAAGCTGGTGCTGGTGCCGCGCGAAGCGCCGCTGAACGCGATTCATCTGGAGAACATGCTGGCGCTTACTCGTGCTGGTGCACTGATGCTGCCGCCGATGCCCGCCTTCTACAACAACCCGCAAAGCGTTGACGACATCATCAATCATACCGTTTCCCGCATTCTCGACCAGTTCGGCCTGGAGAACAGCCTCACCCAGCGCTGGGCCGGTCCCCGTTCCGCCACGGCTTAAGGAGAGCCTGATGAAATATTACGGCGATTTACGCAGCATTATCACTGCCCTCGACGAAATGGGCGACATCATGCATGTGCATCGTGAAGTTGATGGCGATTTCGAGCCAAGCGCCATTACCCGGCGCAGCTATGAAATTCAGTCACCCGCTCCACTGTTTCACAAGGTCGCGGGGGTAGCACCCGGTTTTCGTTTGTTCGGTGCACCAGCGGCACTCTCATCACGCAGCGACATGCCGTATGCACGTGTGGCCATGTCACTGGGTTTAGCACCCGAGTCCACTGGCCCGGAAATTATCGAAGCCCTGTCTGCAGCCCGCTTTAAACCTGGTATTCCCCCTGTACGCGTTGAGTCCGCGCAAGCTGAATGTCAGCAAAACATTTTGCGTGGCGCTGAAGCCAACCTCGATCGCTTCCCTATTCCCTTCGCCCATGACAAAGATGGTGGGCGCTATGCCAATACCTGGGGCACGCTGATTGTTAAGACACCAGACGGCAAGTGGGTTAACTGGTCGATTGCACGCGTGATGAAGGTCGATGGTAAACGCATGGTCGGCTTGATCGTGCCGAGCCAGCATATCGGGCAGATTTGGACGCAGTGGGTGGCGCGCGGTGAACCCATGCCTTATGCGCTGGTGCAAGGTCCTGCTCCGGCGATTTCCTGCGTCTCAGGCATTCCCATTCCAGCCAATGCGGATGAAGCCGATTATATCGGTACGCTAGCAGGTGAACCGGTTCCGGTAGTGAAAGCCATTAGCCTCGATCTTGATGTGCCTGCCACAGCCGAGATCGTGATTGAAGGCCACGTTTCCATTGAGCGTGACTACCAGGAAGGCCCTTATGGTGAATATGGCGGCTATCTCGGTGAAGGCTCATCGGCGCAACCTACGTTCCATGTTGAGACCATTACCCATCGCCACGATCCTATCTGGCCGATGTCGATCACTGGCCGTCCGACCGATGAGTCTCATACCCTGTGGGCGATGGGCCTGGCCGCCGATGCGCTGACCTATTTGCGTGAAGCGGAATTGCCGATTAAAACCACCTGGATCCCAGAAGACTCCACCGTCCACTGGCTGTTGGTGGTGATGCCGGAGAACTGGCGCGAACGGTTGCCGGGGGTCAGCAGCGAAGCACTGACTCAGCGTATCGGCGAAGTGTTGTTTAAAACCGACGCCATGGTGTTTATCCCGAAAGTGTATGTTGTGGATGACGACTTTGACCCCACTAACCTGCGCGAAGTGGTCTGGGCATTGTCAACACGCGTACACCCGGTAGGCCGTCGTGCGGTATTTGAGGATCAACGTGTCATTCGTCTGCCACAGTGTTATGACGAGGCAGAATACGTTGCCGGGAAAGGCGCCAAAGTCGTGTTTGACACCTTACAAACTAAGCGCCATTTGCATGCTTCGTTCGCGCAAGGCTATCCGGAAGAAGTGCGTCAGCGCATTCTGGATAACTGGCCGGAATAAATCATACACACCAACCGTAGCGGCCACATTTATTGCGCATCTTCCCGTGCCACCCTGGCTTTGAATACGCGTGATTAATCACGCCGCTACGGCGATCAACGCCTCGTCTAATAATGAAACGTAGCGACGCAATAGATTGCGTCTCATGCATGCGCTGATAGCCTCGCCGCTAGCGCATAAACATCTTGCGATACATCGAAGGCGTCAGGCCCGTCACCTTGACAAAGGCCCGCCTCAGAACATCGTTACTGCGATAACCACAGGCGGCCGGAATGGCTTTCAGCGGCATAGAACCAGCTTCCAGCAACTTACGCGCTTGATCGATACGCGCATTCTCCAGCCAATTGCCCGCCTGTACATCCATATGCTGACGGAAAAGCCTCGCTAAGTGCCGTGTGCTGATTTGCATATGTGTGGCGAGATCGTCGAGCGAATTGACCTGTGCTAAATTCGCCAAAGCCCATCGCTGCATCTCCTGAAACGCACTGCGACCACCCAGCGAAAGTGGCTGTTTGCGAACAAAATGCCCTTGATTCACTGGCCGTTGAAAGAACATCACCAAATTGGCAGCGATATCCTGTGCCAATTCGCGCCCCAAATCTTCTTCCACCAACCTCAGAGCCAGGTCGAGCCCCGACGTGACGCCAGCGGCGGTACGTAATCGCCCATCTGCGATGTAAAGCGCATCGGCCTCCACCTGCGCATCCGGTACCTGTTCCACTAGTGCGTCAGCGCAGGCCCAATGGGTCGTCACTTTTTTACCACTCAGCAACCCGGTTTGGGCCAGCAGCAGCGCTCCGGTGCAAATCGAGCCAAAGCGCTGACTTTCATGGCATAGCTCATTCATACGTGCGGTTTGCTGCGCAGTTAACTGCATATCCCGCGCATCGGGTGCCCCCGCGATCAGAAACGTGTCAGTTTGCTGGATATCTTGCAGTGTGACATCCGCCATCAAACGCACACCTGATGAACAACGAATGTTTTCCCCATCCAGTGACATGACTTGCAGCTGGTAAACGGTACGATTGAGCAGTCGATTAGCTTCGGCAAACACATCCAAGGGCCCAGAGACATCGAGCAATTGCGCTCCCGGCACCGCTAAAATCGCAAGATGGTGATTCATGCGCTATTCCCGTCTGTAAAAGCCTTAATGTCTTAAAAGGTCGTTAAAAGTCTATTTAAGACATTTTGCCTCGGTATTAAGCTGGTTGCAACTTAACCGAGCGGAGAACCTCCCATGAAATTTTCCATTAACGGCATCACTATTCCCGATACTGCAATGACCCGTGACGCGACGACTTTTGTCCGTGATACCGAATCCGATTTGCTGCTTCACCACTCCAGCCGCGTCTATTACTGGGCCGCACTCGCAGGACGCCGCTTAGATCTAAAGGTGGATGCTGAGCTGCTTTATGTCGGCTGTATGTTCCATGATGTTGGACTGACGCACGAACACTGCAGCTGCGACAAACGCTTTGAGGTGGATGGCGCCAATGCGGCGCGTGATTTCTTGCAACAGTATGGTGTAGAGCAGGCCGATATCGATAAAGTCTGGACCGCGATTGCGCTGCATACCACTCCGGGCATTCCGCAATTTATGGCCCCGGAAATTGCGTTAGTCACCGCTGGCGTGGAAATGGATGTCCTGGGCATCAACTATGATCACTTCAGCGATGCGGAGCGTGAAGCCGTGGTAGAGCAGCATCCACGTCCTGCCCAATTCAAGGAAGAGATTATTCAGGCGTTCTACGATGGGATTAAAAACAAACCTGATACCACCTTTGGCAATGTCAAAGCCGATGTCATTGCCGACAAGCAGCCTGGTTTTTCGCCAATGAACTTTTGTAGCGTCATCCGTCAGTCACGCTGGGTGGGATAAATGGTGTGGCGCAGCGGGAGCCGCGCTTCTTAGTCTGCTAATTGATAAACAATGGCTGAGCCGCACGGCAGGCTATCGAGAGATAAATGTCACACCAGCCGGGAAAAAGGCGCTTCAACGCCTGTTTAACGTGCGGTTGTAAACATCAAAATAACACTCTCGTCACAAATATAACCTTTATCAAATCAGCAAAATTTAATCATCGATCATTTTCTGTACTGGCTGCTTATCGTTGCTAATATAGTGACGCAACACACAGCAATGCGTTGCCTACGAGAATTTTTTCCTTGATTTAATTACCCCGCCCGCTTAGCGGGCATTTTTTTGTCCATGAATGCCCCATCCCAATAGCAGAGGCAGATGTTGAGTCAATAAAATGAGCGTTTCTTCTCATTGAGAAACGCCTGCTCTTCCGGTGTGGATGGGCGATTAAGCCGTTGATTACGATGTGGATAGCGACCAAACGCCTCGATAATCTGCCGATGTTCTAACTCACTCTGATAGTAAGACGATCCTTTCAGCGCATCGAACAACACTTCGGCTTGTTGATGGACAACACGAGACTCGGCATGCATCCAGGGCATCAAGAGAAAGCCTTTTTCATCCAGGCTCAGTGATGCATAACCCGGAATTTTCACCGCTTCCTGCGCGAGCAATAGCGCCATGCCATCCTGCTGCCAGGCGAGAGCACTCTCCCGGTGGAGATTGCGGGAGAATTGATCCAGCACGATGATTTCGGCCAATCGCCCTCGAATGTTTTTCCGCCAGGCCGATAGCTCACCGCGACGAGCCGCTTCCCAGCAATCATAAAAACCACCTCGTATTGCTTCATCAAACCCGTCATTCTGTTGGAACCAATAGCTTTCATGGCGCGCGTTAAACCAGAATGCCAATACGGTTTCATACTCCATTCTATTCCCCACAGATAATTCCCCTAATCACCATCAAGGTTAGGCTAAAATCGTGGTGGTTATCTGTTAGACTCGCGCGGGCGAAGTAGGGATAAGGAAACCACTGAGGTGAATACATGAGTAATCAACTGGATGAGCGACTACAAACCGAGCTGGATAGAATCAACGTAGAAGAGCAGCGTAATGACCGCCCCTACTTTGATATCTCCTTTATCAAAAATTATCCCGGTTTATTCAGCCTGATGTGGATACTGTTTGTTCTTACCATGGCGCTGCTGTTGTACTCCGACTCCTTCGGCACCATCGAATATATGGTCTGCATCCTGATATTTGCGGTGTGTAATTTCTTCTTCTTCTTCCATGTTAATCCGTCGTACAAAGCGAAGGACATCGATAAAGGCGCCTGGAAGAATTGTTACACCGGTGACTGGTATATGGAAGTCCATGTCCGGGACGCTTTTGTCGATGAACTGCTGGACAGCGCCATTCTGACCGAGAGTGAAAAAACACGGCTGAACGAGATGCGCGCCAGGAAAGGCTATCTGTACTTTGCTGATATCTATCGTTTAAGGCATTAAACCCTTGCAGCGCGCCGCTCCCACGACGCGCTTTCCATGCTATTTCACCACCGGATGCTTAGCAAACTGCAGTGCCTGCATAAATTTGTCATCCAGATGCAGATGCTGCCGCACCAAATCTGCTGGCGTACTGGCCAACCATTGATTCAATGAAATATCCGCGTAGTAATCGCTTTTGAATAATTCTAAAAACCGCAGCGGCTTATCGCCGATATTTTCAATGTAATGCCCCATGGCGAAAGGAACATAGCCAACATCACCCGCGCGGAAATCGAAGGTCCGCGCCTGCCCCGATGAGGCAAACACGCCCATGCGCCCTTCACCTTCCAGATAGTATTGCCACTCATCGTTGTTTGGATGCCAATGCAATTCCCGCATAGCGCCAGGCTCAAGTTCCACCAATGCAGCGGCGACGGTTTTTGATATGGGGAAATTGCTGGTATCGGTGATGCGTACAGTGCCACCTGGAAGTGAGATCGGTTTTTGAGCCAGCATTTTATGTGAGAAATTCAGCGCAGATTTCACGCCACCTTTAACGGCGGCTGAAGCTTCGCCTTCCGGCGCTTTCCCGGCAAAAATATACTCGTCTGCCGGTGATGGCAGCGTGTTGAAAACGTCCGCTGAGACGCCAAAATTTTTAGCGAGCACTTCAGGCGGAATGTGTTTAAACCAATCGCTAAGCAGGAAAGTGCTGTCCTCATCAAAGTTACCGTTATCAAAGGCCAGTAAAAACTCACAACCGTCGGGACCGAGCCCCTGGATAGAGTGCGGTACACCGGGCGGGAAGTACCACAGGTCACCCACGCCAACATCATCCACAAACCATCCACCCTGGGTGTCCAGTGCAGTGATACGTGCATTGCCATAGAGCATGTACGCCCACTCGCCCTCTTTATGCCAGTGCAGTTCACGAATACCACCATTATCAAGCCGCATATCTACACCTGCGATGGTGGTGGAAATCCCTAATTCGCGTTGTGTCACCTGCCGCGTCCACCCTCCGCTACCTTTGCGTACATGCGCATCGCTAAAAGAGAAGCGCAGATTCGGTAACGTACCGCTGTCTGTTGCGGGTGGATCGACAATATCGGGATTGAGCCCTTCACGGATAGGATCGTGTGGACCGGGGTCGCGGGGATGGTGGGGGTCGTTTACTGGGTAAGTGGCCACTGTTGCATCGTGGGCATGAACTTTACCCGCTGCCAACGCCACGGTGCCACCCGCTGCAAATGCCATGAAGGTTCGACGAGATAAGTTTTCTAATTTCATACCTGTTGTTTCCTCAGTTTCTTATGGTCTTAATAGGGCCAATAAACCATAGTGAAGCTGTGGCATTGCGATGTAACAGTGTGCAGGTCGATTCAAATTAAGGATTTAATCGAGGATAGAAACTAATTTCATCAACTGGTTAAAATAAGCAAACTGTTGATTAAATATTGAGGTTCTGGCACGCATCGAAATGAATATAAGGCACAAAAAGGTTAATTCAGCCCAAAAAAACATTAGTAAAAATTATCAAAACCCATTGCAAGGTTAATGGAATGTTACAAATGACAAGCAATTCGCTTCTACCCACCTGCTGTTTGATGAGGTTTAGCAGACAACCCACTGTTGTCTGCTGCTGTGAATCTATTGTTGCCGCTGGAGGCATCGGGATAAATGGAAGAAGGCTTTCAGGATTAGAAAGCCAAACTTTCTAATTGAGATGTTCTGGTTTTTCAGTTCTAAACCCCAAGCCAATTAAACGACCAAACAGATGGCGCAAGAACGGGAAACGGCTGATCATCTGCGGCACTTTACTCGGCGTAGTGCGCTTACGTTTATTACTGCTCATTTTAATTTGCAGGAATTGCGTGGCAACAGTGGGAAACTGTCGACGCTGTTGCACTTTCTGCAGGTCACGTACTGTGACATGACCTTTTTTCAGTGGAAGAGTGAGGCAATTGGCCGCTGCCACCGCATCCTGAATCGCCAGATTGACGCCAACGCCGCCAATCGGCGACATCGCATGGGCTGCATCACCAATGCACAGCACGCCGGGCTTCATCCACTGATCCAGCCGGTCGATGCGAATCGACAACAGCTTCAATTGATCCCAACCGACGAGTTCCGCCATGCGCTCAGCGCTGAAGGGGGCGACTTCAGCGATAGCCTGTTTTAGCGTCTCCAGACCAGCGAGCTTTAACGCGTCAAACTCTCCTTTTTGGATGGTGTAGCCGCACTGCCAGTAGTCACCGCGATCAATCACAATGAAATTCTGCTTTGGCCCTTTATGACCCATACCCCATTCGGGATCGGTTTCCTGTTTGCCCAGCCGGAACCACAGCACATCACGGGATGAGCCAAAGCTTTTACTCTGCAATCCGGCTTTGGTACGAACCTGCGAGTTACGCCCATCCGCGCCAATCACCAACGAGGTATGAATGATGCGCGCATCGTTACCCTGTAACGTTTTAACACCCGACACTACACTCTCTGCATAGATCAAATCATCAAAAGCGGTGGATTGTAAGAGCGTGAAGCCGGGAAAAGCGGCCGCTTTGCGCGCGAGAAAATTGAGGAAATCCCATTGCGGCATAAAGGCAATAAAGCGGCACTGCACCGGCAAGCGCGAGAAATCAGCCATCGTGATCTCCTGACCGGCTACTTCTGCCTGTAATTTTTCGGCTCTCTGATGCGGTAAGGTCAGTAGCTCATCCAGCAACCCGAGATGGAGCATGATCTCCAGCGTCGAGGGATGGATGGTATCGCCACGAAAATCGCGCAGGAAGTCGGGATGTTTTTCAATCACCACGACGCTTAATCCTGATCTCGCCAGTAAATAACCCAGCATTAATCCCGCTGGTCCGCCGCCGACGATACAGCAATCGGCGGTGAGTTCTGTTGGTTGCATCCTGACCTCAGCACAAAGCAATTGATGATAATCGTTATCATTTATATAGCATCGTGATGAGGTTTAAGTGGGAATAAATGCCGCAGTATCTACACGTGCATTTATCTGAGGTGCGTCAGACGGGTCGTTCTCCGCTCCTCAGAATTTCTTAGTTAGGCTGTACCCGCTCATCAAGCTGAAGCTGCAAAAAGGTCAGGTCGAGCCAACGGCCAAATTTGCAGCCTACCTGATTTAATCTGCCGCCATCACTGAAACCCAGCTTCTTGTGCAGCGCGATTGAAGCGCGGTTCTCTGACTCAATCCCCGCAATCATCATGTGTTTGCCCTGCTCGCGCGCCCGCTCAATCAAAGCGACCATGAGCATGCCGCCCACCCCTTTGCTGCGCCCGTTTTTATGGACATAGACTGAATGCTCCACGGTATGACGATAACCGTCCCAGGGACGCCAGTCACCATAGGAGGCGTAGCCAAGAACGGCTTGCTCCTCAACCGCCACCAATACCGGAAACCCAGCGGCCTGGCGTGCAGCCATCCACTGGATGCGGTTAGCAATATCCACGGTATTCTCATTCCAAATCGCGGTGGTGTTGAGTACTGCGTCGTTGTAGATCTCCGCGATCGCCCCGGCATCGCCCTCTTCTGCTGCTCGTATTTGCATGATTTGCGCCTCGTCACTATAGTGGATGATTCGTTTACTATCGTAGTTATCCATTATGTTAGATGAATTGTCCAGTAAAGAAGATGACATCAATGCGCGCATTGGTCAGAACATTAAAATCGAACGAGAAAAGCGCGGCTGGTCATTAACCGACCTGGCAGAACAATCCGGTGTTTCACGGGCGATGATTCACAAAATAGAGCGAGGTGAAAGTAGCCCTACCGCGACTTCATTGGCGCGCCTCGCCGGTTCATTCGCGATGAGCATGTCACAGTTGATCGCGCTCACCGAGGTACAAGCGGGTACATTGCTGCGTCATGCACAGCAACCGGTGTGGCAAGATCCAGAAACCGGCTACATTCGTCGCCATGTCTCGCCTGGCGAAATTCCGTTGGATGTCGTGAGTGTAGAACTGCCGCCGCATACTGATGTGCCCATGCCAGCAATTTCCTACCTTTCACGTCGCCAGTTAATTTGGGTGCTGGAAGGCACTTTACGTTTTCAGGAAGGCGATAATCTGTTTGAAATGAATGTGGGTGATTGCCTGGAGTTGGGCGATCCTACAGATTGCGTGTTTAGTAATGCTACCGATGACATTTGCCGCTATGCAGTATTGGTGCTGAAACCGGCAGTATGAGACTTAATGCGAAGAGACAAACACAGCAGCCTGTTGTGCAGGCGGCACAGCGAAATTGCGCTGCATGCGTTTGATCTCCTCCGCTGGTGGCAGCCCGAACAGACGTTTAAATTCACGGTTAAATTGCGAGGCACTTTCGTAGCCCACCGCATGACTTGCCGCCGCCGCCGTCATCTCCTGACGCACCATCAGCATACGCGACTGATGCAGGCGGACCGATTTCACGTATTGCATCGGTGACTGCTGCGTGATGGTTTTAAAATGCGCGCTGAACGTCGGCACGCTCATGCCTGCCTCTCTCGCCAACTGCGCGAGATTGAGCGTCTGCGCATAGCTGGCATGAATATGGCGCAGCGCTTTGCCCACCTTGCCGAATTGCCCCTGCAACGTCAGAGCGGCACGCAGTGCCTGACCTTGTGCACCCGTCAACACACGATAATAGAGTTCACGCACCAGTGCAGGGCCGAGGATCTGTGCATCCAAAGGATGACTCAGGGCCGTCAGAAAACGTAGCACTGAATCACGAAGCGGCTGATCCATGGGACTCGACATCATGCTTTGCGCCGCTTTCGCCGTGAAAGGCACTTGCTGCTCTAATTCCAGCAACAATGCTGTCGCCACACTGAAATCAAGGTGCATGTAGATCGCCAGCAGCGGGTGTTCTGCGCTCGCCGCGGTTTCCATGGTAAAGGGAACCGGCACTGAAACCGCCAGATAATGTTGCTCATCGTAGAGATAAACCTGATCACCGAAAAATCCACGTTTGCTGCCCTGACAGACAATCACAATTCCGGGATCGTAAAGCACTGGCGTGCGCGCTAATGGACGATCTGAACGCAAAATGCGCACATCAGAGAGTGCCGTCAGGTTGTAACCCTCGCTCGGGGCGAGATTTTTGAGCAATTCCACCGTGCGCGTTTGCACATCTGGTTCTACCACCAGCCCTCCTCAGTCATAAGATTAGGCAATAAAAACAGAAGATACGGCCTTATAGCACTGACTTCCAGAGAATATTATGCATGCATTATTCATGTCGGGAGAAAACGATGTCACCTTCTAAAACCCTTTTGATTACCGGTGTCAGCAGCGGATTTGGCCGAGCACTGGCGCAGGAGGCCTTAGCAAACGGCTATCGTGTGATCGGTACAGTGAGAAATGCCGAAGCAAAAGCGGCGTTTGAAGAGCTTCATGGGCAAAACGCGCTGGCTTTTGAATTGGATGTCACCCATTTCACCGCTATTGATGCGCTTATTGCTGACATTGAGGACCAGCAAGGTCCGATTGATGTTCTGGTGAACAACGCGGGTTATGGACACGAAGGAATTATGGAGGAGTCTTCACTGGAGGAAATGCGCCGCCAGTTCGACGTCAATGTGTTCGGTGCCGTGGCGATAACCAAAGCGGTATTGCCTTTCATGCGCAAACGCCGTCGTGGGCATATCCTTAACATCACGTCGATGGGCGGATTTATCACCATGCCAGGCATTAGCTATTACTGTGGCAGTAAGTTTGCGCTGGAAGGTATTTCAGAAACCCTGAGTAAAGAACTTGCGCCCTTCAATATTCATGTCACCGCTGTTGCTCCGGGCTCATTCCGTACTGATTGGGCTGGCCGTTCCATGGTGCGCAGCGCACGCAGCATCAGCGATTATGACGCGCTCTTCGATCCTATTCGTCAGGCACGCGAGGAGAAAAGTGGTAAGCAGTTAGGCGACCCACAAAAAGCCGCCCGCGCGATGCTGGCTATCATTGAAAGCGATAACCCACCTGCGCATTTGCTGCTGGGTAGCGATGCATTGAAGCTAGTCCAGGATAAACTGGCGGCGATACGTGCAGAAATTGAAGCGTGGGAGGCGCTGACACGTTCTACCGATGGGGAGTAGCGGTATTGTCAGCATAAAAGACAGCGGGTGGGCCAGAAAATAAAGTTGGCGCACGTGAAACAATGAAGCCCCATGATGAAGGGGCTTCATTATCACTGAAGAACACTTAGACCTTTACGATCCATGATGTTAAGTAAACGGATCGCAGCACCGTTAGGTTTTTTTTCTTCGCGTTCCCATTTGATCACCGTTGCTACTGACATTCCAACGCAAGCAGCCAGCATGGCTTGGCTCAGCCCCAAACGCTCACGCAGTTGCCTAATCGCTTGACCTGACATCATAGGCAGAACAGGAAGAGCCGCACGTAACTCACGCAATCTTACCCTTGAGTCGATTTTTTCTTTTAGCTCATCGGAGACCGCGCCAATTTCATTAAAATCATGCGCGATTTCTTGAAGATCCTTGAGGTGATTAACCATCACATTTTACCTCTCGCATTTTCCCCATATTGATAGCCTGCGTTGCCTGATCTGCAGTGAGATTGAACAACTCTTTAGCAAGCTGCTTATAAAGTATGAGATCCGATTCTGCCATTTCTCGCGTTGTGCTTTTCACGGTTGATTTAGCATAACCGTTAACGAAAAAGAGGTGTTTACCCATTTTGAAAGCTATGACAGCTCTTGCTCCGCTACTTTTACCTTTGCCCAAAGGAATGCGTTTCTTATATACCCCACCGCCCAGATTAGCTTCATACTGGCCCGCAATAACCTCTAACGCTGCAGTGCATAACCTGCCGTCGTCAAGACCCTCAGTTTTCGTGTTTCTATCGAATGGCTTTAACACACAAATTGCCATGACGTCTCCTTACTGTGATTCGATTAGGACGCTCCTTGTCCCCACATACAAAAACTATGATACTGAGTATCACACCTTCACTCAACACCGTGTTTTTAGCAAAAATGATTTTTCATGATGCTCAAAACTGCGACTTTTATATAAGCATCTGTAATTAATGGACTAGCACTTTTCGCAAAAACAGCCTTCCTAATGTTTGTCCATATTCCTGTACAATAGGCTTTTCTTTGTATAACTTTATTGGGCCTTGTGCTCATTAGTTAACCTGGAGGATGGAACCATGCGTCAGGATAAAAACCTCTCATCAACGTTGGATGCAATTACACGTTACTTTAATGAAGCCTCTCTGCCTTCTCAGCAGGAAACCTTGGGGAAAATAGTGGTGGAGATACTGCGATCAGGACGTTCGCTGAGCCGCAAGACATTGTGCACCAAGCTTATTTGCCGGCTGGAGCAAGCCAATAGTCCGGAAGAAGAACTGCATTTGCAACAGCTTATTGGCCTGATGTTTACCTCCGAACGATAACCCTGAGAACACACGCACCGACCTGACATCGGACAAAGTGGCTTCCGCCTCATAGGTCATTTCACGTTAGACTGAATCCACTTTGTTACCTGTCGCAGGTCTGTTGCGGTCAACAGAGAACGTGTATGAACAGAAGTGATGATGAAAGATTAACGGATATCGTCATGGGCGATGCCGTGTTGCAACTGTTGCAAAAAGCGGGGCCCGTCACCAATAGCGCCCTGTTGGATAAGCTGCGTTTTATGGCGTCAATGGAATCTAATTCAACCCGCCAAAAAGCACTGCAGCGCGCCATGGCAGAAGTGATGAACAACATGCAATCATCCAACACCGAAGGCGTCACGCTAAAAGATACTAACAACGTCACACACATTTTTCGCAATCGCGATAATACGGGCAAAGACACACAGCATTAAAAAAGGCCTCAGGGCCTCAACGTGTTAATCAATCCACGTTACTCAAGGCTGCAATGGTTATCCATTCCAGCCTTTTCTTTTGCTGCGGCGGCTCACTTTTCCTGCAAACAACGATGCTGTTGTAGCTCATAATCGATAAAGGCTGCAATCATCGCACGGTAAACCTGCTCAATAATTTCCTCGGATAACCCCTGCGCTTTTGCCTGACCTCTTACTTTATCAATCACCTGTTGGACACGGTCGGGGGCGCGCACCGCTGCACGGTCTTGTTTAAACTGTGCAGCAGCCTTAACACACTCTCCACGCCGAGCAATCAGAGCCACCAGTTGATGATCCAATTGATCAATTTCTTCCCGAACTGCATCAATAGAGTCAAATTCCATCAAGATTTCTCCTTTATAAATGGGTTATCGCGAACTTTAGCGCCTTTTTCTTTCAGCAGATAAAAACCGCAGGGATTTTGTACGATGTTGTGCTAACGTCAGATTTATTCCCCAATCTGCCGCGAGCCGATGATGCCTTGGTTCATTACGTTGACCACAGTGACCACTACCACCGCATTCGTCGGCGGCGTGAGTGTATCTGTAGCGAAAACGTAAGCGTACAGAATCCTCAACCCGTCAGCCAATGGACGGGGATCGTCTCCGTTCATCACCCAGTGAAAGGAGACACACCATGACATCCCCAGGTAAAAAAGCGCTATTGATTGTCGATATGCAGCACGGCTTGTTTTTTGCGCCGCAGCAGCCATTTGCCGCTGAAACTCTGCTGAACAATATCAACAGGTTGATTGCCCAAGCACGCGACGCCAAAACCCCGATCTTTGCTGCCCGCCATACCGGGCCGGAGGGATCACCTCTTGCCGAGAGCAGTCCGCTCACACAGCTTATTCCACAGTTGGCGATAGATGCCGGGTCGGATGGTGTGTTTGTGAAGCGCTACCCCAACTGTTTCCGTGGCACGACGCTTTTGGCTTCGCTACAACTTGCCGGAATTGAAGAATTGGTGATTTGTGGTATGAAAACAGAATATTGCGTGGATACGACTTGTCGGGCAGCGGCGGATTTAGGCTTTCGCGTGGTATTAATCAGCGATGCACATAGCACGACAGACAACGGGCAGATTAGCGCATCCCAGATCATTGCCCATCACAACCAAACGCTATCGGGTCCGTTTGCCCAACTGGCGGCAACGGCTGACGCGCTATTTTGAATGTTTGGGCGCGGTCAATACCGCGCCCTGACCTCAGTAGCGCGCGCGCCCGCTGAATCCTGCACCGGGCACAATACTTTGATAAAACTGGGTGCTGGCTTCTCCCTCCTCATTCATTAAGCGCGAGATAAAGCGATCTGCCCACCAATGACAATCATACAGATGGATGTTTTTCATCAGCCGCGCATGCCGGTTTTGTCGTTCTCTGAGCGGTAATTTTAGGGCGGTATGGATCGCATCGGCAATGGCATCCGGATCGTAGGGGTTAACGATCAGTGCGCCGTCCATATGCTCGGCGGCACCCGCAAATTGTGAAAGGATCAACACGCCGGGATTCGCAGGGTCTTGCAGTGCGGCGTACATTTTTGCCATTAAACTCATCCCTGCCATGAGTGGCGTCACCAACGCCACGCGCGACGCACGGTACACTCCGGCTAACTCTTCGCGGCTGTAGTGATGGTTAAGGTAGCTGACGGGATACCAGTTGAGCATCCCGTGTACGCCATTGACTTCCCCGCAGATATTTTCAAGATCGTGGCTGATTTCCTGTTGACGGTGCGCATGACCGCTGGCGGATGAAGCCAACTGCAACAACATGACGTTACCCGCATATTGATTGTGTTGACGCAACAACACTTCGATAGCACTGATGCGATAAGGTAAGCCAGCACTGTCATCAAGATGGCCGCCACTGAGAATGGTATTTTCCGGCAGCCGCTCCCGACACTGCTGCTCCATAAACTGGCAGCTGTTGCTCTCCTGCAGTGCCAGCACATCATCCAAATCGATGCCAACCGGGAAGACACCGGTCGAAATCAGACGACCATGAATACGAAACAGGGTTTTACCCATGCGTTCTGCGCGGAACTCGCTTTCAATCCACAACAGGAAGTTATTCATATCCTGCGCGGTCTAAAATCCCAGCACATCGCAGCATAACAACGATTCCACCAGCCAGCGCCAGTCGGGGATCGCTTCAAACATCTGCCCCGACGGAAACGGTTGGTGGAAAAACAGGCCAATGCGCTGGGTTAACCCGGCATCGCGCAGCATTTTTGCCACGGGGATAAAATGGTAATCCTGAATCCAGATCGCATCATCAGGCATCGCATATTCCGCGATAGCACGTGCATACACCTCATTGAACTGGCGATAGCTGTGCATGCTTTGTGGCGTGAAATGCGCGAGGTCGGGCCGTTGATGGAATACCGGCCATAACCCCTGATGGACATACCCCTGATACCCTTCTTCCCGTTCACTACGCGTTAATGGGAAGCTGAGTGTGTCGTAATCGTTGCCATGTCGGAATGACAGATCACGTGTAATTTCCGAATTCGGCGGTGCTTTTTTACCGTCCCAACTGATCCACAATCCGCCACGCCGCGTCAGGATGCGATCGTAAATAGAAGCGAGCGTCGATGATTGATACTGATTGTGTGATACGAGAATGAGGCCGCTCATACTTTCTCCTGATTATGCCCTGGCATCCGGCGATGCTCTGATTAAACCGCTCGCCATATAAAAAAGGCGTAAAGAAAACGGGAACAGGCATAAAAAATCAGGAAAAATCAGGCTACATCAACTGTATGCCAAAGCGCTTTAGCAACGTTGCCCACAGGACAAAAAGCACGATAGTTAACAGGCAACTCGCCACCAGCGTGGGCCAAAATCCCCAGCGCTGATAGAGAAATGGAAAGGCGACAAACATCGGCAGGGTTGGCACCACGTACCAGAAGGTATACCAGGCGTGGCTGGCGATCTTTTCCTGGCTCTGACCTTCCAGTTTCATCCAGATCAGCACCAATACCGTCACTAATGGCAGCGCCGCAATCAACCCTCCGAGACGGTCACTGCGTTTCGCCACTTCAGAAATCAGCACCACCATGCCCGCCGTGATGGCGTATTTTACGATGAGCCACAGCATGGTTTGCTCCTACTTCAGATAGGAACGAATAACGCTGACAATCTCTTCCAAATCCTGACTACGCTCCGCTTCGGTGGCAGATTCATTCATCAGGTGCTCTTTGATATGCCCCTCCAGCAGTTCTGCCATCAGACCATTAACTGCCCCGCGTACTGCTGCTACCTGCTGCAACACTTTTAGGCACTCCTCACCTGATTCCAGTGCGGTCTCGAGCGAAGCTGCCTGCCCTTTAATACGACGTACGCGGGTTAACAGGCTTTTCTGATGCTTGAGTGTATGGCCCATTCTCGGCTCCTGTTAATCTTAATGTATACTGGGGTATAGTATATTTTCTTTGAATTTTTTGATTTTACGGCACTGCAATGCCGCTTTCAACTTATCACGACACGAGATGCACACCATGAATGATTTCGCTGCCCTGCTTAGCCAGGGCTCGTCTAGCGCGTTGCTGTTTATCCCCAGCGCCATCTTGCTTGGGGCGTTGCACGGCCTGGAGCCGGGTCACTCTAAGACGATGATGGCGGCATTTATCGTCGCCATCCGTGGCCGTGTTCGCCAGGCGGTGATGCTGGGTCTGGCAGCCACTTTTTCCCACACTGCGGTGGTATGGCTGATTGCGATGGGCGGGATGTATATCAGTCGGCAGTTTACCGCCGAAGCTGCCGAACCCTGGCTGCAGTTGATCTCGGGTCTCATTATCATTGCAACAGCCGTCTGGATGATCTGGCGTACCTGGTCTGAAGCACAAGCGTGGCATCAGCACCACGATCATCACCAAACGCATGGGCATCATGAACATGAGCATCATCATGAGCATGGGCATCATCATGAACATGGACATCATGGCGAATTGGCCAGGTTCGCGGAAGGTTCTCAAGAATATCAGGATGCACACGAGCGCGCGCACGCGGAAGACATCCGCCGACGCTTTGATGGCCGTGAAATCAGCAATCTGCACATTCTTCTCTTCGGTTTGACGGGTGGACTCATTCCCTGCCCCGCAGCGATCACGGTCCTCCTTCTCTGCCTGCAGGTTAAGCAGTTCAGTCTTGGTGCGGCGCTGGTGGTCTGCTTTAGCATCGGCCTCGCGCTTACGCTGGTTACCGTCGGCGTAGGTGCGGCGCTTAGTGTTCGGCATGTATCCCGTCGATGGAAAGGTTTCGCCGATATTGCACGCCGCGCGCCTTACTTCTCAGGTGCCCTCATTGCCATCGTGGGCGTCTATATGATGTTCCATGGCTACAGTGGCCTCACCCAATAAGGAATTATGTACATGTCTGTAAAATCGCCTTGTACTGATGTCTGTATTTTTGAAGGAAAAAATAGCTGGTGTCGTGCCTGCGGCCGTACGCGTAAAGAGGCACAGGAGTGGCGGAAAATGTCACCCTATCACCGCAAGGCGATTGAGCGCGCATTGAAAGATCGCGTTGCGACGTTGCAAATAAAATAGTCAGGCGATTCGTTCAACCATGCGCACCAACTTATTCACTGCGGGAGTCCGTTCGCGTTTGCGATATAAGAACCAGATGGATGAAGGAATAACGGCACCGGGTATTTCGCGATAAGTGATGCCTGTTAATTTTAATTGGGTCACCAGAATTGCCGGTATTACCGCGACACCGTTACCTAAAGCGACATTTGCCAGCACTTCATTTAAACTGCCAGCCGACCAGCTGCGACTAAGAATAAAACCACCACGCTGGGCAAAGGTAACGGTGCCAGACACTTGTTCGGGCATAATAAAGGTTTCCCCTTTAAGTTGCGCAGGTTCGATGGGTTGTTCCTGCGCAACCAACGGGTGATTATCCGGCAGCGCCAATGCGAAGTGATCTTGCTCGACTTCAATGTATCCGACATCGGCAGGCAACGGCACAGGACCGCGCACAAAGGCAACATCAATAGTACGTTCACTGACCTGAGTGGCCAGTGTATCCATGACTGATTCACGTGCATTGATTGAGATATCAGGCGCGCTGGCGCTAAAGCACGTCAATAACCGGGTTAAAATGCCTGATAATAGTGCGGATGCCACATAGCCCACGCGGATATAGCCGCGTTCGCCGCGTGCGGCACTGCGCACTCGGGCTTTGGCCTGTTCCGCATGTTGTAGCGTCTCGCGCGCCTCCTGTTGGAAAATTTCGCCAATCTGCGTCAACTCGACTTTACGTTGAGTACGGTAAAATAACGGCGCACCTAACTCTTCTTCCAATTGATTAATCTGCACCGACAGCGTCGGCGTGGATATATTAAGATTCTCTGCCGCCACGCCATAATGCAGCGTTTTTGCCAATTCCAGAAAATAGCGTAGATGGCGCAATTCCACGTTTTAACCCCTACTTATCTTGGGTGATGAGCCTGTCGATCATTACCTGAAATCGAATCTCCAGCAATAAAAATGTTGTTAGGTTTTACCTAACAATAACTCCAGTGCGGTTTATTGAATGACTTCATTGATGGATTCAAGCTGTAGTGCATTCACCACCTTGCTCGCGGGAGAAAAGATGTACACTGCTACCATCGCGCTCGACCATCGCCATCTGAATCGTGTTTTACTCGTCGCCTCAACCGGGTGCGCATTGACGGTAATCGACACCAATATCGTTGGCGTCATGTTGCCGACCATCGCTAAAGGTCTGCATGCTTCTTTTGCAGACATGGAATGGGTTATTGGCGCTTACGTGCTGAGCTTTTCTTCACTTCTTTTGCCGGCTGGGTCGCTGGCAGACAAATTTGGCCGGCGCCGTCTCTTTCTCGGCGGCATCTTACTGTTTGCGCTGGCCTCACTCGCCTGTGGCATGGCGACCAGCGTTTTAGCACTCAATATTGCCCGTGCGGTTCAAGGTATGGGCTCCGCATTTCTGCTGGCGCCAGCGCTGGCAATAATCGCGCACAGCTTTCGTGATAGTCAGGCTCGTAACCGCGCATGGGCGATTTGGGGCGGTGTGATGGGATTGACCATGGTGCTAGCACCGTTGGCCGGCGGCATGATCAGTACGTTGCTTGGCTGGCGCTGGACATTTTTTGTCAATATTCCCATTTGTGCCCTGCTGATGCTGGCCGTCACCCGCCACATTGAGGAATCCAGGCATGAACACGCGGGTAAACTCGATTTACCCGGTATCGCGCTGTTTATCGCAGGCATGTTCTGTTTGACCTGGGCATTGATATTAGCGCCGCAACATGGCTGGGTGAGCCGTGAGATAGTGGGCAGATTGTGTCTCGGCGCGTTGTGGTTTTGCCTGTTTATTCGCGTGGAAAGTGGCAAAAGCAGGCCGATGTTGAATCTGCAACTTTTCCGCTCGTTCCCCTTTATTGGCGCAGTTTTAGCGATGTTTGCTTACGCTGCCACCGCGCAAGTGATGACCTCATTGCTGCCCCTGTTATTACAGAATGTTGAGGGAATGACGCCGTTAATGGCCGGGGTGGGTATGCTGCCTTTCGCTTTGGCAATGCTGCTGTTTCCTGTTGTGGCGCGCTGGCTCGGCAAACGCCTGCATGCCGCCACTTTACTGGCGCTTGGTCTGGTCACTGTTTCCTTTGGCAACATGGTGATTGCGACTGCCGTATTCCATCACCATTTGCTGCTGAGCCTGGCGGGTATGGCCATACTCGGCAGCGGCGGTGGGCTGATCAATGGCGAAACCCAAAAGGCGATTATGGCAACCGTGCTTCCGCAACAAGCAGGAATGGCATCGGGTATCAGCACCACAGCCCGTTTTTCCGGCATTTTGTTAGGATTTGCCACGCTGGGCGCGATTCTGGCGGCCAGCACACAGTGGCATTTACAATCAGCGATGCTACACGCGCAGTTGCCCTTTCAACCCGGTTTTAGCGCACAGGTTATCGCCGGTGATTTCAGCCATGCACTGGCAATGTATGACGCCGTTCATCAGGTCTCGTTACAACCACTCATCATTACCAGCTACGCCGATGGATTTGCCAGCATGTTGTTGTGTGCTGCCGCATTTGCCCTGTTTTCCGCCATCGTCGTGCTCTATTCGGCGCGCAGTTCGCGTCAGCCAACGACGCTAGCCCAGCGCTAATTTTCACGCGTGGGATCGACTGTCGCACGCATAACCCGTCCTTGTTGAGGAGCAATAATGAAGAAGTTAATCACCCTACTCTGCATAAGCAGCCTGCCACTGTTTGCCCATGCGGCGACGTTTTCGCTTAAGTCAGCAGACTTTGCCGATAACGGCGTGATGAAGAAAGCATTGGGTGGCAATGATAAGAACAATCTCTCCTGCAGCGGCGAAAACCTGTCGCCCGCACTGAACTGGGCCAACCCGCCCATCGGCACCCAAAGTTATGTGCTACTGCTGACCGATCCGGCTGGTGCCAAAGGCTTGGGAGTGACGCATATGCTGGCATACAACATTGATGCTACGCGTAATAAATTCCAGCAGGGTGAGTTAAGCGAAGGGGGAGACTTTAGCTATGGCACTAATACGCCCGGTACCCAAAGCTATTATGGCCCCTGTCCGCCCGCGGGCGCGGGCTATCACCACTACAACTTTGTGCTGGTGGCGACCGACCTTGCGAAAGGCAGTTTACCCGCAGGGCTCAGTCACAATGAGTTAGTCGCAAAATTGAAAGGTCACGCGCTGGGTTCCGCAAGCCTTGTCGGGCGTTTAGGAAATTGATTGCAGCGGGTCGCCCGCGTGGCGACCCAATAAAATTAGTGTCGAATCGCACAACCACACTGCGACATTTCACCCGGCACATATTTACCGTGATGGGAGTGGCGCACCTGCAACTCACCCTGCTGCCAGGCGTTGCCTGTATCAGCACGGTTTTCGAGTAAGCGATTCAGTGCTTCGTTGACCAGCAAGTCACGACGCTGTGCCCAACTGGTCAGATGCCAGGTTGAGGCGCGCGCTTCATCCACATCGTCAAAGCCTACGACCGCCACATGTGCGCCCTGGCCAAAATCGCGCACTGCTTGCAATGCACCAAAGGCCAGCACATCACTTTCGCAGAACAGTGCATTAATGCGCTCCGCTGCACGGGTTTTCTTCAGGTAGGCCATCATGGCCTGATAAGCCAGTTCACGATCGTTAGCCCCGGCCACCAGCTGAATGTTCAGCGTTTTGTGTTCTGCCTCGAGACTGGACACCAGGCCTGACATTTGACGCGCGGGATCGGCGTGCTGCTGGCTGTGCATAAAACCAAAGCGCTGATGTCCTTGAGACAGTAACAATAACCCCATCTCGGCGCCCGCATCGAAACCATCAGCCATCACGACCTCAGCACCTGCTTCACGGCTCTGGCTTAAATGCACCGTCGCCACGTCAGGCAGTAGTTTTGCTGCGGTATGCAATTCATCCTCAAACAAGGATGTCAGAAACACCAACCCCGCCAGCGGCAGAGATGCGGCATTCTGCAACATACGTTGATAGTTTTCTGCTGAATCAACATTCAGCAACAGCGTCACTAAACCACGCGCATTTAACTGGCGCGTCATTTCATTCAGCATCGTGACGGTATTGGGGTTGGTGAATTCATCGCTGACGATGCCGATGATATTGCGATTAACGGCCATGAACGAGCTCTCCTGCAACTTAGCGTGCGGTCATTATTTTGTAGGTAACGTAAGACACTTCACGTTACCCGATTAAGTCGCTATCGCCAATCATCAGACTTGCTGTCTCTTCTGAATTTTAACGTCGGGTCAGGGCCAGGCGAATTCCCAGGCCTATGAATGTCATACCGACGATACGATCTAACAGCTTTTGTAGGGTAATGTTGCGCGATACTGCACTCGCAGCACCGCCCGCCAGCAGGGCAAACGTCACATCAGTGATCAGCCCAATCACCGCGTATGTCAGTCCCAACAGCAGGAAGGAACTCGCATGATAGTGACCATCTACCACCACGAATTGCGGGAAGAAAGAAATGAAAAACAATAACACTTTGGGATTAGTGATAGAGGTAATAAAACCTCGTACTAAAAGATTACGCGTATTGGAGCGTGGCACCTGATTCTGTGAGCTACATTCCTGTGGTTTGGTGATAAACGTTTCCCACACCATCTTGCTACCTAAATAAATAAGATAAGCAGCCCCAATATATTTAATCACTGTAAATAACATCGGCGAGGCGGTAATTAACGCCGTTAAGCCTATTGCACTGGCCAACGCATGAGTACAACTGCCGAGCGCCACACCGCTCGCAGATATCACGCCGCTCCGTCGCCCATTGGCCACGCTTTGCCCGACCACATACGCGAGGTCCGGGCCCGGCGTGATACACAAAAGGAATACCGAAACGAGAAACAGGGGGAAATGAATGATATCCAGCATATTAACTCCTTGTAGATGCGGTGTTTATTGTACTGATTACAATCTTGCGATCCAAACAGAAGCCTATTTCATTTGATTATGATGTGATAGAGGTCATTTCCCAGGCTTCCATCAATTAAATCGACGATTTAGCCATCGTCGATACACAATGCGCACGCATTGCGCCATCACTCTTTTGTCGCCGCTAAAGTATGAGTGACAGGATTAATCACAATCGTTATGGAGATCAACTTGTGGCAACACTTACCCTACGCGTAGCGCGACCGGTTTCACAACTGGAGCGCAGTCGTGAACTTTATCAATCAGGATTGGGACTGGATGTGATTGGCGCCTTTGAAGACCACCAAGGCTTCAATGGCGTGATGCTGGGAAAAGCAGATCTGCCCTGGCATTTGGAATTCACACAATGCACTTCGCATCCGGTCATCCCTTCACCCTCATCAGAAGATCTGTTGGTGCTGTATTTACCCGAGCGTGATAGGTGGCAGCAAACATGCCAGCAAATGGTATTGGCGGGATTTGTACAGATTGAATCATTCA
Source organism: Pantoea sp. SM3 (assembly GCF_000963995.1). Lineage (NCBI taxonomy): Bacteria > Pseudomonadati > Pseudomonadota > Gammaproteobacteria > Enterobacterales > Erwiniaceae > Pantoea > Pantoea sp. SM3. Next base: position 154,460 of record NZ_JZRD01000021.1, read on the forward strand.
ACCCATATTGGGATCAAAACGGAAAAACGTATCAAGATCACGATGGTTATCGGACCGTCATACAGTGTCAGCAGTGGCCGTAAATTCTTGCATGCCTGAGCGTGACAGAAATGCGCGGGCGCCAACGCGCCCTGCGCATTACTCTTCGAGTAGAATCGAGAAACCGCCGTAAATCATTCTTTTGCCATCAAAAGGCATGTTTTCGCCCATCTCTTTCATTCGCGGATCGGACATCATTTTCTGATTGGCCGCATCACGCACTTCACGTGAGGGATATTCAATCCAGCTGAACACCACTGTCTCACCCTCTTCCGCTTTCACCGACCTATAAAAATCCGTGAGCTTGCCTTCAGGTACATCATCTGCCCAGCACTCCACGATGCGTGTGGCACCAAACTCTTTAAACAGCGGCGCTGCTTTGGCCGCCATGGCGCGGTAATCCTCTTTATTGACTTCAGGCACCGCAACGACAAAACCATCTACGTACGACATAGGCTATTCCTCCGTCGTGCTGTACACGGCCGACACTGGCCGCAGAGTAAAGTGTACAAATGATGTGCAAATCATGAGCAACTGCAGCACTGAAACTGCGTGTTGCCTCGCAGATTCCTGCCTGCGGCCGAAATTGCGTTACACTGTGCACCTCGATAGTTACGCCATCAGGATAGTTATGCGCATCACCATTGATTCGGCCGATCAGCCGTTTATTCACCGTTTGCTCGGAGAAGAGATAGAGCAAGTGGATACCCAATCCAGCGACACGCGTTTGCAACAAGCCCTCGACATCGCTCGCCAGCAGAAAAATCACGAAGCGGAACTCGACTGGAAACGCAATGCGGTGTTTTTAGCGTTGTTTATTTTCCTCTATGCTGTCCTGGGCGCCTCGCTGACGCTGGATCTCACCGCACAAGCACCCAGCCACAAAAGTTTGGTGTATGCATTAGAAGCGGTCCCCGTGCTGATCGCCTTTTCCGGTCTGTTTGTCTCGTTGTTATTCCTGTTCTTCACTCGCAGCAGCGCACGACGCCTGCGCAGTTGGGATCAGGGCATATTTGTGCTGGAGAAATACGTTGGCACCAACCTCTTTAAGCAAATTAATGAGATGGGCGCTCGCACCACCAACTATTCACAGTCAGCCATTAACGTTGCGCTTGCCCTGTTTATTTGTGTGACCTGGGTGGTGATGTACAACTACTTCACCTTCACCACCAGCGGCGTGATTGGCAGCGTGATTTCTTTGTTCATCACCACCATGACCTACGTGATACTCGATATTCAGTTGCTGAAGTCAGGCACCTCTATTGCGATTGATGAGCCGCTGATTCCGGCTGACGAAGATAAAGAGAAGAAATAATCCCCTGCATCAGGTGGCCTGAGGGCCACCTCGATTTTTCTTGCCTATAATCATGCTGACATACCCTTAAATACGGATCAGGATCGACTAAGGAGCAGCAATGAAAATATGGCCAATCGCCGCACTTGCCGCGTTATCGTTAACGCTGGTTGCCTGTAAATCCCCGACGCCGCCAAAAGGTGTCACGCCCATCAGCCCTTTTGATGCCAACCGCTATTTGGGCAAATGGTACGAAATCGCCCGTCTGGATCACCGCTTTGAGCGCGGCAAAGATCATGTCACAGCCACTTATACTCAACGCAACGATGGCGGCATAAACGTGCTGAATCGTGGATATGATCCGGTGAAAAAAGAGTGGAGTGAGAGCGACGGCAAAGCCTACTTCACCGGCAAGTCGGATACCGCAGCGCTTAAAGTCTCCTTTTTTGGCCCGTTCTATGGCGGCTATAACGTGATCGCTTTGGATGATGATTATCAATATGCGTTAGTGAGTGGACCAAATCGGGGCTATTTATGGATCTTGTCGCGAGAGCCGAAGATTCCGAATCAAGTGAAAAAACACTATCTGGCTGTCGCGCAGAGACTTGGGTTTGAAGTGGATAAGTTGATCTGGGTCGATCAAGGTTAAAACTGCACTCAGGGATGAAGTGATTTTATTTTCATCCCTGTTTAGTTCAGCATAACCGGGCGTGAGATTCTGGTTATGGGGTAGAGAATCTCCAATCGGCGTATGACCAAACACTTGCAGGCTTGCAGCACATCACGGGTTCCCCCTGATTGGATGAGGGGCACCTCATTCCGTGATAACAGCTGATGAATGATTTATTTAAACGAATCCCTTATTTATTAATCATATAACCTTGCATATTAATAATGCGCCTCTCTTCGCAAGATTGCCCTATCAAAAAACCTGCTAAAATACGTCATCGTCATGATTTTATCAGTATCAAATACTCTTATCTAAAAATTTCAGAGTTCTGGTCATTCTGACTTATCAATCAATATGTTGAGTCAATACATCAGACTGCTGTTAGCTTTTTTTCATTATCGCATTGCCAGTGGTGAGGAAAAAATGAATGAAATAACAGAAGAATACCCCAGAATAAATTTCAGATTAGTATGGGGCTTACTGATTGTATTAACACTCTTTTCGCTGCACTGCCCAGCGAGCGAAATTAACCTTTATTCCATTAACACGGGTTCCTACGTTTATCACCTGACCGGGAATCATGGGCAATACACTGAAAATTTTGAGAATAACTTCTTCTCGGTAGAAAGAAAGTTGTCCGAAAATTCAACCTATAGCGTGCTGATCGGCACCATGAAAAACAGCTTTGATGACCGCTGTCTTGCGTTAGGGGTGAGAAAAGACTGGAAAACCTGGGATGATGGCTGGACCTTTAAAGGTATCTACGGCTACACCGGTGAGTTTTTTTTCGATGCCTTTAAGGATTGTGGCGATCACGGTTCCTATCACGACTTTAAAAAGGCCACCGGAATAGGGTTCTCACCCTATATTTATCATGGCTTTCAATATAATTTCACACCCTATTTCGGCATTGAATCGGGGATTATAATCCCCTCGGTATTTGTCATCACCATTCAATGGAGCTTTAGATAAGCTCTGCACTTTTTTATTCAAAGTGCTGTTTTTCAAGCCAATCGGCGATGACAGAGGCGAGTCTAACAGGTTGCTCAAGGGGCAACATATGACCACTTTCACCGATAATTTCCATATCGCCCCCCAGTAAAGTGACAATCTCTCGGGACTCTTCAAGACCGCGCAGGCCATCCCCTTCAGATGCAATGACCAATATTGGGCAACGAATCGGTTGCTGCGTGACACCACTGCGATCAAGCATGGCTTGTGTTCGAAAAACATTTGCACCGAGATGTTTCCCCATGACACGAATTTTATCAATTAGTTGGGCATCATCCTGTCGAGAGGAATGTAACGATGGCTTCAGCACCGCCTGGCTAAAGCCATTAAAATCACCCATCAAGGCCGCTTGTGACGCCTTATCCAGTAACTCACGTTGTTCAGGTGGGTTTTCACGAAGTGAAGTGGCAACCAAAACCATTCCTGCAGTGCGCTCGGGAAAGGCTTCGGCGATGGCTCTTGCCACATAGCCTCCCAGTGAGAAACCAACCAAAATAAAGCGCGGCGGTAAGGTTGCCACGATATTGTAAGCATATTCGGTGATGCTTTCGCCTTGGCTCAGGCTGGCTCTGATACAGGTCCTGTCATCGGGATAGACCCGAACAAAATCGTCCCAAAGTGTTTCATCAAGCATGAAACCCGGAATTAATACGAGGGGTAAAGTTTTACTCTTCATCCGTGAATCCTTTAATGTGTAAAGTTAACTACTTTACGTGACGTCGGGTGCATATAACGCTGTAGCTTCACAACATCGCGAACAATCTATAGATAGTACCCGCCCAGAAGACTATCATCATCTCACCCTACTACTCACTAATAAATAAGGAGGATTACTATGCCATCGTGTGAATTGTTTATTTACTCACACTTTTATAGTAATTGGCCGCGCTCAGCTATCTCTGCATTCGTGCTGCGATAATCCGCCTGAGCGAAGTCTACTGAAATCTCATCCCTTCCTCCGGCTTACCGGGTTGTCGTCAGCAGTTTTTGACGTCAGGCGTTCGCACGCCTGCAACTTATGAGTAAGCACATGAGCACATTACTATCCGCACACGCTGTCGGCTTTGATAACGCCTTCGGTACGCTATTTCACGACATCAATTTCAGCCTGAAAAAAGGCGATCGTATTGGGCTGCTGGGTGATAACGGCACGGGGAAAAGTACCCTGCTAAAAATCCTCAGCGGTGAACTGGCAAGCAGTCAGGGCAGCGTTACGCTAGCCAACCACTGTCTGCTGGCGCGAATTGAACAACATCTTCCCTCTCAGCTCCAGCAAGCCACGTTGCTGGCAGGCGTGATTGCGCGTCTGCCACAGCAGCAACAGGTCAGTGAAGCCTGGCGCGCGGAGGCGCTACTCTCTTCGCTGGGGTTCGATACTGAACAGCATACCCAAACGGCAGCCACGTTGAGTGGTGGTCAACATATGCGGTTACTGCTGGCGCGTGCACTGATTCTCCAGCCCGATCTGCTATTACTGGATGAACCCAGCAACCACTTGGATCTTCCAACGCTCCTGTGGCTGGAACAGTTCCTGATAAGTTGGAAAGGCAGCTTTGTGCTGGTCTCACATGACAGCACCTTGCTGGATCAGGTCACCAATTGCAGCTGGATCCTGCGCGATCAAACCCTGCAATTCTTCCGTCTGCCCTGCTCCGCAGCCCGACAAGCGCTGGCACAGCAGGATGAAACCGATGCGCAACGTTTTCAGGCAGAACAGAACGAGATTGAGCGCGTCGAAAAAAGTGCCAAACGGCTGGCGATTTGGGGACGCACTTACGACAACGAAGGTCTGTCGCGTAAAGCGCAGCAAATGGAGAAACGCGCCAGTTGGCTGAGAGAGGCACAAACCACGTTGACCGGAGGCAGCTTATGGCGTCTTCAACTGCTGGGGGAAGCACTGGATGCCGATCGGGTGCTGGCGCTGACTGAAATGCGCATTCGCCCAGCGGAGAACGCGCCTGCGTTGTTTTCGTTACCCAGCCTGCAGGTAAAAAGTGGCGATCGCATCGCCATTGTGGGTCGTAACGGCAGCGGGAAATCTTCGCTGCTGCGCCAACTCTGGCTGGATTACCAGCGTGAGACCACCACGCTGTTTCATCCACGTGCAAAGCTAGGTTATTACGACCAAAGCCTCACGCAATTGCAGGATGAGGAGAGCCTCAACGAGGCACTGGCGCATTTTGCCCCTCTAAGTGACGACCAGCGAAAAATGGCTCTGATCGGTGCGGGATTCCCCTACCTCCGCCATCAGCAATTAGTGGGCTCACTGAGTGGCGGTGAACGCTCACGCCTGCTGTTTGTCGGGCTGACACTCGCGCTCTATTCCCTATTGCTGCTGGATGAGCCCACCAACCATCTGGATATGCTGGGCAAAGAGGAGTTGGCAGCCGCCCTTAATCAGTTTGAGGGCGCGGTGCTTCTGGTGTCGCACGATCGCAATCTGATTGCCAGCAGTTGCAATCGCTTTTGGCTAATTCAGGATCAGCAACTGAGCGAGTGGCATGACTTTGAACCGGTCATTGAGCAGCTGAGTGCCAAACAACCGTCAGACAACGAGAGCGTAAATGTTCTGCCCGTGACATCTGAATCCTACAACGATGAAGATGCGCTGCTGCTGGCGTTGTGTGATCTGGAAAACAAGCTGGATGAGGATAGAGAACGTAAGCCCAAACATCAGAAACCGGCGCTGCAGGCGCAATGGCGCGATGAGATTGCGCAACTGAAACAGCAGTTGGGCATCCTCTAAGCAAACACCCCTTAATACGCCCCTGTGATATTTGTATCCTGCATCCCAGGGGGCATAGTGGGTAATCACTGATAAATTACACCAGAGCGGCGCTTAACACCTGTGCCGCTCGTTTTAACTGCTCAGCAGGATTGCGCCCAATCAAAACATACTGATATCCGCTGCGATGCCACCACACCAGATTCATGCCGTGCCGTTTTTCCTGCGCCAATACGCTCTGTTTAATTCGATCTTCCCGCGAAATACACAGTGCCATCGGACCGTAACTGCTGTGATTCCAGGCGATTTGAGTGATCAGTGAATCGTCGTAGCGCAACATACGCACACTTTTCAAGCTCGCTTCAGGAAGCGTCAATTGCTCAGTCGTCAGACGCAGATCGAGGTCGCGCGCCGTGCGTTGTAATGAACGCGCTAACACCTGTGGAGAACTGTCGACATCCGCCAACGTTTCCGGGCTATAAAGTGACATATATTGTGCTTCCAGTTCACGTATTCGCGCGCTCTCATCCTGTTCAGCTTTCGCGACGGGTCTGGCCCAAAAACCGACGGCACTACCCACCAGCAGAAAACTGACTGATGCCGCGATCAACGCTCGACGGCTAACCTGCACAGCTTCTTTTACCGGTGCGCACGGCGTGTTGTCCAACAGATAAGCCAGTCGTGACTCCATGCGCTCCAGCGGCGCCTCATCCAGCATTGGCGCGAACGCATCCGCAAAAGGTTGATTGCTTTTCATTAGCTCAGCCGTCCGTGCTGACAACGTTTCACTACGCTTTAGTTCAGTTTCAAACGCCTGCGCATCCTCCGCGCGCATTTCGCCATCCAGCCAGGCAACGATAGCTTCATCGGCATAGGGCGAGGTAAATCGTGGTGCATTCACAAGCGTTTCTCCTGTACCGCAGGCCGCGCTGTCACTGCGCTGGCTAAAGTGGTGCGTGCCGCAGCGAGGCGGCTCATGATGGTTCCAATCGGCACGGCCAGCGTGTCGGCGGCTTCCTGATAGGTAAAGCCCTCGACATAAACTAAAAATACCGCGTTGCGCTGCGCCTCTGGCAACTGCCCAACCCGTTGCATCACTTTGGCGTACTGCATGCGTTGTTCATTGTGTTGCTGATGGTCGGGAGCGAGCAGTTCATCACTCTCGACGAATCCCTGCCCCATGCGTACCCGCTGCGCGCGCAGTTCGTTGATCCACACGGAATGCAGCACGGTAAACAGCCAGCGATCGATGCGTGTGCCCGGTGTGAACTGGGCGCTGCGTTCCAGCGCCCGCACACAGGTGGACTGCACTAACTCTTCGGCGACATCTTTATTACGCGATAACACCATCGCGTAGCGCCACATACGCGTCAGATGCGCCGCCAGATGTTGACGGACTTCAGTGCTGGTAATGTTTCTATCCTCCGTCAACAACGGTCATCAGGACTCAGGATGGCCATTAATGGCCGCGTGTAAATCCTGATACTCTTCACAATTCACACCGCACAGCGATTTGATGATAGTGAGCTGCTCTTTAGCCAGATCCGGACGGCCTTTGATCATCCAGGCTTCACCTAAATATTCACGCACTTTGGCATATTTGGGGTCCAGAGCGATCGATTTCTGATAGTAACGCATCCCTTCGTCGGTGCGGCCCAGTTTACGCGTGGCGTAACCGCGATAATTCCATGCTTCTTTGGTGTTCTGATTGTGCAACGTATCCAGTAACGTCAGCGCAGCTTGATACTCGCCTTTTTTCGCCAGGTGGTAGGCGTAATTCGTCTTATCCTCATCGCTCAGCATGCTGGTTTTTTCCGGCACGCAGGATTTGGTTTTACTGTCATACACTTGCCCTTTTGGACAATCCGGGGTTTTCTTGTCGCTGTCGTCATCACCCATGGCGAATGCAGTCGGTGCATGTAACACCATCAACAATACCGGCACGGCAAACCAGCGAATCGGGGTCATCATCTTCATCATTCATTTATCCTCACGGAGTGGCATCGAATCGCGCAACGGCAGCATGCGGCGCAGCACGTTGTCACGCAGAACGTAGTGATGGAGTAACGCTGCCAGCGCATGCGCGCCTGCCAGGCTAATCAGCGCCCAGGCAACGTTATTGTGTAATCCCGCCAGCGTATGACGCAGTGCGGTATCGACATGAATAAAGGTTGGAATATCGAACAGGCCAAAGAAATTAAACGGTTCCTGTTGCGACCAGCGAAACAGAAAACCCAATACAACCTGCGTGAATAACAACAGGTACAACAAGCCATGAACGGCATGCGCGATGATGCGCATCGGCGTGCTGTTTTCAGCTGGCACCACGGCCAAATGCGTCTGACGTTGGCAATAGCAACGCCACAATGGGCGCACAATTATCATCAGAGCCAGCAAAATGCCAAAAGAGATATGCCACGCCTGTAAACCCTTACGCAGCGGTGTGCCCTTTTCCAGTTGTTCCCAAATATGCGCAGAGGCAAACAGAAAAATGACGCTAAACGCAGTGATCCAGTGCAACGTCATGCTGAAAGCGTCATAGCGTTGACGTGAGTGTTGACGGGTCGAAGCGGACATAACATTTCCCAAATAGTGTGTGGTTTAGCGGTAAACAACCCAACGACGATTTCTATTCGGAAAATTTTCATTTTTTTCTCAACACAATCCATTTAATGCAAGAATCCTGACGAATTTTCTCCTGTTTGTTGCATTTAGTGATTACTATTCTCGCTTCATTAAAGGGATGCTTATGTTGAATACCTCTAAAAAGCGGCTTGTTGTCGCGATCGCTCTTTTAGCGATCATTATTCTGGTCTGGGCCTATCACAGCGCACAACCCAAACCGAACCCACTGGTCACCGCCGTTGTGCGTCAAGGCAACATCGAAAACGTCATCGCCGCGACAGGCAAGATGGACGCTATCGAACGCGTCAACGTCGGTGCTCAGGTGTCTGGGCAGGTGAAAAAGCTCTATATCAAAGCGGGTGATAACGTCAGTAAGGGCGAACTGATCGCTGAAATTGACGATCAGCCACAGCGCAGTGATTTACGTAATGCGCAGGCCGCGCTTAGCGTGGCACAAGCCGATTTGGAGACACGCGAAGCGACCTTAGTCCGACAGGATGCGCAGTTCAAACGTTTGCAGCAAATGATCAAAGCCAATCTGGTGTCGCGCCAGGATTTTGACGAGGCGGCAGAAGCGTGGAGCACCGCTCGCGCTGAGTTGACGGCGCAAAAGGCGCGCGTCATTCAGGCACAAATTGAGGTGGACAAGAAGCAGCTCGATCTCAGCTATACCCGCATCATGGCACCGATGGATGGCACGGTAATCGCCATCGTGACCAAACAGGGCCAGACGGTTAACGCTGCGCAGAGCGCACCGACCATCGCCAAGCTGGCGCAACTTGGCACCATGACCATTAAAGTTCAGATTTCCGAAGCGGACATCACCAACATCCATCCCGGCCAGCAAGCCTGGTTTACCACCTTCGCCAATCCTGATAAACGTTACAACGCGACGCTGCGTAGCATTGAACTGGCACCCGAATCGGTGATGAAAGATGATGCCTTGATGGGCAACAGTGAAAGTACGCCGACCAGCAGTACCAATGCTGCCATTTATTACAATGCCTTACTCGATGTTCCCAATCCCGACAACACCCTGCGCATCTCCATGACCGCGCAAGTTAATCTGCTGCGCGACACCGCGAAAGACGCACTGTTGATCCCGGTACAGGCAACGAAAAAAGACGCAGAAGGCAAGACCTTTGTCGAGGTGGCGAACAAGCAGAATCAGCCAGAGAAACGCATTATCACCACCGGGATTTCAGACAGCGTTGATATTCAGGTTCTTAGCGGCTTGAATGCCGGTGAGAAAGTCATTCTTGCTACCCAAGCCGTCGGTGCGGACAAGGTGGTGATGTGAGCCTGATCGAACTGAAAAACATTCAGCGCAGCTATGTTAACGGTTCAGAATCTCTGCTTGTGCTGAAAGATATCAATTTGCAGATCGCCAGTGGCGAGATGGTCGCGATCATTGGCCCTTCAGGCTCGGGCAAATCCACATTGCTGAATATTCTCGGCTGCCTGGATGCCGCCGACAGCGGTCACTATTTTATCTCAGGCCAGAATACCGCTTCACTCTCTCCGGACGCACTGGCGAAAGTCCGTCGCGAACATATTGGCTTCATTTTTCAGCGCTACCACTTAATGCCGGACCTGACTGCATTAAGCAACGTCGAAATCCCGGCGATTTATGCCAATTTGCCGGGGCATGCACGGCGGGAGCGTGCTGCTCAATTACTGGAACGACTCGGGCTCAAAGGCCGTGAACACCATAAACCGGGTGAACTCTCTGGCGGCCAGCAGCAGCGCGTCAGTATTGCGCGAGCGTTGATTAATGGGGCCGAGATCATTCTCGCCGATGAACCGACCGGCGCGCTGGATTCGCACTCTGGCGAGGAAGTGTTACGCATTCTTCATGACCTGAATCGTGACGGTCATACGGTGATTATCGTCACACACGATATGAAAGTGGCGCAGCACGCTGACCGCATCATCGAAATCCAGGACGGCGAAATTTTTGCTGACAGCGGGCCAAAAACAGAGGCGACGCGAGCGCGCTATCAGCCAATGGTGAGCAGAAGTCAGAGCAAGCTGCGCGGATTGATTGATCGCCTGCGCGAGTCAATGCGTATGGCGCTAAATGCCATGAATACGCATCGCTTGCGCACCGCACTCACCATGACCGGTATTATCTTTGGTATTGCCGCTGTCGTCACTGTCGTCGCGCTTGGACAAGGTGCGCGTGAAAAAACGCTGGAGAGTATTTCCGGTCTCGGGACGAATGTGGTGTCCGTGTATGCCGGCGGCGACTTCGCCGAAGATGATGCGCATCCGGTGTTGACGCTGGTGATGGCTGATGCCGATGTGATTGCTCGTCAGCAGTTCGTCGACAAAGTCAGTCCTGAGCTGCTCTCGACGCAGCCGATCCGCTACCTCTCCAACTCGTCGAAAGCATCCGTATCAGGCGTTGGCAAAGATTACTTTGAGATTCAGGGCATCAAACTCACCGAAGGCAGCAACTTCAGTGATGAACGCCATGCCCGGCAAGAGATCATCATTGATACCAATACGCGCAATAAGCTGTTTGCAGCCAATGAAAACCCCATCGGCAAAATGATCGTGTTAGGGTCTGTGCCGGTGCGAGTAATAGGTGTGGCACATGAAGATAACGGCATTTCGCCCAATCGTCTCAGCGTCTGGTTGCCCTGGAGCACCATGATGTACCGCATCAGTGGGCAAACAGCGCTCACGAGTATCAGCGTGAAGCTTAAAGATGATGTGGTCAGTGGTCCGGCGGTGGAATCTCTCACACAATTATTGACTGCGCGCCATGGCACCAAAGACTTCCTGATGTTTAACCGCGATAAGTACCGCAAAGCGATTGAAGGGGCGGCCGCCACCTTGACCTTGCTGATTTTGATGGTGGCATCGATTGCGCTGATGATCGGCAGCATCGGCGTGATGAATATTATGCTGGTGTCCGTCACCGAACGAACGCATGAAATTGGCGTGCGTATGGCGGTGGGTGCGCGGCGTGGCGATATCATGCAGCAGTTTATGATTGAGGCGGTGCTGGTATGTTTAGTTGGCGGTTCACTCGGCGTGGCGCTCTCACTGGTGATCGGTCCGCTGATTAGCCTGATGGCAGGCGGTGTGCTGACAGCCATCTACTCTTGGGAATCCGCGGGGGCAGCCTTCGCCTGCTCCACCATTATCGGCATGATTTTTGGTTATCTGCCAGCCCGCAAAGCGGCTCGCATGGACCCGGTCGCCGCACTGGCAAGTGAGTAGATTTATCTTCGCAGGGTGCGCATCACTGCGCACCGATTTTTTACGTCATGTTGGAATTGAGAGCGAATTACCCAGCGATCAGATTAACATCGGCAACGTTGCACTGGCCGTTTGCTGACTGGCTGTGGCGTAATCTGTGTCATGCGTCATCAGCTCCCCCATCAACACTTCCACCAACAGCATCGCACCCACTTTACCACTCAACGTACCCGCGTTCAGCGGCCCTTCCGGACGGGCTGCCACCAGCAACATATCCGCCAGATTGCCCATGGGGCTGCGCAACGTGTTACTCAACATCAGGACTTGCGCTTTACGTTTCTTCGCGACATTGACCACGTGCATCAAATCTTTGGTCGAACCGGAAGCCGAAATCGCAATCACCACATCACCTTTACCCAGGGTCGACGCGTTCATGGCCGCACGATGCATATCGCCAAACAGCTGCGCGGATTTACCCAGGCGAAGCAGGCGATAATGCAAATATTCACCGGTGATGGCGCTGGCTGCTACGCCGTAAATTTGGATAGAACGCGCCTGATGCAATGCCGTGGCGGCCTGCTGTAAAACCTCGCGATTGATAAATTTACCGGTGTCACGCAGCGCCTGCACCGACTCTTCCACCAGCACATCGACGGGATCGCCACTCGCCGGAACCATTGGCTGGCTCTGTTGCACATCCAGTGCCAGCGCCATTTTAAATTCGGTGTAGCCCTTGCAACTCAGGTTGCGGCACAAGCGTGTCACACTGGCTTCGCTGGTGTCCGTTTCTTTCGCCAACTCGGTAATAGTGAGATACAGCACTCTTTGCGGTTCGGTCAGGATGAAATCGCCCAGCTTTTGCAGCGCCGGACTGTAACCCGGCAGGCCCTGCTTCAGATGCAGCAAAATATTTCCATTGTCCGTCATGACATCCCTCCGTTCGCCAATATTGATGGCGTCTAGTGTGCGTAAAGGCCCTGATTTGTGCCAGCAGAATTGATTATAAGTGAAAGCTATCACACTAATGGTAGTTATTTTCATCAAATGAAGTATGTTGTGATAATAATTTTTACCACAACAATCATTCGGGGATGAAAATTTATGTCAATGTTCAGTGGAGCTTCCTCTGGAAGCTGGTTTGAAAAAGCACAGCGTTTCGGAAAATCCTTTATGTTACCGATCGCCGTATTACCCGCGGCCGGTCTGCTGTTGGGCATTGGCGGAGCGTTATCCAATCCCAACACGGTAAAAGCTTATCCCTTCCTGGACATCGCCTGGTTACAAGGTGTCTTTACCAGCATGGCCAGCGCCGGTTCAGTGGTATTCGCCAATCTTGCGGTGCTGTTTGCGGTAGGCGTGGCGGTAGGACTCGCTAAAAGCGATAAGGGTACGGCTGGTCTGGCCTCTCTGCTGGCTTATTTAGTGATGAATGCCACCATCAACGCACTGCTGACGCTCAACGGTGTAATGGCGAGTGGGAATCTAAGCGCTGTAGGTCAAGGTATGGCGCTGGGCATTCAAACGCTGGAAACCGGCGTGTTTGGTGGTGTTGTGATCGGTCTGGTCACCGCGTTGCTGCACAATCGCTATAACAAAATTGCCCTACCACAATTTCTCGGCTTCTTCGGTGGCTCACGCTTCGTCCCGATTATTAGCTCATTTGTGGCGATTATCGTTGGCGCGGCAATGACCATCGTCTGGCCGCATTTTCAGAAATTGATATTCGGTATGGGTGGACTGGTCGATGCCACGGGGTATTTCGGCACCTTCATATACGGCTTTGTGTTGCGCATGCTCGGCCCGTTTGGTCTGCATCACATCTTCTATCTGCCTTTCTGGACTACCGCTTTGGGCGGCAGTGAAATGGTCAACGGTCACCTGGTTGAAGGCACTCAGCGCATCTTCTTCGCTCAGTTGACCGATCCCAATACGCAGCAGTTTTATCTGGGAACGGCGCGCTTTATGTCGGGCCGCTTTATCACCATGATGTTTGGCCTGATCGGGGCTTGTCTGGCGATGTATCACACCGCCAAACCCGAGAACCGCAAACGTGTGGCCGGTTTGTTATTATCCGCCGCCCTCACCTCATTCCTGACTGGAATCACCGAACCGATTGAGTTCTCGTTCCTGTTTGTGGCGCCAGCATTATATGTGATTCACGCGCTGTTCGATGGTCTGGCCTTTATGATCGCCCACATCCTGCACATCACCATTGGACAGACCTTCTCCGGCGGTTTAATCGATTTCATTCTATTCGGTGTATTGCAGGGTGAAGCGAAAACCCACTGGCTGTATGTGCCCTTGGTCGGCGTGCCGTGGTTCCTGCTGTATTACTTCACCTTCCGTCTGCTGATCACACGATTCAATTTCAAAACGCCAGGCCGTGAAGATGTCAGCATCGATACCTTGCCAGTTGCCGCTGGCGAACGCCCTTTGCAGGTGATTGAAGCGCTGGGCGGTAAAGGCAATATTGCCGAACTTGACTGCTGCGCCACACGTTTGCGCATCACGCTAAACGACAGTTCTAAACTTAATGAAGCCGCATTGAAGGCCACGGGCGCTCGCGCGGTTATCCAGCGTGGCAACGGCGTACAGGTGATCTATGGCCCGCACGTCACCATTATCAAAAATGAAGTTGAGGAGTTACTCGCGCTATGAAAGCAAACATGCTGGAGCAGATTAAAGGGAAACTGGTGGTGTCTTGTCAGGCACTGGAAAATGAACCCCTGCACAGCGCCTATATCATGTCGCGTATGGCATTAGCCGCGATGCAAGGTGGCGCGTCGGCAATCCGCGCCAACAGTCTGATCGATGTAGAGCAGATTATGCAAACCGTGGATTTGCCCATTATCGCCATTATCAAACGCGATTATCCAGGCAGTGATGTGTATATCACTGCCACGCTTAAAGAGGTCGATGAATTGATGGCGGCGAATCCAGCGATGATCGCGCTGGATGCGACTCAGCATCAGAGACCTGGCGAACTGCAGTTGCCGCAGTTGGTGGCAGCGATTCGTCAACGCTATCCGCAGTTATTGCTGATGGCGGATATTGCGACAGTTGAGGAGGCGCTGCTGGCAGATGAACTCGGCTTCGACTGCGTAGGTACTACGCTGCATGGCTACACGGCGGAAACGCGCGGCAACTTTCTGGCGGCAAATGATTTTCACTTCCTGCGTGCAGTATTAACAGCAGTGAAGGCGCCCGTGATTGCAGAAGGCAATGTGGAAACACCTGAGATGGCGGCGCAGTGTTTAAAACTGGGCGCGCATGCTGTGGTGGTCGGTGGCGCGATTACCCGTCCTCAGCAAATAACGCAGCGTTTCGTCAACGCAATCAGCTGATACGTTTTATCAGGCCTTAAATAGCAAAGCCGCCCGAAGGCGGCCTTAACGCTGAAGCGGAAACTGAACTTATTTGTACAGTTCTGCAGTCATGTGCACACGGTTGTTGGTGTTCGCTTCAGTGATTTTATACTGTGCGCCCTGCTGCTGTGCGACTGCAGCCACTTTCGCTTCTGCACCGTCAAGAGTTGAAGACTCAACGGAGATGCTCTGGGCAAAGCTGGCAGCAGACATCAGTGAAAGAGCGGCGGCAGCGGCGATGGTCAGTGTTTTGATGGTTTTCATGGTTTTATTCCTTTGGGTTGTCTATGAAGGCTGTGTGCCTTCGATGAAAATAATAATACCCTAGGTTACCATTTCACTATTAACTATTAGTGCGATCATCATGATCGCACTAATCATAATCCCCATTACAATAACCTCATTGATCGGCAGAGTTCCATCTTATCCACATTACAGGTGAAAAGAGCGCTCGCTAACCTGTGGATAAATCAGCTTTTCCCGCCTGCAGTGCCCGCTCCCGCGAAGTGCTGTTTTTTTGTACGCTTTCACGAGTTTGTATCGGGCTAAACTGAATCTTCTTTTTCAATCACCAACACGCGTGCCGCACCCTGGGGATGAGCGACATGTTCGGTACCCACGCTGGCGAAGAATATATCACCCACGTTGAGCATCACTTTATGCACTTCCGCCCGCTCGCGGTAATGCATCTCG
Organism: Pantoea sp. SM3; assembly: GCF_000963995.1. Lineage (NCBI taxonomy): Bacteria > Pseudomonadati > Pseudomonadota > Gammaproteobacteria > Enterobacterales > Erwiniaceae > Pantoea > Pantoea sp. SM3. Next base: position 170,092 of record NZ_JZRD01000021.1, read on the forward strand.
ACCACGCCATCTAACACCACGAAGACTTCTTCACCTTCATTGATGTGCCAGCGATAGGGCTGATCAGTCCAGTGTAATCGCACGCTGGTGCCATCAAAATTGGCAATATCGAGAGCCTCCCACGCACGCGCTGGGGAAAAGTTTTTGCCGACGATGATTTTCATGAGATGCCTGTTTTTGCTGAGTGAATACGCAACATGCTACAGGCCAGTGAGCTGAGGTGTGAGACAAGACAGGGACATTTCCGGACAGATCACTGCACGTGATAACAGACTCCAGACTCCAGATTCCAGATTCCAGATTCCAGATTCCGAACTCCAGACTCCAGATTCCAGATTCCAGAAACAGCAAAGCCGCCCGGAGGCGGCCTTAACACTGAAGCGGAAACTGAACTTATTTGTACAGTTCTGCAGTCATGTGCACGCGGTTGTTGGTGTTCGCTTCAGTGATTTTGTACTGTGCGCCCTGCTGCTGTGCGACTGCAGCCACTTTCGCTTCTGCACCGTCAAGAGTTGAAGACTCAACGGAGATGCTCTGGGCAAAGCTGGCAGCAGACATCAGTGAAAGAGCGGCGGCAGCGGCGATGGTCAGTGTTTTAGTGGTTTTCATGGTCTTATTCCTTTGGGTTGTTTATGAAGGCTGTGTGCCTTCGATGAAAATAATAATACCCTAGGTTATCATTTCATGATTAACCATTAGTGCGATCATCATGATCGTGCTAACTACATCTCGCCGAGACCTTACGCATCACAATGATGTTGATAGCCGCTAATACGGCGGCGGCAAAAAAGGCCATCGATAAGTGACCTGGAAGGTATGTCATGAACGCCGCCATAAATTGCCCGCCAAAAATGGCCATTGATAAGCGTGCCAATTGGCGCCCACGTTCCTGAGGTTGGCTGATTTCAACGGTCATGTGATTCACCAAAGGCACTGACAGCCCAAACCCCATGCCTAATAAGATGCCGCCTGGCAGGCACAACACGACATCGGGGGCTGCTGCAAATTCAAGATGTGCCAACAGGTAGCAAATGAACGCCATAATCAGCGTGGAATAGTTGCCGAATTGCAGCGCAACATGCGGCATCAGTGCTGCTGCCAGCACCGCCACCAGCGAGACAAATGAGAGAAAATAGCCAATATGTGCGGCATTCACACCCATCAAAGCAAACCGTTGCGGCAGCATAATGACGGCGGTGAAAAAACAGATCATGGAACAGAACGCCGCCAGCCATACCGGCCGCAACCGGCGATCGCTATCCGTTACGCCCTCTTCTATTATTTCCGCTCTCATCTGCTGCTGAGGGCGCGGGACACAAATGAGCACCAACATCAGCAGCAACCAGGAGAATAGATACAGCCCATACGGATAACGCCAACTTGCGGAGGCCAGAATCCCACCCACAAAGAGAAACACTACGCCACCCAACTCTATTGCCATGCCTTGTCGCGCGATCATCTTTAATCGGGCTTCGGCCTGATAAAAACTGGCAATTAAGCCGGTCCCGGCAGACATCACCACCGCTGTTGCGCCCCCCAGTAGGATGCGGTCGATGATTTGTGGCACTGCGCCCGGCAACCAAACACCTGCCACGCCCAATCCGCCATAGCAGAAAAGCCCAATCAGTAGCATGGGATAGGCACCAAAACGATCTATCGCGCGCCCCGCTAATGGCCCTGCCAGTATCACGCCCAGCGCAGGCAGCGTCACCAACCAGCTTGCCAGATAAGAAACCTGTAATTGCGCGGCGATGTCACTCAATCCCGGCACAATGACGCATCCCACCATAATGGTCAGGCAACTGACAGCCAGGAGCGTGATTGCACCTGCGGGTTTAATTGATGTCATGATTTTTATTTATCCGAATAATGGAATGATTAACCATATAACGGACATGAGTGTTACGAGATCGGCGCATATTGTCAATGGCTGCCGTGCTATAGTGGCGGCCATTAAAATCGAAAAGCGGAAGAGTGATGGCTGCAGATACAGAGGCTAACGGTTCGCAGGTTATTGCACGTGCCGCGACTATATTGCGGGCGTTAGAAAATCGACCAGCAGGATTAAGCATGTCCGAGCTGTCAAAACTGACAGCGCTACCGCGCACCACTGTACATCGGCTGGTCACGTCGCTGATTTCTCAGCAGTTGCTGCTGCAGGGCAGTGAAGGCATTAAGCTGGGTCCGGCGCTAGCAAGACTTGCCGCTTCGGCACATACCGATATTATCGCGCTCTCTCAACCGGCGATGGAAACGCTTGGACGTCGTACGCGAGAAACGGTCGATTTATGCGTCTGGCGCGGCAGCCATACGGTTCTGGTCAGCCAATATGCTTCCGATCAGGAGTTGCGCGTCGTTTCACCCATCAGCACGGCCTTTCCCACGCACTGCGCTGCGCATGGTAAAGCGTTATTGTCTGAACAAACAGATGATGTCATCTCGGCATTACTTCCGCAGTTGAACGATGTGCGCACCCAAAATACGCTGCGAGATCCTCAGCTTCTATTAAAAGCCATTCAGCAGGTTCGTGAGCAAGGCTATGCGGTAGATCGCGAAGAGCATGCGCGGGGTGTATGCGGTATCAGTGTCGCCCTGAATACCGGTTCAGGAGAACGTTATGCGCTGGCCATTGCAGTGCCATCATTACGCTTTGATGAGCAGTTTCCACAGCTTCTCGCGGCTTTATTGCAGGCAAAAACTGAAATCGAGTCGCTGCTTGTCGGTTAGCATAAATGACAAAGCCGCCCGTAGGCGGCCTTAATATCGTGGGTGGCGAGCTTATTTATACAACTGAGCCGTCATGTGCACGCGGTTGTTGGTGTTGGCTTCAGTAATTTTGTACTGAGCACCCTGTTGCTGAGCAACGGCGGCGATTTTCGCTTCTGCACTGTCCAGAGTTGAAGCATCAACAGAGATACTTTGTGCGAAGCTCGCGAATGAAACCAGGGTAAGAGCAGCAACTGCAACGAAAGTTTTGATAGATTTCATGGTCATTTCCTCAGAGTAATTTTCAGTTTTGAAGGCGTATCGCCTCGATATGAGAAATAATAGACCTGCTTCTCGTTGAGTAAAAGCTGAAGGATTTGCTGATAAAATTCAAAAAATTTGAATATGATTTAATGCGACCTCTTCTTAAGTTGCATCGGTCAAAACCCTGAAACTCTCATCGTCACAATCAAATCGCGCCACCTCCTGCATGCCAAGATGCTGATGCGCACGTAACGAGGGAATATTGTTGGATTGGATGAATAACACCGGAGTTTTTGAACCATAATGTTCCCGCATTGCCGCATACAATGGCCGCAATAATCCCTGACCGCGTTCACTTACTGCAATACATACCGGACCATACAGCCAACACTCTATGCCGGGTGGCCAGGCCTCCAACATGGCTGCTACCACAGGAGGGGATTGTTCCGCGGATAACGCACTGAACAAGACGCCCACCACCGTTCCCTCGCGTTTAGCCACCAGCGTATGGGCAGTGGCGCGATTGAGCATACCGGCCACACGCTCTGGCGGATAATTCCCGTTTAAAGCGCCGCCATTGCCAGCTGCATTCTTTTGAAGCAATGCAACGATTGCATCAAAGTCTGCAGGCTGTGCGCTGGTAATAAGATAATCACTCCTCATCAAGGTTCTCCTTTGCCATTTCGCTGTTGTGGTAAATCATAGCGAAAGACGCTCACAAAGAAGAACAACGGTTGGTAAGGTGAAATAGTGATGCCGAAGAGTGAATTATCAACTGGCTCATACGCGGCGGTTGGCGCACTCGAATTAGCCGCTGATAAGGAAAGGGCCGCAAAAGTTCAGTTAGTCTTCCAGGTTTCAGAAACAGCAAAGCCGCCCGGAGGCGGCCTTAATGCTGAAGCGGAAACTGAACTTATTTGTACAGTTCTGCAGTCATGTGCACACGGTTGTTGGTGTTTGCTTCAGTGATTTTGTACTGTGCGCCCTGCTGCTGTGCTACTGCGGCAACTTTCGCTTCTGCACCGTCAAGAGTTGAAGACTCAACGGAGATGCTCTGTGCAAAGCTGGCAGCAGACATCAGTGAAAGAGCGGCGGCAGCGGCGATGGTCAGTGTTTTGATAGTTTTCATGGTCTTATTCCTTTGGGTTGTTTGTGAAGGCTGTGTGCCTTCGATGAAACAATAATAACCCTGGTTATCATTTCTATATTAACTATTAGTGCTGTTATTATGATCGGACTAATTGTTATTCGCTAGCAAGGTGCGTACTGTCGAGATAAAATGCGGCCACTGATGGAAACGCATCACTGGCATGTGCGCATGGCGCTGCGATCGCAATGCTGCAACAAACGCATTGGCTTGCTGATCAATCTGGTCATGATTCTGTTTCATGATGCTGTCTCCATTTCTTTAGCCTCTCTACGGAAAAAGCCGCCCCGTAAGGCGTAATGCTTGTCAGTTAAGAT